>VGOZ01000082.1 GCA_016875715.1 Chloroflexota bacterium | reverse complement strand
CAGGGCGCGTACACCTACACGGTCGATCCCCACTGGGGGCGCGGGCCACGGGGCGTCACCGCGCTCGGCGTGGCCCAGGGTGTCACCGGAGACTCCGAGGATCGGGTGTATGTCTTTCAGCGCGCGCCGGTCGCTCAGGTGATGATCTTCGACCGCGACGGCGCGCTGCTCTCCACCTGGGGCGAGGGCCAGTTCCGCTCGCCGCACGGGATCTGGATGAGTCCGAGGGATGAGTTGTTCATCACCGACACCGCCGATCACACCGTCTCGCACTGGACGAAGGACGGCCGGCGGCTCCGCTCCTGGGGAACCTCGGCCACGCCGGGTGCACCTGGACAGCCGTTCAATCGCCCCACCAAGGCGATCGAAACGCCTGACGGCGAGATGTACGTCACGGATGGCTACGGCAATCAGCGCGTCCATCGGTACGATCGAGCCGGTAACCGCGTGCTCTCCTGGGGCGAGAAGGGCACCGGATCGGGGCAGTTCGTCCTGCCGCACGACATTTGGCTCGACCCCTCAGGCCGTCTCCTCGTGTGCGATCGCGAGAACCGGCGCATCCAGTGGTTCAGCCGCGAGGGCGCCTACCTCGGCGAATGGAGCGACTGGCAGAACCCGATGCAGGTCTTCATTCGGGACAACGTGATGTACGTCGCGCACGCGTATGCCGAGATCTCAGTCCGGATGCTCGATGGCACGCTCCTCGCCCGCTGGCCGTGGCAGAGCGTCTTGACCCACGAGAAGGAGAAGTCGCCCCATTCGCTGTGGGTCGATTCCCGCGGCGATATCTACGTTGGAGAAGTTGTCGGCGAGGGTGGATTGCAGAAGTTCACGCGCCAGCGATGAGCGTGTTTCGGATCGGGATCGACCGCGGCTTCCTCACCGAGGACGGGCGGCTCGCCTGGGGCGATATCGGCCTGGGCGGTCTCGACGGGCAGCCGGGGATCGAGATCGCGTACCTGCCGCGGGTGGTCGACCATCTCCACCCCGACCAGATCAAACAGTACCAGGCATTCGTACTTGGTGGAACGGCGGTGACCCGCGCGTCACTCGCCAGCGGTGCGAGCAGGTTGCTCGCGATCTGTCGCGCCGGCGTCGGTTACGATCGCGTCGACGTAGCGGCGCTCACCGAGCACGACGTCGCGCTCTGCACCACCCCTGCGGCGTCGAAGCACGCGGTCGCGTCGGCCTCCTTCGCCTACGTCCTGGCGTTGGGCAAGCAGATGGCGGCGAAGGACCGTCTCGTGCGCGCGGGGCGGTGGGATCCGGCATCGCGCGGCGGGCACGCCGGTAATGAGATCCAGGGAAAGACGCTCGGCATCGTCGGATTCGGCAACACAGGGTCCGAACTCGCCCGTCTGGCCGCGCCGTTCGCGATGCGCGTGCTCGCCAGCGATCCGTACGCGATCGCCGATGCCGCGCGGGCGGCCAGCGTCACCCTCGTGTCGCTCGACGATCTGTTTCGCGAATCGGACTACGTCTGCATCCACGCGCACCTGAGCGCCGAGACGCGCGGCCTTGTGACCGAACGACTCCTGCGTCTGATGAAGCGGACTGCCTACTTCATCAACTGCGCCCGCGGGCCCATCGTCGATGAAGCAGCGCTCATCCGCGCCCTGCAGGAGGGTTGGATCGCCGGTGCCGGTCTCGACGTGTTCGAGGACGAACCCCTCCCCCTGAGTAGCCCGCTCGTCGCGATGGAACAGGTGATGCTGTCGCCCCACACCATGGCGCATACCCTGGAGCTCAGCATTGCGATGGGGGAGATCAACACTGCCCAGATCCTCGCCTGCGCACGAGGCGAAGCGCCTGGCAGCGTCGTCAATCGCGCGGTCCTCGACCGGCCGGGGTTCCAGGCGAAACTGGCGCGCTGGCGGTAGCCCTGCCGCCCTACCAGATCGTCGTGACTCCGGAGGCGCGGATCCGTGCGTCGCGCGTGATAAGCGGCACCTGGTGATGCCGCGCGGTGGCCGCGATGATTCGATCGGGCAGTTCCGGTACGTCGGCGCGTGCGATCGCCGCCATCGACCGGACGAAATGCCGATCGAACGGGATCTCGCGGAACACGCCACCCGGCCGCTCGATCGCCTCGGCCACACGGACAAGCGCATCGTCGTTGAGACGCCCGCGCTCGCCGAGGAAGAGGATCTCGGCTAGGACGATCGTCGAGACCCCGATCTGATCGCACGCCTGGACCACCGCGTCCATTGCCCAGGCGGCTGCGGCGGAGAGGCGACGGTCGTCGTACAGCCACCACAACAGCGCTGGCGTATCCGCGACGAGACGGATCACGCTTGCCCGAATGTCCCCCAGGCTTCGCGCCTCATCTCGGCGATATCCGCCTCGGAGGGCGCCGCCCCGTACGACTTCAGCACGCCCCTCGGCGACCGCCCATGCCACGCCCCCTGCGTTCCCGCCGGAACCGTCGATGCCTCGGTGTGGATCCGGTAGGGCGCGACCGCCTCGGCGACGGCGCTCTCCGTCCCGCCTGATGCCTCGCCGAGCGCGCTCCGCACCGCCTCGTTGACCATGTCCGAGATCGAGCGGTGGCTCACCGCGGCCCGCACCCTCAGGGCCCGATGGAGGTCGGCGTCCAGGTAGATCGTGGCGCGCACGGTCGCGCCTGCCAAGGGAGCCTCCCGGTCTCTAGACGTTCCGGCGTGTGCAGACATCACGACGTCGCAGCGCCGTCGTTCGCTGTGCCCGCAGCGCATGGGCCGATGGGGGCCAGATAGCCCTTGCCCCCGCGTACGCGGGAGTAGGTGGAGCGAAGCGAAGGATGAGGGTACGGGCGGGAACCTCGCCCGCCCGTCATCGTCCCCGATCCGTGAAGAGACGCTAGCGGCACCACCAGGCGGGGCGTCGTTTCGTCGATCGGGAGCCCTCCGGCGCGAACAGGAAACGGTGCCCCCGGCGCCCCAGATCAGCCATTAGATCCGTCAGTTCCTGGCCGCCAATCACCCAGAGCGCGCCGCCGCTGCCGCGCCGATCCACCACCTCGAGAGACGCCGCCGCCACGAGACTCAGGAGGTCCTCGCCTTCGCTCGGTGGGGGCAGGGCGCGGCGGCGGACGATCGTCGGCACGGTATCGAGCACCGCAGACGTAGTGGCGGAGGTGGAAGGGGAACGGCGCGACGTCTGAGTAGTACGGGCCGCCGCCCGGCGCCGAGTCGGCGCCGACGCGGCTCCGGAACCCGAGTCGGTCGCGTTTCCATCGTCGCGCCGTGCACGGGGCACCCGACGTCGGGACGGCGCGGGCATTTCCTTCCCATCGCTGCGCTCGACGTTCACCTCCCGCTCCTCGGTGAGGACGAGATAGCCGGCAAAGGTGCTCCGACGGTCCTTGAAGGTGAGTTCGGGCGACCGGCCGGCGGCGATCACCGCGCGGGCTTCCTCGTGCGTCACGTTGTGGCCGGATGTCGACTTCCAGATCACGAAGCCGCAGCCCGTCTCCTCCCGGCTCTTCCACGAGGAGCAACCGTAGGCGCGGCTGTTCTCTTTGATCTCGCCGCCGCATTTGGGGCAGGTCGCGATCGTCTCGCGCTCCGCCGCGGGGATGTCGAGGCGGTTCCCCTTCTCGTCGTGCAGTTGCACCGCGCCATCGATGAGCACGAGGCGGCCGCGCCGAGGGTTGGTCCGAAACCCATCGAGCAGATCGGTCTGCCCGTTCTCAATGAGCGTGCGCGCCTCACCCGGTGAGATCGGGCGTCCCTTGATCGCTTTCCAGATCACGAAGCCACAACCAGGCTCCTCGGCGCTCTTCCAGGAGCTGCAGCCGTAGGCGCGGCTGTTCTCGCGGATCTCGCCATCGCCGTTCGGGCAGGGGCCGACCGTCGCGCGCTGCGCCCGGACGTCCGTGGCGGTGATGCCGCGGAAGTGCTCCACGACCTCACCCGTGAACGCGCGGATCTCGGACATGAAGTTCGCGCGCTGTTCCCTACCCCGCTCGATCTGAATCAGGCGCCGTTCCCAATCCCCGGTCAGTTCCGCGGAGACGAGCGGGTTCTCGCCCAGCAGCCCGATCGCCTGTCGTCCCTTCGCGGTCGCGCGCAGCGTTCGGCCGACGCGCTCGACATAACCGACGCGCACCAACTTCTCAATCGTTTCCGCGCGGGTGGCCGGCGTACCAAGGCCGCTGTCCTTCATCGCTTCGCGCAATTCCGCGTCATCGATCGTCCGCCCAGCCGATTCCATCGCCGAGAGGATCGAGGCCTCGCTGTAGTGGGCAGGCGGGCGAGTCTGCTTCTCCTGCGCCTCGGCGAGCTCGCACCGGCCACGTTCGTCGGCGCTGACGCGGGGAAGGATCGCGTTTTCGTCCTCTTCGCCGTTCTCCTCGTTGCCCTCGGTGGCGCCGCTCTCCGCCGGCACCTCATCGTAGACCGCCCGCCAGCCAGCTTCCACCAGACGACGGCCGCGCGTGCGGAACGTCTCACCGGCGACTTCGGTGACGATCTCGGTATCTTCCCAGCGCGCCTCGGGATGGAACACGGCGAGGAATCGACGCACCACGAGGTCGTAGACGCGCGCATCGTCCCCACTCAGCGTGCGGGTCGGCGCATCACCCGTGGGGATGATCGCGTGATGATCGTCGACCCGGGCGTCGTTGACCACGCGGCCCAACGGCAGTTTCGCGAGGCCAGCGACGTACTGCGCGGCGGTCCGGTACGCCGGGGCGACTGCGAGGCTGGAGGCGATCCCCTTCAGACGGGGAATCTGGTCTCCAGGCAGGAAGCGCGAGCGGGTGCGGGGGTAGGTGATGAGCGCGCCGGCCGAGGATCCCTCGTAGAGACGCTGCGCTGCGGCGAGCGTGCGCGCGGCGGTGAGGCCGAACCGGTTTGCCTCGCGCTGCAGGCTCGTCAGATCGTAGAGCAGCGGTGCTTGTTCGCGGCGCTCG
Source organism: Chloroflexota bacterium (assembly GCA_016875715.1). Taxonomy (GTDB): domain Bacteria; phylum Chloroflexota; class UBA6077; order FW602-bin22; family FW602-bin22; genus VGOZ01. Next base: position 10,226 of record VGOZ01000082.1, on the reverse strand, counting down.
GTACGTTTGACTGATGCGACCTGGCTCGTCGCGCCCGTCGCGACCCGAGCGATCCCTTCTGCGCGCTCCCGGTCGACGATGCGCTCCTCGGTTCCCGAGAACCAGCGGCTCCGATACCGGCGCGCCCCCTCGCCGGCCAGGAGGAAGCGACCCTCGACGTGGAAGAAGGTCTCCGGCCGGAAAGCGTCGATCTCCGCATCGCGCTGGACGATGAGAGCGAGCGTGGGAGTCTGCACCCGACCCATCGAGACGACGCCGCCCAGAGCACGCGCGCGGACGGTCGCGGCTCGGGTTGCGTTCATCCCGACCAGCCAGTCGGCCTCGGAGCGAGAACGGGCCGCGTCCTCCAGCGGGCGGAGTTCCGCGCCGTCGCGCAGTCTCGCGAAGCCACTTCTGATCGCGTCCCGCGTCATCGAAGACACCCAGAGTCGTTTCACCGGTTTGCGTACGCCCACGTGCTCGGCGATATAGGCGAAGATCAGTTCGCCCTCTCGGCCCGCATCGCATCCGTTGACGATCTCGCGTACGTCTTCCCGTTTCATGAGGCGGCCGAGAACCGCGAGTTGCTTCCTTCCCTTGGGGTCCGGTTCGAGCCGAAAACTGTCCGGAACGATGGGGAGGCTGGCGATCGTCCAGCGCTTCAGTTTCTCGTCGTACTCCTCAGGCTCGGCCAAGCCGACGAGGTGGCCGACCGCCCACGAGACGACGTACCGATCGGATTCCAGGTATCCCTCGCCGGGGCTGAACTTCTCGCCGAGCGCGCTCGCGTAGTCATCCGCGACCGAGCGCTTCTCGGCCACGATCAGTGTCTTTGTCATCCGCACCCGAGACTAGCACGCGATGGCGCGCGAACTCGCAGTTTGTGTGGTGATTTTCGGGCGGGCGCGTATTGCGCCGTACGGAGTCGAACTCACTCCTCGACGCGCAGGTGCGGGTTCCAGACGACGTCCCAGATGTGCCCGTCCGGATCGAGGAAGCAGCCGGCGTAGCCGCCCCAGAAGGTGTGCTCCGGCGCCTTCACGACGCGCGCGCCGGCACGCGCCACGTCGGCGATGACAGCGTCGACCTCGGCCGGCGAGTTGACGTTATAGCCGAGCGTGAACTCGGTACCCGCGCGTGGCCCCTCCGGCACGCCGGAGTCGCGGGCAATGCTGCGGCGCGACCAGAGTGCGATCTTCGTGCCGTTCGTGCAGTCGAAGAAGACGACCGGATCCCAGTCGCCTGTCCCACCGGTGATCCCTTCCGTTGCCCACCCGAGGCCATCGCGATAGAAGGCGACCGCGCGCTCGATGTCGTCCGTCGCCAGCGTGAGGACGTTGACCCGTGGTTTCACGTTCCAACTTTCTACTGCGCGTTGAAGCCGCCATCGACCGAGATCGTCTCGCCATTGATGAACGACGCGTGGTCGCTTGCCAGGAAGAGGATCATCGAGGCGACATCGTCCGGAACGCCGAATCGCCCCAGAGGGATCCGCGCCAGCATCGGTGCGGCCTTCACTGGATCGCCCCAAACACGCGTGCCCATCGGCGTCAGCATGACGGTCGGGGCGACCGCGTTGCAGGTGACACCGCGCGGTCCCCACTCGATCGCCAGGACCTTCGTCACGAGCGTCAGGGCTGCCTTGCTTGCGCAGTAGGCGGCGTGGGCTTCGAGGCCGTTCAGCGCTGCCTGCGACGTGACGTTGATGATGCGACCGCGGCCTCGGGCGAGCATGCGGCGGCCGATCGCCTGGGCCATGAAGAAGGCACCTCGTGCGTTCGTGTTCTGGATCTCATCCCACAGGTCCTCGGTCACTTCCTCCGCTCGGGCGTTACGCGCGACCCCGGCGTTGTTCACCAGGATGTCGATATCCCCGAGCGCGGCGATCGCGGCGCTGGCGGCACGCCCGGCCGATACGGCACCGACAACCTCGATCGCCAGGGCACCCCATTGCACGCCCAGAGCGCGCACCTCCGCGCCCACCTCCTCGAGATCCGCGGCGGTACGGCTCACGCCGAAGATGCCCGCGCCGGCCCGGGCTAGCGCCAGCGCCGTCGCCCGGCCGATCCCCTTTCCCGCACCGGTGACCAGCGCGTTACGGCCGCGCAGGTTGATCGCCACTCCCGGGACGGTCACACGCGCCGGCTAATCGAAGACGCCATCGGGCAGACCGGGCGGAAGCGGTGCGGGTCGCTCGACGCCCGACGTGATCTCGACGTGCCGCCCTGACGCTGACGACTCGTGAAACGCGTGCATCAGGTCGAGGACGTGGTACGCGAGGTCACCATTGGCGCGGTGCGGTCGACCCGATCGGAGCGCCGTGGCCATCTCCGCCAGGCCGATGCCCCGGCTGTTGTCGCGGTAGCCGTGCGCGATCGGCACCTCCCGCCACTCGCGCTCGCCGGCGCGCCGGATCTGCACCGGGCCGTCAAACGTGTTCGGGTCGGGCACGGCAAGGCTCCCCTCCGCGCCGTAGATCTCTATCCGGGGGAGGTTGTGCCCCCAGACATCGAAACTGGTCACGATCGTCCCGACCGGACCGGAGACGAAATCAAGCACGCCGGTGACATGGGTCGGCACCTCGACGTCGACCTTCTGTCCCGCCTTCGGCTGGCTGGTGATCGTGCGCTGGGGGAACGAGATGCGCGTGGCGCCGGAAACGCGCCGCACCGGCCCGATCAGCGTGGCGAGGCTGCTCAAATAGTAGGGACCCATATCGAACATCGGCCCGGCGCCGGCCTTGTAGAAGGGCACAGGATCGGGATGCCAACTCTCCGGGCCGTGGCCGGCCAAGAAGGCGACCGCCGCAACCGGCTCGCCGATCGCTCCGCTATCGAGCACTGCGCGGCAGGTCTGGATGCCGCCGCCCAGCACGGTGTCGGGCGCGCAACCGATCCGCACGCCCCTGCGACGGCCCTCGGCGAGGATCTTCGCGCCATCCTCGCGTGCGGCGGCGAGCGGCTTCTCGGTGAAGACGGAGCGTCCCGCCGCGATTGCGCGCAGGGTGACTTCGGCGTGCGCGAGCGGGTTGGTCAGGTTGAGCACGATCTCCACGTCCGAACGGTCGAGCAGGTCGTCCACCGGCATCGCGCGGACGCCGAACTCCTGCGATCGGGCTTGAGCGCGATCGGTCAGCGCATCGGCGATCGCGACCACATCGAGGATGGGAAACCGCGTCCGGTTCTTGAGATAGATCCCGCTGATGACCCCACACCCGACGATGCCGACCCGGACCGGTTTCACTGCCATCTCATCACCCTAGCGCCCGGCGAGTATAGGAAGGGAACAGACAGCACTACTCCCGGGCGCACTCTGCGGGGACTGGCTCGATGAGGTGACCCATGCCTGCCGTCAATGTGCACGATGCCAAGTCGCAACTCTCGAAGCTGTCGCGCGAGCGCTCGCGGGTGAGGAGATCGCGCGCTGGCCCGTGCCGGTCGACCGATGGTGCGCCTCGTGCCGATCGAGCAACCGCAGGGCGACGTGTCTTCGGGACGATGCGCGGCAACACCTGCACGACGACTTCGACGCTCCGCTACCCGACGACGTGCTGGACGAGTTCGAGCGGAGCTTGTGAGCTTCTACCTCGGCACGCATGTCCTTCTCTGGCTGCAGTCTGCTCCGGAGCGCATACCCGGACGCGTCCGTAGCGCGCTCGAGTCGCGCACGAATGTGACTGTGGTCAGTGTGGTCAGTATCTGGGAGATCGCCATCAAGGCGAGCCCGGGTCGGTTGGGCATCGTGTCGGACCTTGGCCAGTGGTTCCCCGGCGAGATCGCGCGGAACGACATGAGGCTTCTTCCCATCGAGCTCTCGCACGCCGTGGCGATCGAGACGCTTGCCCACCTCAATCGCGACCCCATCGACCGACTACTCCTCGTTCAGGGAATGGTCGAAGGACTCTCCATCGTCACCGCGGACCGAACCTTCGCCCGATACGTGGCGCGCCTCACTCCGATCTGGGTGGACTGACCTCCGATCCCAACCGCGCGTCGAGCCAGGCCACCGCCCGGGCGACCGCCTCACTTTCCTGGCGGCCGAACGAGTGATTGGCACCCGCAATTACCGCGATCTCAACCCGCGGGTTCTGGCGCGCAATCTCCTCCAGGCAGGCGAGCGGACCGAGTTCGTCCCGATCGCCCTGGACGATGAGAGTCGGGCAGGTCACAGCCCGAAGCGCGGCCTCATCGCGCGGACGGGGACGACCCGGCGGACAAATCGGATGCCCTGCCCGAGGGCGCGCCGTATGCGGCTCGCCTCCGGGAGTATCTCGGGTGATCTGGTCGATGCCTCGACGGGGCTACGTCCGCAGTGCGGGCTCAGTCAAAGAATGCGCGGTCCTCTGTCTCCAGGCGCGTGCGTGCGGCATCGACCCGAAAGGTGATCCCCAGGCCCGGTCGGTCACCCACCTCGATGAACCCGTCGCGGACGATCGGGGTCGGCAGGCCCTCGACGATGTCGTACCACCAGGATGGCCGGGCGATCGGGTATTCGAAGGCGATGTAGTTCTCCGGAAGTGTGGCCGCGACCTGTACGTGCGCGGCAAGGCCAATTACGCCGTCGAACACGCCGTGTGGCGCCATGAGGATTCCATGCATATCCGCGAATTCGGCGATCCACTTCAGTTCGGCGATGCCGCCTACGTCGGCCGGGTCCGGCCCCACGACACGGACGGCATGGCCCTCGATGAGGTCGCGGAAGTTCTCCCGCAAATAGATCTGCTCACCCGTGTGCGTCGGCGTCGAGGTCGAGCGAGTCAACTCCGCGTACTCAGCGGCGCTGACGTGGGGTGTGTAGTCTCCGGTGAGGATGTCCTCGATCCAGAGGACATTGAGGCGTTCGATCGCCCGCGCGAAGCGGATCGCGTCGGGTAGCATCCATCCCGGCCCACAGTCGAGGGCCAGCCCGATCTCGTCGCCCAGCACGTCCTTCATGGCCTCGACGCAGGCAATGATGTGGTTGAGCCCTCTTTCGGTTAACAGGCCGCGGTTGCCGCCCATCCCAGAGGTCTGCACCTCGCCGAGGAACAGGTTCGGCACGTGCCCCGGCATGGGGCTGTGGAAGCCCACGCCCTGTTTGATGATCGTGAACCCCTCAGGCGAGGCGCGCATCCGGCGCATGTTCTCGGCGTAGTCGTCTGGTCCGTAGCCCTCCATTGGGAACCGTACGCCGCCGTTGTACACGCGCACCCGGTCGCGTACTTTGCCGCCCATCAATCGGTGCGCCGCCACACCGGCAGCCTTTCCGGCGACATCCCAGAGCGCCATCTCGATCGCGCTGACCGCGCTGCCCCACGGCTTGAACGCGCCGCGGCGACGGATCCGCTTCATGCAGCGCTCGACCAGGCGGGGATCCTCGCCCAGCACAGCTTCACGGTAGTAGAGGACCTGGGACTTCACGTACGGCTTCGTCGTCTCGATCTGTCCGAAGCCATCGATGCCCTCGTCGGTCACGATGCGGATGACGGGGCTGCCGCCGATGACGGCGCAGCGGAGATCAGTGATCCTCATAGCGTGTCCCTTCGTCGCGCTCAGCGCACGTGTGGTTCGACGCCCGCGGCGAGATCGCCGAGCATCTCGTCGAGGTATGCCTTGTTCCGCGAGGCGACGCCGAGCCAGTCGCCGCCGCCCGCTCCCTCGAGGCTGATCGTCCCGTCGAACCCAGCCTCGCGCAGGCGCGCCAGGCACCAGCGGTAATCGATTTCGCCCGTCTCCAGCGTCGATGCGACGAACGCGGCGCGCCGGAACTCGGGCAGGTGGACGCGCTGGACGTTCTTGACGTGCCAGAAGCGGACGTGCGGGGCGAGGGCGACGATCGCGTCCTGCCATCGCTCTTCCGGTGTCTCGTACCCCCAGACCAGATTACCCAGGTCGGGGTTCGCGCTGATGTTCGGCTCGCCCGCGGCGCCCAACAGGCGAAGGAGCGACGCGCTTGTGTCCGCCAGGCTGCAGTTGTGCAGTTCGATTGCAATGCTCACCCCGTGCGGAGCCGCCTGCCGAGCAAGATCTTTCAGGAGGGCGGCGGTCTCCGTGAACTCGGAGTCCGGCGCACCCCGGCTGCCGCCAGGCGAGTAGATCCAGCCGCGAATGCGGTCGAAGGGCAACTGGACCAGATCGGGTGCCATCGAGAAGGAGATGGAGACGAACGGCACACCGACAGCGGCCGCGGCCTCGACCGCGCGGGTCAGCGCGCGGCGGTTCTCCTCGCGCACTGCTGGATGGACCACGCTGCTGCGCAAGCAGTTGAACCCGCCCATCTCCAGGCCGGCATCGTGCATCTGATCGCGCAGCGCGCGCAGTTCCCCGATGGGCGCCGTCGCGAAGTCAAACCACCAGGCGCCGACCTCGATGCCGTCGAAGCCGCGACGGCGCGACCAGGCGATCACGTGGCGGCGCGTTTCGGGAGTGGTGATGGCCTCGGGGCCGCCATACACAGGCCGCAGCGTGTGGGTTGCGAGCAGGATCTTCATGTGGCGCAGCCTACCACGGTTTTGGCCGGCCGCCCGCGATTCGGGGTGCTCGCCGGTGGGAGGCGGATATCTCTGGTCCGCCGGTGCGGGGGAGGGTGGAGCGGAGCGGAGGGTGAGGGTCTGGGCCGCTGCGGCGCTGGCTGGCTAGTGGGGACGCCCTTACCGTGACCCCTCCCGCCGCCTCGGAAGAGTGAAGCGGAGGTCGGCCTGCGCCAGACAGTTCCGCCGTCTGACGCAGCGTGCGTAGCGACCGCCGGTGGCCTCCTCGGCGCGCTGCGCAGCCTACACTGTGCGGCCAGGAGGTGGGCATTGCGCTTTTCGATCCCGGACAACTTCCCGGTTGTCTATCAGGACGATCATCCCGCGCTTGCGCCCCTGCGCGCTCGGGGCGAGGTGGCGCTCCACTCGACCCGCCACCAATCCGAAACGGAGTTGATCGAGCGGATGCGTGGCGCGACCGCAGCGATCAATGTCCGGGCCTACTCCAAGTTCACGGACGCGGTGTTCGCCGCCCTGCCGGAACTGAAGTTCGTGACGGTGATGGGCACGGGTACCGACAATATCGATCTGGTTGCTGCGGCTCGACGCGGCGTCGTCGTTTCGAACACCCCCACCGCGCCCACGGTCTCGGTCGCCGAACACACCCTGCTCATGACGCTCGCGATCGCGAAGAACCTCATTCCTATGCACAACGCGCTGAGGCAGGGGCAGTGGCGGCACATCCCGGGCATTGAACTGCGCGGCAAGACCTTTGGATTCGTCGGGCTGGGTATCATCGCCCAGGAACTCGCCCCGGCGATTCGGGCGCTGGGCATGCGAATGGTCGGGTGGAGCCTGACCCACGATACGCGTCGCGCCGATCGCCTGGGTGTCGAACTGGTCGCACTGGATGACCTGCTGCGCCGATCTGACATCATCTCGCTCCATCTGCGTGCCTCCGATCGCACACGGCACATCATCGGCGCACGTGAACTCGGGCTGATGAAGTCGACCGCGTACCTTGTGAACGCTGGCCGCGGCGCGCTGGTCGATGAGGGCGCTCTCTACGAGACACTGACGGCGGGTCGCATCGCCGGGGCGGCAATCGACGTCTTCCAGACCGAGCCGCTCCCCGCAAACTCGCCGCTCCTGACGCTCGACAATGTCGTCGTCACGCCGCACGTCGCGTGGGTTACCGACCGGGGGATCGAACGCATGGCGATCCATCCGGTGGAAAACATCACCGCTTTCCTCGAGGGACGGCCGAAGTTCGTGGTGACGCCGGCGCCGCCGGCGGATCGTCGATGAGTCCCGCGGCCGGCTCGCTCATCGACCGAGTCGTCCGCCACGCCCGCGACGTCGACTTTATGGCGATTCCGGAGTCCGTGCGCACGATCGCGCGCGGCCTGACCCTCGACACGCTCGGCGCGATCCTCCAGGCGTCGTCGCCTCGCTACCCGGCCGGACAGATTTTCATGCGCTACGCGCGCGATCAGGGCGGGACGGCGGAGTCGTCGATTGTCGGCGGCGGATTCAAGACCAACGCGGTGCAGGCGGCCCTGGTTAACGGGACGCTCGGCTACTACTGCGATGTCGAGCCCCACCACCCCGGTGCGATCATGCACGGCCTGGCCATCGTCCTCCCGACTGCTCTCGCGGTGGGGGAGCGGGCGAATGTCACCGGACGCGAGTTCATGAGCGCCATCGTCGCCGGGGTCGATATGGCGTGCCGCGTGGCTAACGCGATCGACCCCACCGCCCTCTATCGGCGGGGGATGCACCCGAGTTGTCTAGCCGGATCGTTCGGCGCCTGCACCGCCGCGTCGCGCCTCCTCGGTCTCGACGACGCGACCTTCCGGTGGGCGCTCGGCCTCTGTGGCACCCAGGCGTCCGGCCTGCTCGCCTGGGAGACCGATGAGACCGAGCACTCCCGGCCGTTCAACCCCGGGATCGCGGCGCGGAACGGCACCACCGCCGCGCTCCTCGCCGCGCACGGGTTCGGCGGCCCGCCTGATATCTTCGAGGGCCGGTTCAACATCTTCGGCGCGTTCTCCGAGCGGCAAAGCGATGGCGTCTGGGGCCGACCTCACGAACTGACCCGCGCGATCGGCGAGGACTTCCTCATCACCGGCTTCGCGGTGAAACTCTACTCGTGCTGCGCATTCCTCCATCCCGGTCTCGACGCGTTGCTCAGCATCCTCCGCACGCACGATCTCGGGCCGGGCCAGATTCGGGCGATCGACCTCCGCTTCCCGACCAACGGCACGAAGTTGATCGACAACAACGAACTGAAGTCGCACTGCGCCCAGTATGTGCTCCCGATCGCGGTGCGGGATCGCCGCGTCACGATCGACGATATCCTCCACGATCGTCGTTCCGATGCGGAGATCGGACTCCTGGCGAACAACGTCCGCGTTGTTGCCGATGACGACCTCGACCGAACCTTCCCGGAGATCTACGCGACGATCGTCGAGGTCCAGACCCGGGACGGCCGAATGTTCAGCGAGAGGGTCGACTACGCGCGCGGGTGCCCCGAGAATCCAGTCACGTACGACGAGATCGTCGCCAAATTCAATGACCTGGCGACTCCCAGCGCGGGCGCGGCGCGCGCCACGGCGGTCCGCTCTTTCATGGACGCGGTAGAGGAGGCACCCTCGATCCGGGCGCTGACCGACCTGCTGGTGATGCCGACCAGCGCCTGACGCCGCTCAGCCAAGCATCGCCACGCCGCCGTCCACAGACAGGGTCTGCCCCGTCATCAGCGCGCTGTCGTCCGAGGCAAGGTAAAGGGCTGTCCCGACCAGATCGGTCGGTTCGAGCGTGCGACCCAGGGCGGCGGCGCTCCGCAATCGGTCGATGATGCCCGCGGAGACGATCTTGCGAGTCGCCTCGGTCATCGTCACGCCGGGGGCGATCGCGTTCACACGGATGCCGTAATGGCCGAGTGCGCGCGCCATCGACTTCATGTAGTAGACGACGCCGGACTTCGCCAGGCCGTAGGCGAAGCTGGGCACGGTCTCCAGATCGCGCCCCGCCATACCCAGGCGATCCGGGTATGCCGCTCCCGAACTGATGTTGATGATCGATCCGGAACGCTGCGCCTTCATCGTCGGGAACACCGCGCGGACGCAGACGAGAATCCCGAGGAGGTTCACGTCGAGCATTTGCCGAAGGTACTCCAGCGATTGATCGCCGATGTTCATGTCGTGATAGATCGCGGCGTTGTTCATCAGCACGTCGATGCGACCGAATGCCTGGAAGGTCGCGCGCGCCACCGCGTCCATTTCGTCCTGCTTCGCGACATCGGCGACACAGACGATCGCTCGGGCACCAATGGCGCGAAGGACGGCCGCAGTCTCCTCGGCGCGTTCGCGGCGCGTATCCACGATCGCGATCGCGGCCCCTTCTCCCGCAAGTGCCTCGGCGTAGGCGCGGCCGATGCCCTGCGCGCCCCCGGTCACGATCGCGACGCGATCTTTCAGCCTGGGCGCCATCGTGGCCGACTATATGCGGGGGCCAGGGCCCATCGCGGTGCCGAGGACTGACCCGCCTGGCGGCTCTATCCCGCCGCGATTGCCGCGAACGTGACCTCTAGCCGTACCAGTTCCTCAACCCACAGGATGTCCATCGTCTTGAGCGGGGTGATTCCGAAGTCAGTCATCTTCAGTTCGCCCTTCGCCGTGCCCGTCAGTGTGCCGCCGTCGAGCGAGCCGGTGACCGTGAAACTGACCGGCTTCTCAACCCCCTTGATCCTCATCACGCCTTCGAGCGTGGCCGTGAACTTTCCGTCGGTCCGCTG
>VGOZ01000081.1 GCA_016875715.1 Chloroflexota bacterium | reverse complement strand
GACGTCTCGTTCATTTCGCTGCGCCTGGTCCTGCCCGTACTCTCGTCGTGGCTCGACGACACCGAAGCGTGGATCGTCTGCCTGGTGAAGCCTCAGTTCGAAGCCGGACGCGCCGAAGTCGCGCGGGGTGGAGTCGTCCGCGATCCTGAGGTGCACGCGTGCGTCGTCGAGGCGGTGAAGGCGTCCGCCCGCGACCTCGGATGGCGCATCCGCGGTCTCGCGCCTTCTCCAATCCTGGGTCCTGCCGGAAACCGCGAGTTCTTCCTCCACCTGGCGCGATCAGGCCCCGATGCCGATCCAGGGGTTTCGATCGATGCTGCGTGAGATGTCCATCGTCGACTTCGCGGTGGTCGACCGGGCGACGATCCAGTTCGGCCCGGGCCTCAATGTCCTGACGGGGGAGACCGGCGCGGGGAAGTCAATCGTCATCGATGCGCTCGGCGCGCTTCTCGGCGCGCGGCTGACCTCCGACGTCGTGCGCGTTGGTGCCTCATCGGCGCGCATCGAAGGGGTATTCGAGGCGGCCCCCGTTCTCGCGCCGATCCTGGAGGATATGGGCCTGCCGTGGGAGGACGATGCGCTCATCATCAGCAGGGAGATGACCGCCCAGGGTCGCGGCGTCGCCCGTGTCAACGGCAGCGCCGTGCCCCTCACCGGACTGGGAAGGATCGCCCCGTATCTCGCCGACATCCACGGTCAGAACGAGTCGCTCGCGCTCGCGCGCCCCGCCGTCCGTCTCGATCTCCTCGACGCCGCGGCCGGCCTGAGCGAGAGGCGCGCGGAGTTGGCTCGCCTGGTCACCGAATATCGCGCCGTCGGCCAGGAGATCGTCGATCTCGTGCGCGACAACCGTGATCTGGCCCGCGAGGCCGACCTGCTCCGCTTTCAGGTGGGAGAGATCCGCCAGTGCGCGCCGGACGAGGGTGAGGACGTACGCCTCGAAGGGGAGCGTCGCACCCTGGCCGGCGCGGCAACACTGCTTGCTCGCTCCGCTGAGGCAGTCGCGCTCCTACAGGATGCTGATGGATTCCGTCCCGCGACCGATCTCCTCGCAGAGGCATGCGTCGATCTCACGGCGCTGGCCGCGATCGACCCCGCGGGACATCACCTCGCCGAGCGCGCCCGGGACCTTGCCGAGGCGGTCGGCGATCTCGCGCGATCCATCCGCAGGTACAGAGAAGGGATCGATTCGGACCCAGCGCGCCTCGAAGCGATCGACGAGCGTCTGTCGAGACTTGCGCTTCTCAAACGCAAGTACGCTCCAGACCTCGCCGCCGTCCTGGCGTTCGCGGCCGAGGTTGAGGAACGTCTGGAACGCATCGAGGGGCGCGCGGATCGGCGCGCGAGTCTTGAAGTCCGGCAGGCGGCACTCCTTCACGAGATCGGCGGTGTCGCGTCCTCACTCCATCTGGCGCGCACCAGCGCGGCAGTGGCGCTCGGACGCCGGGTGATTCAGGAACTCGGCGACCTGCGCATGCCCGGCGCGGACTTCCAGATCAAGCTCGTCGTCCGTGAGGATCCGTTCGGGGCGCCGGCGGTCGATGGTGGCCGGCTCGCCTTCGACTCGACCGGCTTCGATGACGCGATCTTTCTCTTCGGTCCGAACCCTGGGGAAGCACCCCGGCCGATCGAGCGAATCGCCTCTGGGGGTGAACTCGCCCGGGTGATGCTCGCGTTCAAGATCGCCGTGGCAGCCGCGGACGCGACCCCGGTGCTCGTGTTCGATGAGGTGGATTCAGGCGTCGGCGGTCGTTCGGCCCACGTTATCGGCCAGAAGTTGCGGGAGCTCTCGCGCGATCATCAGATACTGTGTGTGACACACTTGCCTCAGGTCGCGTGCTTCGCCTCGACCCATCTGCGCATCCGCAAAGTCACGGACGGCGACCGAACTGTGACGCGCGTAGATGCGCTGGAAGGCGAGGATCGCGTGGAGGAGCTAGCCGCGATGTTCGGAGCGGGCAGCGCATCTGTGGCCCAGGCGGCTTCGATGCTCGCCGCTGCCAGGGCGTCTCGGTGAAGGGATCGAGTCGCAGGGCCCCTCAGCGCAAGACAAGCGAAGCCATATCGGCCGGCGGGGTGATCGTGCGCCCCGGCACGCGCGGTCTCGAGATCATCCTTGTTGGGCGCAGCAAGGCGCGCACCTGGGGCCTGCCCAAGGGCACGCCGGACGGACAAGAATCCCTGTCGGAGACAGCCATAAGGGAGGTCCGCGAGGAGACCGGCGTCCTCCCCCACATCGTCGATAGCCTGGGGTCGATCGAGTACTACTTCACGGCCCGCAGCACCCGGATCCACAAGAGGGTGCATTACTTCCTGATGGAACCAGCCGGAGGAGACCTATCGCTCCACGATGAGGAGTACGACCTGGTCGAGTGGGTTCCGATCGATGACGCGGTCGATCGCCTGACCTATCCGAACGAGGCATCGATCGCGCGGCGCGCGCGCGATCGCGTCCTGGGTCCACTTGCAGACAATGTCGCCGCGGGCGAGGGATAGGCCGTGGCGAAACTCGCGTGTCTTGCGGCCGGCCTGCTCGTGGTCGCCGGTTTCGGGTGTAATTCGCCACAGAACGTTGATGAGACCGATCCGGCCTCGCTCTTTCCGCTTTCGCTCGGGAACCGCTGGGTCTACGAGACCCGGATTACCGGTCCGGTGGTCGAACAGGCGACGACTGTCATGGCGGTCTGCCGACTGGAAACAGATGCCGACGGCGATCGGTTGCATCTGATTTCGACCTGTATGGACGACCAGATCGTCCACGCCCAGATCCTCTATCGCATTGGCGATTCGATCGTGGAGCCCGTGTCGTTCACAGGCGGCGGGGAGCAGTTGGCTCGTGACCCTCCGCTCGTCCTGCTGCGGACGCGGCTTCAGGTCGGGGATCAGTGGCGGTGGGCACCCGCTCGGGCCGGTGAACGGCCAGCCGAGTGGTACCGTGTCCAGAATACCGGCCTCGTCCTGACGCCGCTGGGGAGGTTTGAGGCGGTCCGCGTTGTGATGATGCAACTGCCGCGCGAGGGAACGCTTGCCGGCGTCGAGCGCTGGTACGCATCGGGGATCGGGATGGTCAAGGAGTCCGGGACGCTGACTATCGTGAACCAGAACAACGCGGCACGCCTGGAAATCGTGCGCCTGCTCGTCGCGGTCGATCGCCAATCGCCGGACCACATTCCTTGCTGCCAGCGAGCGCCGGCCGGAATGTCGTCATCCTGAAGCGGCTGCTGACCTCAGCACCATCTGCGCGACGCGATTGGCCATACGCACGCTGTAGTTCTGGCCGCGATCCTGGGGATAGACCTGGAACATATTGGCGAGGTAGACGCCGGGCAGCGGCGTGGTGTGGGGAGGAATCCGTGCGGGGAACTCGCGGGTGACCACAGGCTGCGCGTACGGCGCACGAAAGACGTGCATCGTCTCGATCCACGATCGATCGAAGGCGGGATTGATTCGCTGGAGCGCCGGGATGTACTCCGTGAGAACTTCGTCATCGGTCTGCTGGAAGCGGGGCGACGACATCGGAAGGTAGTTCCCGAGATACACGGGATGCAGGCCGCCGTAATCGTCCCGTTCCGCGAAGTTGGCATGGTCGACCAGCGCCAGAAACGGGTAGCCGGGGTCGTTCACGTTAAGCCAGTAGATATCGGTCAGGGGTTGTCGGAGACCCAGGATGGCGCAGTGGGCGCCGAGCCAGTCACCCCAATCGTGCCGCGTCAGCCAGTCCTCCGACAGACCGCGCGCGAGCCGGGCAAAAAGGCGCGTCGGCAGGGTCGCCACGACGCGATCGAACCGCTCTATCCGGCCGTTGACGGTTACTGCGACGGTTCCGCCTTCGCTGGCAATGGACTCCACCTCGGCGTTGAGCCGTATCTCGCCGCCCCGTTCGCGAACCGCCTCCGCGAGCGCCAGGTAGAGGGTCTGGAATCCTCCACGGAGATATCCGAGTCGGGGCGTCCGGCAGTACACGCGCGCCCAGAACCAGGCCATGGACACCTGATCGTGAAACTCGCCGAACTTCGCCCGCAGAAGGGGCTCCCATACAGTCGAGAAGACCGCATCTCCCATCGCCGTCCGAAGCCAGCGATTCGCCGTGAAGGGCTCGAACGGTCGCGCGCTGGGCGTCAACTTCAGGAGGGCAAGTGCTGCGCCGAGCCGGACGCGATCGACCGGCGCGAGCGGGGAGAATCGCAACACCGATGCCGGATCGTCGAGTTGATACCTCCGGCCACGGTAGAGGACCGCGGTCACGGGCTTCTTCCACCACAGCCGCGAACTCAGGCCGAGCTCGTCGATTAGCGCGACGATGTCACGATCGGTCTCAAAGAGATGGTGGTAGAACCGCTCCAGCCACGCGTCGCCGAGCCTGAACCCGGCCGCGAGTCCGCCCACAAGGTCCTGCCGCTCCAGCAGCGTCACAGCGTGGCCGGCGCGCGCGCATCGATACGCCGCGGTCAGCCCCAGTGCGCCCCCACCGAGAACGCCGATGCGCACCCGTCACCCTCCGCCACGCCCGCCACGCCCAGGGCCAGGCGCGATTATAGGAATGGCCCTCAGCCTCCCTCGATCCGGAAGAGACGTGCGCCGCCCACCCGTTCAACGAGCCTTACCCCCGGATGAGCCTCGACCGCGGCTGCGTCGATCGTGCCGCCACGTTCGCCGACGAAGATCCAGCGCGCGCCCCGTCTTCGGGCGAACGACACCAGGCGGTCGACGTCCTCACTCGCGTCGACCGCCTCGCGGGTCTCCGCAGCGATCGACCGCGCGTGCTCGGGTGGAGCCAGACCGTGGATCGCCGGAGGTACGATCGCACGCCCCGGCGTGCGCACGCCGATCCACGCACCCGCGTCAGCCCCGGCATACGTCCCGAACTGCCAGAGGAAGCCGTTCACAATCACGGTATCGCCCGGTGGTAGATGGGCGGCGACCCGATCGAGGGCCAAGCGATCGGACGGCGTAGCCTGGACTGTGACCGCGTTCAGGGTCGCATACGCGGGACCGCTGAGGGCGAGCGCGATCGCGCATGCGAGTGCCGCGACGGTTGGCTCACGCCACGCGAGCGCGGGCCACAGCGGTGGGACGCGGCGGACCAGATCGCCGATCGCGAGGCCCAGGATCGCGGCCATCGGAAGCCATAGCGTGATCACGAGCGCCGGTGTCCCGATCAGATATCCGCCCGACAGACCGAAGCGCCCCGGATCGCTCGCCACAAACGCCGCTCCCGCCCAGAGCGGTACCCCAACCCCCACCCGCCAGCGCAGCGCAATCACAGCGGCGATCGCTCCCAGCGCTCCGAGATAGAGGACCCGATCGTGGCCCGTTTCGATCACAGACAGGTTGATCGCGTTGGCGGTCGCCACCTCATCGCCACCGCCACTGATGCGGCCGACCAGCGACGTCGCGACGCGGGTGACCCATCCGGCACCGACAGCGGCCGCGATTGCCGCAACCAGAGTCGCCTGACGCCACTGGCTGGCGACGCGCCATAACTGGCCAGATAGGAGAACCATCGCGAGTCCAGCGAGTAGCGTCAGGATTGCCAGCCGAGGGTGGACCATCGGAAGACCGGCCAGCGCGAGGCCGAGCGCGATGGCCCGCGAGCGCGAAGAGATCCCGCGGGACAAGAGCCAAAGCACCGACGCCCCGGCGATGATCCCGGCGAGGTGGGTGTACCGCGACCAACTGACGTAGTAGGCCGGCAGGATCGACACCAGGCCAGCAATCCCCGCGGCAATGACACCTCCGCCCACGGTGCCGCCGAGCGATCGTACCACCACGTAGGCGGCCAGCGTGCTCAGCGCGGCGAGAATCTGTCCGAGCACGAGAAGCGAATCGGCCGGGTCCGCGTTCATCAGACGAGCGACGGTCGCGCCGGCGGCGTGGAGCCCGAAGTGGTACGTGAACGGTCCAAATCCGAGCAGAGGGCCGTAGTCGGTCGGGACGCCGCGCGCGGAGAGGAGGCCGATCAGATAGGTGTGGTGGATCGCGTCGACCCAGGCGGGCAACGAGAGATCGGCAATCAGCGCGAGACGCGAGGCGATCGCAGCACCGACCACGATCACCAGGACGGTGCCGAGCACCACGCGCGCCAAGGGCGCGTCGACCGGTTCTCGATGATCCGACGGGACTCCGGCGGACTCTCGTACGGACTTCACCGCAAGGGCTGTCCAACCGACGATGGCGACCACCAGCGTCGCACCGGTCGAAGCCGCAGCGCCGAGTGGCGCGGTCACCCACCACAGCCCCGAGACGGTCAGCAGGCCCAATCCCGGCGCCGCGGCGAGCACATCGATCTGTCGACGATCGCCGCCGGCAGCCAGGAGACTGAGCGGGAGGCCGAGGCCGAAGAGGAGGGCCAGCGTCGCAACCAGCGGCAGGCGATGAGCGGCCTGCCAGGCGGCAAGCACGACGTCTGTTGGCGTCGCCTCGTAGAAGGCCCGGATGGCCAGCGCGCCCGATTCCGGACGACCGTTCTCGAACCTCGGCTGATCGATCCTGGTCAGATCGTGAGCGTAGCCAAGGCGCACGTCCGGGCCGACCGTCTCGACGCAGAGGGCGAAGGACCGACCGCCTGAACTTGCCACCCGGGAAAAGGTGAATCGCGCCCACCCCGTCTCCGCCGCAACAATTCCGGATGCGAGCGGCCGGTCGGCGCCTGCGGCGTAGAGATGCACGGGGATGGGTGAATCGCCCCGTCCGTCTATCCAGAGTTCGAGAGCGCTGAGGCCGTTCCTCCCGGCAGTGAACAGGCCACCGGTGCATGCACCCACCTCAGGCGCTGCGGTGAGCCGGGTCACCCGCTCCTGATGCGAATGGAGATCGAGCGCCGGGCTACATCCGCTCGCTAGCAGGAAAAGAGCGAGCACCAGGCCGCGATGCATTGAGATTGGGCGAACGGGTGCAAAAGCCAGGCGGTTCAGGTGCGTCCGACCGCTCACTCAGTCGCACTGAGTCCTTGGGACACCGTTGGGATAGGGTAGGCAATTCTTCCGCGTGACGTGAACGGGCGTTGGCGAATGCCTGGGCCCAGGATAGGAACCGGGTCCGGTGGTTGTTCCACTGGCCGGCGTCGCGGCGCCGCCGATCGTCGGCAACTGGCCGGGCGGTGTCGGCGTGGCAGTCTCCGCCGGGGCGATCACCGGGACGACCACCCCGCCGACAATCAGGGGCGTGGGGGTCTGGACCGGCACGCCCGCCGGGGCCGGTGCGGCGGGGACGGCTGGTGCCGGTGCGCCGGACGAGCTGCTTGCGCCGGGTGCCGGCACCGGCGTAGCGAAACCGGGGGCCGGGGGAATCGAGCGCGGAGGCTCAGCACCAAAGTTCGGGCCGGGATAAGCGCCGGGAGAGGTCGGAAGCACCCGAACTGTGGGGCTGGGCCCTGGCGTGGGCTCCGGGTAGCCTGCCGAAGCGCCCGGGTTGGCACGCGGGACGCCGGGCAGAAGTCCAGGCGGCGGTGTCGGCACCGCGTCGATCACCTTCTGGGGCACCGGTATCAGGGGGCGGCTGCCGAATTCGGCCGGCGTGGGGGTCGGGATATCGGGAAGGCACGAAACGCTGAGGAGCCCGATGATCAGAATGCCGCCGATCGCCTGCCGAAGACATCTCAAAGATCGATTAGCGTGCCCTCGACCGCGATGCGGACCTCGACCCCGAGGTGCCGGGAGAGGTCGGACAGTTCGCGCCGCACGTCCCCTTCCCAGATCTGATTGATATGACAGACGTACACCTGATCCGGCAGACCGCCGTGAACCTCTCGGTACGACTCTAGTTCGTTGGACAGTAGTTCCGGTGTCAAATGGCCCGCGAGACGAGCGATCGGCGTGCGCGCGTTCGGCCAGGTCACCTCCGTGAGCAGCACGTCCGGCCGGATCAGAGGCCAGAGATCGCGGATCCCGGGCCCGGTATCGCCGGTATACGCGAATCGCCGACCGCTGGGGGTCCGGAACTCGAACCCGCACACAGGCACGGGATGATGGCGATTCTCAAGCGGAAGGACTTCATATCCGGCGAGTCTGAACCGGACGCCCGGGGTGACGGGATGATGGACGAACGTCGGCGCGTTCGGATCGAGGCCCGCAAAGAGGTTGATCCAGATCGCGTCGTTGATGATGGATGACGTGAGCATGGCGCGCACGAGGTCAGTGCAATACACGTCGATGGATCGACCCGTGTCGAGCGCGATCAACCCCAGGCCCGGAAGATCGCGCAGATGATCGAAGTGATGGTGCGTGAGCAGAACCGTATCGACCTGGCAGAGCGCTGGTATGTCCAGGGCCTGACAGATGCCACCGGTATCGAGGGCGATGTGATCGTCGATCAGGATCGAGGTCGGACCGCCATCGCGTGTCGCAATCTGATGCCCGCCAGCAATGCGAATCCGCAAGAGGGCTCCCCTGTCGAGTCGCCGCGGGCGGCGAGGACGCGCAATTCTATGGCTGCCGGCGCGGTCGAACAATGACAGGACGTGCCTATTCTGTGTCGATGCTCCGCTCGAAGGAAACGAGCTCGATCGGATGGTGAGAACCGGCGATGAGACGCTCGACGGCGCCGAGCAGCGCCTCCGCGTGGCTTCCCGAGTTGCTGACGCACGCGATGCCGATCGAGGCGACCTGCCACAGATCGTGGTCGTCCACCTCGGCCGCGGCAACCCTAAGCTCATTCTGAAGGCGGGTACAGAGGGAGCGGATCACGGCCCGCTTCCCTTTCAGAGACCCGTTCTCGGGAAGGCGCAGGCGGACGAGCGCTGTGCCGACAATCATCACGGTGATGCCGCCGGGCGCCCACGCTCACCCAGGACGAGCACAAGCGCGACACCACAGATGAGCAGGGCCGCGCCCACCGCTTCGAGCGCAGCGGGCCACTCCCCGAGGAGGACGGCCCCAAGAATCACGCCGCCCGTTACCTCTTGCGTAGCGATGAGATTAACGTAGGTCGGATGCGTGCGGCGCAGGCTCGCGTTGTACAGCGTGTGCCCGATCGCCAGGGGGAAGATGCCCAGTACTGCGACGGCGATCGTCGGGGATACGCCCTGCCATCCCTCGCTCGTGACGATCGCAAACGGAAGGAGCCAGATCGCGGCCACAAGGTACACCGTTCCTGCGTAGCCGAGCAGCGACTGCCGCGCGCGCTCGCGACGGCCGGCGACCGAGTAGATCCCGAAACACGCTGCCGAGCCGAGGGCCATCAGGTCGCCCAGCGCCATGCGTGCGTCGAACCGAGGCTCAAAGCCGGTGAGCAGGACGACGCCCAACAGGACGACGGGGATCCCCAGCAGCGCGCGAGACGGAAGATGCTCGCCAAGGAAGATCCCGCTGAACCACGTGACGAACAGTGGCGCCGTATAAACGAACGCGAGCGAATGCGCAATAGTGGTGAACTCGAGCGACCAGATGTACAGCAGGAAGTGCCCCGCCGTGGTCAGGCCATAGAGCGCGAACCGGGGCAATTCGACGAACCGGAGACCGACTCCGACTCCCATCACCCGGGCGAGCATCAGGACCAGCGCCGCGCCGATGGCCATGCGCCCGAAGGTGACCTCGAACGGCGAGTAGGGCAACGCCCAGCGCGCCAGTACCGGGCTCGTCGAGAACAACCCGACGCCGAGCGCGACGTAGAGCAGGCCTGCGGGTAGAATCCGCGCGGATTGCCGGGGAATCAGGCGAGGCGCCGGGCGACCGTGACCTGCGCCGGCCGCACGACGCGACCATTCACCCTGTAACCGGGACGGAACACGGCTGTAACAGTCTCATCCACCTCATTCCCCGTCTCGTCCGCCATGATCGCCTCGTGCTCCCACGGATCGAAAGTCTTCCCGAGCGCCTCGATCCGCTCGAAACCCGCTCGCTCGAGAACACCGCGTAGGTTCCGCTCGATCAGGAGCATCCCCTGAACCCACGGCAGATCGCGCGCCTCCGCGGGGATCGCCGCCGTCGCCCGCTCGAAATCGTCGAGGATGGGAAGGAGGGAGAGGAGCGTGTCGTTCCGGATCTGCGCGCGCAGTTCATCCCGCTCCTGCTCGACTCGTCGCCGATAGTTCGCCAGGTCCGCCTGAGCCCGCTGCGCGAGGCGCAGGTACTCCTCCGCCCGGTCGACGGGCGCCGTCGCGCCGGTCTCCACCCCTTCCGACGCGGTGACCTCCGGCGCCGTCTGGTTCGCGCTCTCTTCTGCCACGCTTCCGATTCTATCGCGCACCGATCCGAACCCCGGGATTCCGCGACCGATAATCGCGGCGGTGAAGCCGGATCTGTCGGTCGTCGTGGTCAACTGGAATGGCGGCACGATGCTGGGCGAGTGCCTGGACTGTCTCGGCGCACAGATTGGTGTGCGCACCGAGGTTCTGATCGTTGACAACGGCTCGACTGATGGATCCGCATCGATCGTGCATGGTCGCCTGCCAATGGCGCGACTGATCTCGCTCGACAGAAACGTCGGCTTTGCCGCTGCGGCGAGCCTTGGCTTGCGTCGAGGAATCGCTCCGTGGCGGGCAGTGCTTAACAATGACTGCTTCGTCGATCCGGGGTGGTCCGAGGCCGCGCTCGCGGCCGCACACGTGGGAGATCGTCCAGGCATGGTCGCGACCTTGCAACTCGACCATCGCAGAGAGAGGATCGACGCGGCCGGGATCGGACTCGACCGCGCCGGGATCGCCTGGAATCGTCTCGGCGGATGCGCGCCGAACGCGATGAACGGCGGGCCGGTCTTCGGCCCTAGCGGCGGCGCCGCACTCTATTCCGCCGCGATGCTTGCCGACGTCGGCGCTTTCGACGGTCAGTTCTTCGCCTACTACGAGGATGTCGACCTTGCCTGGCGCGCTCGCCTTCGTGGCTGGGGATGTGGGTTCGCGCCTGAGGCGCGGTCGCTCCACGTGGGCGCCGCAACCGTGGGGTGGAACAGCCCCCGACAGCGCCACCTCATCGCGCGGAATAAGGTCTGGACGATTTTCAAATGCATGGCCGCGGCCGATGTTCCGGCAGCTATGACACTGGACACCGCACTCGGTGTCGCATTCGCTCTCGCCGCGCCGGTGCGGCCCGCGTCGCTCGCATCCCGCCTGGCGTCACTGGCGGGCCGGGCCGCCGCCTGGCGTGGCGTGCACCACCAGCTTGCGAAACGCCGATCGATCCAGGGTTCGCGCCGCGCCGATCCTCGCGACTGGATGGCGCCATTCCCCACAATCGGGGCGTTACAGCGCCGTTTCGGCTATCTCGCCGATCGCCGATCTGGGGGTCGCTAACGTCTGCGCCCGCCGTCGGCGATCCATCAGCCAGTCGCGAATACCGGCGAGATCCCGTGTGTTCAGGACGTCCTCCGGGCTTAGCCAGGCTCGGCGGCCCGTCATCACCCCGAAGCGCGTATCGTCGAACCCCTCCGGCCGGTGCACATCGCAGTTGATCGGCACCTGAACCCTCATCGCCCGGGCCTGGCGTGCCAGAGCGTCGTCGAGATCCAGTCGGTCGGGGCTGGCATTGATCTCGACCGCGACGCCGTGCGCCGCCGCAACCGCGAGGACCGCCTCCATGTCGACCTCGTAGGCATCGCGGCGGCCGAGGATCCTACCGGTGGCGTGGCCAAGGACGTCCACGCGCGGATGGGACACCGCGCGCACGAGCCGGCTCGTCATCTCGCCGCGATCCTGCCGCAGCATCGAATGGACCGAGGCGACCACGATGTCAAATCCGGCCAGCGTCTCCGGATCGAGATCGAGAGTGCCGTCAGCAAGAATCTCCAGCTCCACGCCTTTCAGCAGCCACGGGGGCTCGCCACGCGCGTTCCAGGCATCGATCTGCTCCCACTGCGCCCGCGCTCGGTCCGCGTCTAGGCCGCGCGCCATGGCGAGACCGATGGAATGATCAGTGATCGCGAGATAGCGGCGGCCGTGCGTAGCGGCGAGGTGCGCGACCCCTTCGAGCGTCAGATGGCCATCGCTCCAGTCCGTGTGGGCGTGCAGTTCGCCGATCAAGTCGGCGGCCTCGATCAGTCGGGGGAGCGTGCCGGCCTGGCCCGCCTCGAACTCACCGAGATCCTCCCGCAGTTCCGGCGGTATCCACGGCAGGCCGAGCGCAGCGTAGATCTCCTCCTCGGTCGCCGACGCGACGACGCGCCCGGTCGCCTCTTCGCTCAGAGCGTATTCGTTCAACGTCAGGCCCATTCGCTGGGCAAGCGCGCGCAGGCGGACGTTGTGCGCCTTCGAGCCGGTGAAGTACTGCATCGCCGCGCCGAACGCCTGGCGGGGCACAACACGGAGATCGATCTGAACGCTCGCCGTGCTGACGATCGAGGCGCGGGTATCACCCGCGCCGAGCACGTCGCGGACGCCCGGCATCGCGATGAACGCGGCGATGAGCGGAGGTGCATCGGCGGCGCCGACGACGATATCGATATCACCAATCGTGTCGCGCCAGCGGCGGAGGCTGCCGGCCGCCTCGATCGCGGTCAGGTCCGGGAAGGCGGACCGCAGATGGGCGACAGCGTCGTCGGCTACCGCCCGCGCGGCGCCAATCGGGATGCGCCTGCCCCTTTCGCGCCAGCGCTCTACCTCGACCGCGAGCCTCTCCTCGGTCCGCGCGCCCATTCCCGGGAGCGCGCGGATCTGACCCGCCGCCAGGGCCGCCCGCAAATCATCCATCGAGGAGACGCCGAGCGACCGGTGGAGCGTCTGGATCTTCTTCGCACCGAGGCCCGGAATCTGCAGCAGATCCGCGAGGGTGGTGGGCACTTCCGCGCGAGTGCGCTCGAGGAATTCCATGCGGCCGGTGGCGACGAGTTCTTCGATCTTACGGGCGATGGCGTCCCCGACGCCGGGGACCTCGCGAGTGCGCCCGGCGCGCGCAAGCGCCTCCACGCCGTGGGGGTAGTTCTCGATCTGACGTGCGGCTTCCCGATAGGCGAGGTACTTGTAGACCACCTCGCCCTTGATCTCGAGCAGGTTGGCGATCTCTCTGAAGAGCGCTGCGAGCTCGAGATTGCTCGGCACATCGCGATTCTACAGGCGCTTGTCCGGTTGCCCGCTGTGGAAGGAGCGGGTACAATGGCCGGGACGTGGCCGGGATGCGACCTCGCTACGAGCGAGAGATCGAAGAGATCCTCCGTCGTATGGATGATGGCGCGCCGCCGACCCCCGCGCGGGTGGTGGCTCCGGTGCCGATCGCCAGCAGGCGGACCCGATCGCGACGCGGCTTACGGGTCAACATCAACCCGTCGACGCTCTTTGTGTCGGGTCTCGCACTCGCCGCGTTGAGTGCCCCGGTGGGGTGGGGGTATCCCTTCGCGATACCGTTCGTCGGCATCGCCAGCGTGCTCCTCCTCGTCTCGGCCGTCGCCGCGTCGGTCGCGCGCGTCGGCGTGCAGCAGTCGCGCCCGAAGTGGCGCGGGCAGGCGATGGGCGGCGACGAGCCGCGGGAGATCAGGCTCGATCCGGGCGGGCTGGCGCGACACCTGCGCCGCCTCCGGTTCCGGGGCTTTCGCGATCCGCGGCTGAACTGAGCCGGGGTTCGCGCAAGCTCCGACCGAATCTGGCGCGCCGTGGGCGGGTGCGTTACGATAGGCGCCCCGTCGCGGAGGCGTGGTGTAGCGGCCTAACATGCAGCCCTGTCAAGGCTGAGATCGCGGGTTCGAATCCCGTCGCTTCCGCCTGATCCAACTCGCCTTGACACCCCGGGCGCCACCGGGGTGTTTCCGTTTACGGATGCCAGGAAGAACGGCGCGAAGTCTGGGTGTGGCACGATCGCTGTGGCGCGGTCGTCTCTAATCTCGACGGATGCGAATACGAGACGTGCCAGCGCGTTCCGCTGTTCGGGGCGCTCCCTGGCCGCTTCCCACGCGGCCGGCAGGTTCCGCAAAAACGCGGTGGCCTTCGCGAGCGTGTCGGCCCTGCCGCCCGTGCTCTTGATCGCGGCGAGCGCGCACTCGATCTGCGCCCGCTCCTGGCGGTACTCGGCCTCGGGCTTGTCGCCCCACTCGTAGCTCTTGCGGATGCGCTCCAGACGAACCGTCAGTTCTCGCCGCCGCACCTCGGCTTCGTCGCGGTCCTGGCTGGCACGCTGGTAGAGCGCCTTCACCCGTTCCACCGCCTCGTCGGGCAGCCGAAACGTGGCGAGGTACGCGGCGATTTGCTCTTCCAGGGGCCCCAGGAACTGTGACCGCTGTGGGCAACCGGCCGCGCGCGACTGCTGCCGGCCGTAGCAAAGAATCCGGGCCTTGCCTGACGGGTCGCTCTGGATGTGCATGCGCCCATGCCGGCCGGCGGCGTGACAGTGACCGCACCGAGCCAGGCCCGTGACCCGCTAGCCTGGATGGACAATGAAATCGTACTCATCGATCAGACCCAGATCGGCCAGAGCCAGGGTGAACTCTCGCGAGTCAACTGGCTCTCACGACGCCACCTTCCGTGAACGAGCCTCCGTCGGCTCGACAGTGTGCACACTGGTAGTATTCGGCATCCGACGCAGTCACGGGGACTAACCGAAAGCCATGGCCTGCTTGGAGAATCTCCAGCCGCCCGCCTCCCTCCGTGGCGTCATTCCGGGCTCTCTCGTCACGGTCGAGAACGTGAAATGGTTCGGCTCGAACGCGATCGAGCTGACCTATAAGACCCCGGCAGGGAAACTCGGCAACGAGTTGCTCTATCGCCACGACGAGGCGCGGATCGAGATCGTCGAGCAGGGTCGGCCTTGGGGTTTTGACGGCGACGGCCAACTCTTCCGCCTCGTGTCGGAGGCGCACCGCATCCGGCTAGCCCACCTCTTCGATCCGGTGCTGGCCGTCCACACGTCGATGGTCGATCCGCTCCCGCACCAGATCACTGCGGTCTACGAGTCGATGCTGCCGCGCCAGCCACTGCGCTTTCTGCTCGCGGACGATCCCGGCGCCGGCAAGACGATCATGGCCGGCCTGCTGATCAAGGAGCTGATCGCTCGTGGCGATCTCCAGCGCTGTCTAGTCGTCTGCCCTGGCAGTTTGGCCGAGCAATGGCAGGACGAGCTGTACCGCCGCTTCCACTTGCCGTTCGAGATCCTGACCAACGACAAGCTCGAGGCCGCTCGCACCGGCAACTGGTTCCTGGAGACCAACCTCGTCATCGCGCGGCTGGACAAGCTGTCCCGCAACGAGGACGTTCAGGCGAAGCTGGCCGCTCCCGACTGCCGATGGGATCTCATCGTCTGCGATGAAGCGCACAAGATGTCGGCCACGTTCTTCGGCGGCGAGATCAAGTACACCAAGCGCTATCGGCTCGGGCAACTC
>VGOZ01000080.1 GCA_016875715.1 Chloroflexota bacterium | reverse complement strand
ACCGGCAACTCCTCAGTAGACGTGGGGCTATGGGAGCATATCCCGGCGCCGCGGGCACTTCAAGGTCCGTGAGGCACCATTGCTCACGACGTGACCACGAACTCGCCGATCATACCTGCCTCGGCGTGCCCCGGCTCGTTGCACCACCAGAGATAGCGTCCGGGCGTGGCGGGGGCAGTGAATGTCAGCGATCCAGTCTTTCCACCGTCGACCCGAACGGCGCGCGGCACGCCCAATTCCGGGGCCACGACGTTGTGAACGATGGAACCGGAGTTCTTCACGGTCAGGACGATCGACTGACCGGGACGGACGTTGCGAATGGAGTTCGGCGCGTAGCGCATCTGATCGAGCATGTCCGATGCCGCGCGTCCACCGCTTCCGTCGACGTCGCCGTTTGGCATGAACGGTCCGCGCGGCTTCTGAACCGCCGCGGCAACGGACGGACTGTCCGAGCGCGCGCCTGACCGCGGCAAATCGCATGCAGAGGCGACAGCAATCACGACCGAAAGCGCCAAGACAAGTCTCACGATGCGAACTCCGACGTTACTGTTCGCAACCGTGCACATTGGTCGGGAGAGGGGAATCAGGCTGGTCCGACTTTGCCCGACACTAGACGGGCATCGTGCGACGTGTGTGCTGCCGCCCGATCGCGGCGGCTCTCTCGCCGCTGCGGCCGCACGCGCACACGCGTACGCCCTCATCGATGCGCTGTGTGACGTCACTCTCGAGCACCATGTTGAGGAAGAATACCCCGTTGCTCTTGCACGCGGCGAGGACACGATC
Source organism: Chloroflexota bacterium (assembly GCA_016875715.1). Taxonomy (GTDB): domain Bacteria; phylum Chloroflexota; class UBA6077; order FW602-bin22; family FW602-bin22; genus VGOZ01. The sequence goes on along the minus strand of VGOZ01000080.1, from coordinate 14,562 downwards.
TCGCGCGTCCTGCATAGGGGCAGGGTACGGTTCATCGTGATTGTCGGGAAACCCGAGCGACATACCCATGTCACCCGGTCCCCATTCGGCGAAGCCGATGCCCGGCGTGCGCATGCTCGACTCGACGTTCGAAAGGGCGCGCTTGTTTTCGATCTTCAGGCCGAGCAGAAGCTCACCGGCGGGGTTGAGCGGCCACGGATCCGCGACATCGAGGTATTTCCGCGTGGGCACCCCCCAGATGTCCGCCGCGTGTGCCTGGCCGCCGCCGCCGCGTCGCCCGTCGTCGAGACCCGCGCCGATCCCGATCGTGTTGAACGGGTACCGCGAACACTCGACGAAGGCCCGCACCGCGCCCGGGGTCTCGGCATGGCACAGCATCAGGCCGTGAACCCCCGTTGCGAGAACCTGCTTGATGACCCACGAGTTTGCCCGCACGACCTCTTCTGTCGTGCCGTCGATGGGCAGCGTAACGATCACCGTGGGGGTTCGGTGGCCGCTCCGCGTCGGGCCCGCGTCCACCATGCCCTGCATGTAGTCGCGCAGATCACCGACATCGAATGCGCCATGTTCCATGTCGTAGGCGATGTAGTCTGCCCACGTCGCGGAGTCGCGCTTGCCGCCCTCATAGCCGCGTGAGGACGCGCCGGTGTAGTAGACCGGCTGATCCTGCGCCAGCAGTGCGATCACTCGATTGACATGCGTCATCGTGGGTCTCCTCCAGACGCGCCCGCGGACTCTCGATCGAGCGCCGCGCCAGTGTAGCCCGCGGGAAGATGGAAGATGGTGACCCGAGCGGCGTGTCCGCGTAGCTCATGGATGGTCGGCCCGACCAGGCCGCGCCGATCCGCATCGAACGTACGCGCCAACGCCTCCTCGGACACGACCATCTCCGCACCGAGGGTCTTGTTGAGTTCTTCGAGTCGCGACGAGACGTTGACCGTGTCCGCGATCGCGGTGTATTCCCGCTTGTGCTCCGATCCGATCGACCCGACGAGCGCGCGGCCCGTATGGATCGCCACGCCAATGCGGAGAGGTCCGGATGCACCCGAACAATCCGAGCCCGCCTTCGCGACCGCTTCGAGTACCTCCCGACCGGCCCGAAGCGCACGCTCGCGGTGGCTCGCTCCCTGAAAGAAGGTGAACACTCCATCGCCGATGTACTTGTCCAGGACCGCACCATTGCGCGCGAGAGAACCGACAACGATCTCGAAATAGCGATTGAGGAACGTAACGGCCTCCGCTGGAGTGAGGCGCTCGGACCGCTGGGTATAGCCGCGGATGCCGACGATGAGGACTGTTATGTCGACTTCCACTCCGCCGCTCAGTATCGCCCCCGCGCGCGCAAGCTCACGCGTGAGAGATTCGGGCACGTGTCTCGGGAGCACCGCCTGCTCTCGTGCCCGTAGCGCGAGATGACGGAAGGCCCGCGCCGAGTTTCCGCCGATGATCGCCGTAAGCAGGAGCATTGCGACGCTCCCGGCAATCTGATATGGGGTCATCGCCAGTGCCGGATCGACGGTCAGTACCAGTCCGATCGCGACCGCGGCGGAGACCAGGACCGCGGCCGGCTCGAGGCGGAAGGCGCCAGACAGAACCGCGATCGTGAGGAGACCCACGGTGATGAGCGCGATGTCCGTCCGCGTGATCAGGAGGCCCGCACCGGTCTCGTCGAAAAGTGGGCTACTCGCTGCGAACGCGCCGCGGCTGGCGAGGAATACGTCGACCAGCGCGAGCCCGATCTTGGCCAGGATAGGTATCCGTTGCGCGCGCCGGAGGGCGATGAAGAGACCACCCCAGATGCGACCACCCCAGATGCCGCAGAAAACAACGACACCGGCCAAGTGGAAAACGACGGGGATGGCGCTGATGAGGCCAGTGACCCAGAACACAGCCACAAGCCCCACCGTCAGGAGCGCCCGCGCCACATGCAGCCCTTGCTCGGCCGCGACTTCGATTCCGGTGAGCAGAGCCCGCACCCCGGCGTGTACGTCCTGCGGGTCGCCAGGGGGAAGCGGACCAAGTCGATCGAGGGTCCGCCCAAGCGGCGTCTGTTCGATTCTGTGCACCAGACGCTCGACGTCCATGTGACCGTAGGTTAGTCCAGTACAGCCCGGACTCAGGGCCAGGTCGATCTCGTCGCGCGCCAGCCGGACCCTATGATGCGGGGCGTGCGCATCACCGATCTCGAGATCCTCCGCGTTCCGCCATCCTGGGTCTGGCTCCGCGTCCATACTGATGCAGGTATCACCGGACTGGGCGAGCCGTATCTGGAAGGGCACCCCGATGCCGTGATCGCGGAGGTCGAAAGGCTCGGGCGCACGCTCGTCGGTCGCGATCCGCGCCGCATCGAGGAGAACTGGCGGGTGATGTACGAAGCCGGTACGGGCTACCGCGGGGGCCCGGTGACGATGAGCGCGATCAGCGGGGTGGATATCGCACTGTGGGACATTCTCGGCAAGGACGTCGGCCGACCCATTCATCAGTTGCTCGGTGGCGCCTGCCGCGAGCGCGTGCTCGTGTACCGATCAGTCGCCGGCCAGGCACCGTACACGGTCGAACCCGGCCTTCCTTACGACGCCGGCGGGTCACACTCGCCAGGCGCCGTTCCGACTCCTGAGACGTGGAGCCAATCGGCGCGGGTTCTGACCGAGAAATGGGGGTTTCGCGCGCTCAAGGCGCACGTCGGTGGGACCGCGAACGCGGGTGGGATCACTGGCGTCGATTCCGTGGTAGAGGTATTCGGCGCACTCCGGGCCACCCTGGGCGCGGAATTTCCCCTGGCGATCGACATCCATAACCCGCATCCGTCAGTCGCGCGCGCACTGATCGAAGGACTCGTCCCTCTGCGACCGCTCTTCGTCGAAGAACCCGCTCCGATCGAGCGGATCGATCTCCTTCGCCAGATAGGCCATGATGCGCGCGTTCCACTGGCCGCGGGAGAGCGCTGGATGGGGAAATGGGACTTCGCCGCAGCATTACAGACAAATAGTCTTGCGGTGGTACAACCGGACATCTGTCATGCTGGAGGGATCACCGAGTGCCGCAAGATCGCCGCCCTCGCCGAAGCTGCGATGGCCTCGGTCGCGCTGCACTGCCCGCTCAGTCCACTCGCTTTCGCTGCCAGCGTGCAATTGGACGCCACAATTCCGAATTTCCTCGTCCAGGAGCACAACGAGGTGAACGATACGCGGGTCGATGGGCGGACGTGGATCGGGCGCGGCTACTTCCGAGCCCCTTTCGTACTGGACGGTGATGGTTGCGTGGCCGTGCCAGAAGGGCCTGGCCTGGGGGTCGAGATCGACCCGATCGGATTCTCCCGGGTGATGGAACGTCCGTGGCGGCGCGCCCGCGGATAGCGCCTGCCCGGTCTCGGCCCCCCAGGCTGGCTGCACGCCGCGTGCGCCTGACCCAGCGAACCCCGGGGCGCGGTCTCAGGTCAGATGAACAGCACGCACGAGGGACTGCCCGCGTCCACCTCCGCGCCCGTCGCCGAGAGACCGCCGTTCGCAGAGTCGACCGCGAAGGTCACTACGTTGCCGGTACTCTCGTTCGCGGCCACGAGGAACCGACCGGCCGGGTCGATCATGAAATGTCGGGGCGTCCTCCCGCGGGTTGGTTCGTGGCCGGCCGACGTCAGGCGTCCCGTCGTCGCGTCGATCCGAAAGATCGCCAGCGAATCGTCGCCGCGATTGGACCCATAGGCGAACCTGCCACTCGGGTGGACGACTACCTCAGCCGTCGTACTGGTTCCGCTGAAACCGGGGGGAAGCGTCGTCAGAACCTGGACCGCGTGCATCGCGCCGCGGTCCCGATCGTACTCAAACGTTGTGATCGTCGAATCGAGTTCGTTAATCACGTACAGGACCCGGCCAGAAGGGTGGAACTCGAGATGACGGGGACCGGCGCCGGGGTGGGCGAGGCCCCAGGGCGGATCGTTCGCGATTAAGCGTCCCGTGCTGGGATCGAACCGATAGATGAACGTGCGGTCTAGGCCAAGATCGCACACGAGCACGCGCTCGCCGGTCGGGTCGAACACCGCGACGTGGGCATGAGCCATGTCCTGCCGTGCCGCGTTCGGACCGGCAGGACCAGCATGCTGGTGGAAGTCCACGTGTTCGCCCACGCCGCCGTCCTCGCGGAGCGGGTAGACCGCGACACTGCCACCCTGATAGTTGGCGACGACAAGATGGCGCCCGCTCGGACTCACGGCGAGGTGGGTCGGGCCCGGGCTGGGCGACCCCACCCGGTTGAGAACCCGCAGCGTTCCCTCCGGATCGATCGCGAGCGCGGTGACGCCGCTCCCCCCCCCACCATTGACGCAGTAAAGCGCCTGCCGGCTCGGGTGGATCGCCATGAACGAGGGGTTGACGATGCCCTCGACAACTTGCCGTAGTGCGAGAGTCCCGCGCGCCTCGTCGTAATCAAAGACGTAGACACCTTTGCCTCGGCCGTTGCGGTCCGGATCGGTGTACCCACTGATGTACGCCTTCACTCCAGCCTCCCAGCTCGACCATTATGCTGATGTAACACACATCGTACGTAGCTCGGAACCCCTATGTGGGCATCGTCCGCCGCGTGTGCGCCCTGCCGACGCGCGCAACATCCTCGCGCCCACCGGCAACGACCCGCACCCCTTCATCGATGAGACGTGTCACATTCGTCTCATTCGCTCCCTCGAGGAAAGCGATGCCGTTACGGCGGCAGGCCGCAAAGACCCGATCTCGCGCTTCCTGCATTTCCGGGGGATAGGGGTTGCGCATCACCCGTGTGTAGCCGAGGGAGAGCCCCAGATCGCCGGGCCCCATCTCCGCGAAGCCCAGACCCGGGACCGCGAGGATTTCGTCCGCATTGGCGACTCCCTCGGGACTCTCGAGTTTCACGCCCAGTAGCAACTCGCCACGCGGGTTCAGCGGCCAGGGATCGCATCGCTCCATGTACTCCTCGGCGCTGAGTCCCCAGATCGGCGCGGCCGTGCCCTCGGATCCGCGCCCTCGCGTGCCGAGGCCGAGGTACGGCCGGCCGTGGACGTCGCGGCCGGCCGCGGCCTTCCGCGCTCCCCGCAACCGGTCGACCGGTGCGACGAACGTCGGATCGACGCGGGCCTTCTGATGGGGGTACCGGCACGACTCCACGAAGGCGCGCACCGCCCCGGGCGTCTCGGCCTGGCATAGGAGGATTCCGTGCGCTCCCTGGCCAAGGATCAGCCGGAAGTGCCAGGCATTGAACCGGACCATGTCCTCGTCGATGCCATTGACCGGCGCCTCGACGATCACGGCCGGAGTGCGATGTCCGCTGGCGGTCGGGCCCTCAACTAGGCCAGTCATGTAATGCGCGAGGCCCGTGAGATCGAACGCCCCATGCTCCATGCCCACATTGATGTAGTCGGCCCAGGTACCGGCGTCGATTCGTCCCTGCTCGCGGGTGAGGATGTGCCCCGAGTGCGCGCCGGTGTAGTAGATCGGCTGGTCGGCCTCCAGCAGGTCGATCGCGCGGTTGATTCGTGGCATCCGTCTCACTCTCCTGGCGAAATCGCGCCGTCATCCTAGTCGTTCAGACCGGGGTCAGATCCGTCGTCAGTCCGGCGTCGGCGGCGTACTCCCGCAGTGCCCGGAAGGTGGACGGCAGTACCGGCACCGACCCCGCGGCGGTATTGGAGGCGCGATTCCGCATCTCGATCTCCCCCGCGATGAGGATCTCGCGCGTTCCCTCGGCCCGTTCCGAGGCCTTGATCATCGCCACCATGCGGTCCGCCCGAGCGCGAAACTCCTCGATCGGCATGAACATGCGTGGGTCGATCGCCAGGAAGAAGTGACCGCTCTCCGGCGGCCGCCCGCTGCCGCGCGCACCTTCCCGAGCGTGATCGTGGCCGAACCCCGCGCCAGTCAGGACACCGGCAAGAACCTCCATGATCAGGGCGAGGCCATAGCCCTTGTGCTCGGCGATGGGCACGCCGAGCCCCTCCGCGAAATCGGCCGGATTCGTCGTGAGGCGGCCGCGCTTATCCATCAGCCACCCGAGGGGGATGGGCTTCCCTTCGGCAATCGCCAGCGAGGTCTTCCCCTGCGCGACCACGCTCATCGCGATATCGAGAACGATCGGGTGCGCGGTGCCGGTCGGCACACCCACGCCGAGAGGGTTATTGCCGAAGGTCGGCGTAACGCCTCCCCACGGCGCGAGAACCAGACCGCCGTTCGTCGTGCAGAGTCCGATCACATCGGCCTGCGTGGCCATCCACGCGTAGTGGCCCGCGGCTCCGAAGTGCTGGCTGTTCTTCACGGCGACGACGCCCACGCCCGCTTCCTTCGCCTTGCGGATCGCGTGACCCATCGCGACCACGCTCACCCACTGGCCTGGACCCGCGTCCCCATCGACCTGGACGTGACAGGCGGATTCGGACACGACCGCGATGTTCGGCCGCGTATTGATGTGCCCGGCCTGCATTCTTCGCGCGTAGCCCGGGACACCGCCCATGTTGTGTGTGGGCTGCCCGCGGAGCTGCGCCTCCAGCTGGACCTCGATCACCGCGGCCGCGCCCTCCGGCGCGAGTCCGGCCTTCGCGAAGGCCTCGATCCCGAACGCGCGCAGCGCATCCGTGCGGACGCGGACGTCTGCCCGCACGTCGACCTGTGTACTTGCCACGCCTGCACCTCCTGACGCCGGCGCATTCTACGCGCGGTTCTCCCGAATGGCAGCGAGTCCGCACCTAGGGGCCGGCAACGGTGGGCCGGGGAGTGCCAGATACTTCCTGCCCAGGAGGGCGAGGAGAGGTGACTGAACGGCAACTGCGTCACGGCGTGTTTCCCGGCGGTACCGGAATGGAGTGGCCCGACCTGTTGCGCTTCTGGCAGGCCGCCGATGACCTCGGATACGACACCTGTTGGATCCCCGACCACTTTTATGGAGGCACCGGCAACCTCTCCGCCATCTGCTGGGAGGCATGGACCGTGCTGTCAGCGATGGCCATCGCGACCAGACGCATCCGCTTCGGCCCAATGGTGATGAGCGCGACGTTCCGTCACCCCGCCATCGTCGCGAAGATGGCGGCGACGCTCGATCGGATCTCGGATGGTCGCCTCATCCTGGGCACGGGCGCTGGATGGATGCAGGTCGAGCACGATGGCTATGGCATCCCGCTTCCGCCGCCGCGGGAGCGGGTCGACCGACTAGAGGAGTACCTTCACGTCGTACGGTCGCTCCTGACGCACGAGCGCACCGACTTTCGCGGCCGCTACTTCACGATCGATGGAGGGATCTGCGAGCCGAAGCCAGTACAGCGGCCGCTGCCCCTTCTTGTCGGCGGTGGGGGCGAGAAGCGCACACTGCGCGCGGTGGCTCGGTATGCCGATGAGTGGAACGGCGAGGCGAGCCCGAGCCAGATGGCGCACAAGATCGCGGTCCTCCACGAACACTGTCGGGCGGTTGATCGCGATCCTTCCGATATCGAGATCGGCGTCCTCCTCCGTACCGAGCTTGAGGCCGAGTCCACCTACACGAACTGGGTCAAGCTCGGCAGTCCGTTCATCGCCCAGGAGCGCGAGCGTCTCGCTGGCGAGGGATACCGCGGTGCCGAACTCGAGGAGCAGGTTCGCCTCTCCGTGTGGACCCAATTCCTCCCAATCGATGAGGAGCGCGCCGCGGCGATGCTGAACGAATATGCTGCGGTCGGCGTCGCCCATTTCATCGTGATCCATCGCGCCCCCTACGACTACCAGCGGCTGCAGCGTTTCGTGGAACGGGTGATCCCGGCGGTGCGACTGACGGGATAGGGTGCGTAATTGGTCCACGCGGATGCGCGCGAGGATGCCCCGATCTCCCTCGATGTACTGTGCCGCGCCCCATCCGAACCGGCGGTCGAGCGCCGTCCGGGCCCGGGCGCGAAGATCGGGCGAGTCTGCCGTGGGGGCAAGCCGCTCGCCCGTCTCCGGCCGGTACGGACCGATCAGGAGTCGGTATGACCCCGATTCCGTCGGAGCACGAGCGCGGCGCGTCCCTCAACCGGTGGCGTCGTACCGACGCAATCCCCGAGCGACATCGACGACGAACCGATCCTGGTCGGCGGGATACTCTGCGGCGACGAAGGTGCGTGGCTTCCCGTCCCGCGCACTCGCGCTATCGCGACCGTCGCCGCGCCTCAGATCCGTCTCAGTGACGCGTTCCACACGATGTAATAGTCACGCAATGCGAGCATAAGCCCAAATAATCGCGATGACCCACACCACGCCGGATTGGAACAGCGCGCAGGGCGGAAGTCGATCGGCTAGCAACCAGAGGTCGGGCGCGGCGATGGGGTAGATCACGGACTGAGCGCCGTGACCCACAGGAAATGAGGCTCTCGTCTATGGTGGCGCAGGGGAGTAGGCTGACTGCCAGCCAGACGGGGAGCAACCCACGCCGGCGATCGCAGCCAGCGGAGCGATCAGGCGCATGGTCAGCCCTCCATAGCCGATTCCATCCTGCCAATCGCGCGGGACGGTTCGGCGGAGCAGTCCCTTCGTAAGATCTTTCTGTGCTGGTAGAGGGTTATTACAGATTATCGTTGAGCACCGGCTGTCTTGCCGGCGTGGACCTGTTCCACCCGGGCCATCTCCGCGGGCGTGAGCGGCGTGGCATCGACCGCCGCAACGGACTCGGACAGCTCAGTCCGACTCATCGCGCCGCAGATCACGGTCGACACCGCCGGAAAACCCAGGACATACTGGAGTGCAGCCTCGATCTTCCGCCGACGGCCTTCCCTCCAGAGGAACGTGAGATCGTCGATCCGATCCATGTGCCTGAGGAACACGTCACGCGGCGTGTTCGAGCGCAGGTCCTCGCGCCGGAAGGTCGTGTCCCGCGTGACGGCGTCGGTCAGGAAACCGCGAAACAGGGCCTGTCGCGCCACGATTGCCACACCGTGATCCGCTGCGGCCGGGAGCAGATCGGTGGTCGCGCCAGACTGAAGCAGGCTGATCGCCTGCTGGATCACCTGCACCCGGCCGCTCCGGATCAGATCAACACCCATCGCGTTGTCGTAGATCGACGCGCCCACGAGCCGGACCTTGCCGGTGCCCTGAGCGGCGTCGATCGCCGCGAGGGCCTGTTCAACAGAGACGCCACCATCCATCGGCAGGTGGAGGATGAAGCTGTCGATGTAGTCGGTCTGGAGTCGCGCAAGACTCTCATCGATCGACTGGCGGATGAACGCCGGCGCGAACGACCAGGTCTTCTTGCCATCGGGATAGTGCTCTCCGGCCTTCGTCTCGATGATGACCTTGTCGCGTCTATCGCGCGTCGCCAGACCGATGACCTCCTCGCTGTGCCCGAAACCGTACGGTGGCGCCGTATCGATGAAGTTGATCCCCTGGTCGATCGCCCAGTGGATCATGCGGATCGCCTCCGCGTCGTCGGCCGGGCCGTACGAATTGGCCACGCCTTCGACCATCTGGATGCCGCCGATCCCCCAGCCGCCGATGCCGATCTCCGAGACGCGGATCCCCGTCCGCCCGAACTGCCGGTACTTCATCGCACGCCTCCCTGCCAATGCTGGGACGATCGTACGCCTGCCGTGAATGTCGCGATGCAGCGGTGTGCGGATCAGCCCACGCCCACCACAGCGTGACAACATGATAGATGTCCTTATCTGCGTCTCTATTTCTGAGCGGTTGTCCTTCTATACGGATGACTCGTCTGCAACCGGCTCGGCGCCCGCCGGGGCGATGGCGTCACGGCGCGGTGTTGCTCTGGCGACGCGGCGGCCCGGCGGATCCATCACCGCGGCGCGATTCGATCGAGCAGAGCACCAAGCGCGTCCAGGCTCGCCTCGATGCAATCCTCGCCGTGCGCGGCCGACGCGTCCCGCGGATCCTCGCCGGCCACGCCCTGCGGCCAGATCGCGCGGTCTGATTCGAGGCGCTCGAGATCGACGAGATCGGGCCACAGCGCCTGCACGAGCGCGGTCTCATTTCTGGCGGCGTGATCCATCTGGCTGCGCCAGAGGCCAGCCAGGTCGCGCGTTACTGAGACGAGTCTGATCCCGAACTGTTGTTCCCAGCCCTCGGCGTGGTCGGCCCAGGCACGGCGCGATGGACCGTGACCATCCGCGACGATGACGCGGAAGCCCGTCCTCACCGCCTGTGCAAGGATCGCCTCACAGGTGAGCAGGAACAGTCCGCGGGGGATCCAGTAGAGCGCGCCATCCAGTCGGCGCGGTGGCGTCGTCGAATCGGCGTACTCCATGCCGACGAGAGTCTCTCCGCTCGCCGCGCGACGGCTTCGGTCCGGGCCTAGAAAGAGCGGCGGCAGGACGATTCCCCCGAAACGCGCCGCGGCGCGGGCGAACAGACCGGCCGCGATCAGCGCGTCCGAACCGAGCGGCAGATGTTCGCCGTGCCATTCCAGCGTTCCCAGAGGCAGATACCCGATGGGCCTGTCCGCCAAACGCGTGCGGAACTCCTCGGGTCGCAGGTCCAGATGGTGCACCTTCTCCGGGAGCGGATTGCTCATCGCGCGGGGTCCCTCTCATCTATCGTGCGCCGTGGCGGCGCCGGGCAATCACAACATAGTGTGAACGGCCGTCGAGGCACGGCAGGCGGACCCTCCCCGTGGATACGCAGTAGGAGGCGACGCGTTTCGCTCGCGATGCGAAGCGGTTGCACCTCTGGCCGTTCCTAGACCATTGTGCCAGTATGATGCGCGCGCGAACACATTCCGGAGGTCGCGGCGTTGGTGGTGCGGGTTGCCCTGGTGGGCGCGGGAAACGTGGCGCAAGGGCATCTGGCCGGATTGGCCGAACAGCCAACGATCGAGGTCGTGGGCATCCTGGATGGCGACCGCGCGCGGGCCGAGGATAAAGCGACCGCGTTCGGCATTCCGCGCCTGTACGACTCCTGGGAACAACTCCTGGCCGACGGCACGGTCGATTGCGTCGGCCTGCTGCTGCCCCACGATCTCCACGAGCGGTTCACGGTCGAGGCGTTGACTGCGGGAAAGCACGTGGTCTGCGAGAAACCCCTCGGGACGACCATCACCTCGTGCGATCGGATGCTCGCCACTGCCGAGCGGCACGGGCGGCACCTGTTCGCGGTCCAGAATCGCATCTACAGCCGCGCGTACGAGAAGGTGAAAGAGATCGTGGTCTCCGGTGCGATTGGTGAGGTCCTCATCGCCCAGACGAACGGCTTTGAGCCCGCCGGGACAATCGTCGGACGACAACCGTGGATGATCGATCATCGCGGCGGAGGCGGCGTGCTCATCACCCAGGCCGTTCACGCGGCGTACGCGCTCCGCTACCTCGTTGGGGAAGTCCATCGGGTCAGTTGCCTGTTCTCCGAGAAGAAGGTCGTGCCGATGGCCGCCGAGGACTCCGCGGTGGTGACACTCCAGTTTGCGAGCGGCGCGATCGGTGCCATGACCTCGACGTTCACTACCGCGCACGGTCCGTTCGATCATTCGATCACTCTCCACGGAACGGACGGCTATGTGACGGTCGGTTCGTTCCCGGGCGATCCGCGCCGCAGCGCTAGCGTCCGCGCGATCTCACCGCGTTTCTTCGGCGATTCCGCGATGCACGAAGTGCCGATTGCGGAGGACGACCTGAGACACCAGGCGTTCGGACGGATGTGGGCCGATTACGCGAGCGCGATCGGAGACGGCACCCCCGCGCGGTGCACCGGCATCGACGGCAAGCGCGCGGTCGAGGTCATCCTCGCCGCGTATGTCTCGAACTCCTCGGGCGCGGTGGTCACGCTCCCGCTTCCCGGGTAGCCGATCCAGGTCCCGGGCCGCTGCCCAGCCCGGCCAGACAAATCACTACAGACACACCAGGTCGATCCGTGCGGTTCTCGCGACACCAATGTGACCAGCGCACCGCATTGAGCACGGCAGGGCAAGGTTGTGCGGGTCGAGGGGCGAATCGCAGCGCTCTAACCGTCGGACCTATCGAGCGGCTCGGCGGCGGGCAGGGCCGCGTCCGAAAAGCAGCGAACTGGATACATGCTTCAAGGAGCCCTCTTTGCATCGACTTGCTCGAGCGGCGCGGCTGCACCGCGGGGGTGGTGGCCCCAGTCCCGATCGCCAGAGGGCGGACCGGATCTCGACGGGCGTTGCGCCAGGCCGCCTGGATTGAGCCTGATCACGCGCGTCTCGTCGGCGCCCATCGCGTGCGACGCCTCGGCGCCCACTCAGACGATTCGGGCTCGCTTTTCCGCCGGGGTCAATCCCGGCGGCGTCTACCATCCGCTCCAGCTGCCGTCCGCGTGTCGGTACTGGCGAAATCCCATCCTGCGTCCATACGACAAGCCAGCGACGACGTCCTCTTTGACTGCCCGGTCGCCTCGGCCTCGATCATGGAACGGACGCGGCGCAGCGTGGGGTAGTGCAATCCTGGCCGCGCAGCACCGAGGCGAAGTGGCCATTGATGATCTGCTCGACCGGCCCGGCGTGCACCGTCATGCCGATGCCGAAGGTGCCATCGTCGACCGTCACGACGCAAATCGTCCGGTGCCACGGGTGGCCCCAGCTACTCCGCGGCAGGTCGCGGTAGCGGAACATCGGCGCGACAAACCCGGCCGTCTCCTGCCGTGGCACCCGCGGCCGACGACGCGGCCGCCGGGATGCGGCCGCACTACCGCCCGGCCGGCCCCATGTCCATGACCCGCCCGGACTTCTTCAACAGCCTAGTCTGAAAACTATCTCGATCAGGCCGCCGTGGGTTCGGTGGTGACCTCGTAGCCGAGCTTCTCCAGTCGGCCGACGAGGCGGTGGCGGACGCCGTCGCGGTCGCGCTCGTCGAAGTAGCCGGAGCCGAGATCGTCGTAGACGGTCGACCGAGTGAGCAGGTAATAGGCGATGGTGAGGATGGTGTGGCCGACCGCGATGGTGGCCTTCTTCGCGCCGCGGCGCGCCGCGAGGCGGCGGTATTGAGCGCCGAGGTAGGTCGTTTTGGACCGACCGGCGGCGTGGCCGGCCTGGGTCAACGCGCGGCGCAGTGCCGGGCTGCCCTTGCGGGTCGTGCCGCTGCGGCGCTTGCCGGCGCTCTCGTCGTTGCCGGGGCACATCCCGGCCCACGAGGCGAGGTGGCCGGGTGTCGGGAAGCGGTCAAGCTCGACGCCGATCCCGGCGGCCAACGTTTCGGCGACGCGCCGGCTCACGCCGGGGATCGTGTCGAGCCGCGCGATCGCGTTGTAAAAAGGGCGCGTGCGCTCCGCGACCTCGGCGTCGAGCCGCGCGATCTGCTCGTCCAAGAAGTCGACGTGTGCGAGCTGCTGGGCGAGCAGGAACCGCTGGTGGTCCCCCACTCGGCCGCTTAAGGCGCGCTGGAGCGCGGGGATCTTCTCGCGTCGGCGCCCTTGGGCCAACTCCGCCAGCGCGGCCGCGTCGGTCGACCCAGCGACGATCTCGCCCAGCATCGCCCGCGCCGACACCCCGGTCACGTCGCTAGCGACCGAGGCAAGCCTAACGTTGGCACCCTCCAGCACCTTCTGGAGTCGGTTGACCGCCGCCGTGCGCTCCTCGATCAGCGAGGTCTGGTAGCGCGTCAGCTCCCGCAGCTCACGTTGCGCCCGGTCCGGCACGAAGCTGCCCTGGATCAGGCCGTGCCGGAGCAGCTCGGCGAGCCACTCGGCGTCCTTGACGTCGGTGTTGCGGCCCGGCACGCGCTTGACGTGTTGCGCGTTCGCGAGGATCAACGCGAACCGCTCTTCGAGCACGTTCCAGATCGGCTTCCAATACGACCCAGTACTCTCCATCGCCACGTGCGTCACACCCCGCTCGCCCAGCCACCCGGCCAGCCGCTCCAGGTCATCGGACATCGTCCCGAAACTCCGCTGCTCCTTCCGCGCCGCCTCCGGAATTTGTGGTAATGTGCCGGGCGTGACTCGATCACCGGGTCGCGGAGGCGCCGTGACGACGCCCTTGCTCGAGGTGCGCGATCTCAAGACTCACTTCTTCACCCGCGACGGCGTGGTCCGCGCCGTCAACGGGATCTCCTACACCCTGCACGAGGGTGAGGCGATGGGGCTTGTCGGTGAGTCAGGATGTGGGAAGAGCGTCAGCGCGCTCTCGCTGATGCGGCTGATCCCCTCGCCACCCGGCCGGATCGTGGGCGGCGAGGTCCTCTTCGGCGGGCGAGACTTGCTCGGCGTCGCCGACTGGGAGATGCGCGCCATCCGGGGCAACGAGATCGCGATGATCTTCCAGGATCCGATGACATCGCTCAACCCGGTCCTGCCGGTCGGCCACCAGATCGTGGAGGCGTTGGAGACCCACAAGGGCATGGGCCGCGAAACCGCCCGACGCCGCGCGCTCGAGCTGCTGCAGTTGGTGGGCATCCCCTCGGCGCGCACGCGTCTGGACGACTATCCCCACCAGTTCTCGGGTGGCATGCGCCAGCGGGTCATGATCGCGATGGCGATCTCGTGCGAGCCGAAGCTGCTTATCGCCGACGAGCCGACGACAGCGCTTGACGTCACCATACAGGCCCAGATCCTCGACCTGATCCTGCGGCTGCGGCGCGAACTGGGCATGGCGGTTATCCTGATCACCCACGACCTCGGAGTGGTGGCGGGGCTGTGCGACAAAGTGAAC
>VGOZ01000079.1 GCA_016875715.1 Chloroflexota bacterium | reverse complement strand
CGAGTGAGCCCAGGCCGGCCCACCCTGGGTCCGTGCGCAGAGACCCGCTGGGGAACCTACCCCGGCCTCCTCAGCCCCTCGGGGAACCCACCCCAGGTAAGGGAGGCCGCTAATACGGCTTATCGTCACACAGCTCGTCCTCGCGACCGCAGAGCACCAGCGCCGGGCACGTGATGCATGGCAGCGCCGCGGTGTTGTCGTGCCGATCCCGCAGCGCCAGCGACTGCCGCCGGAACGCGTCGACGCCGAGCGCGACGCCTTGTTCGGCGATCGAGCGCAGGATCGCGAAATCTTGTCGATGACGCTTGGCAAGGTAACGGGACTTGAGGGATTTCAGCACGTCGACCAGTCCGCCGCTCTCGACGTGGGCGATCTGTTCGAGGCGTACGGCCCGCCGCGAGTGGGCGTCGGCGAACGGTGTCGTGTCGAGCAGGGCCAGATGCGTGACACGGTCGGGATCGCGCCGCCAGATCTCCAATCCGACGATCCCTCCCATCGACAGCCCCACCAGCGCAAAGCGCCGGGGCGCCCGCGCGAGGACGTGCTCGGCCATGGCACCAATCGACTGTCCGGGCCCGAAGTCCGGGCACGACACCTCCGCGACCGGTGACAGCGCGCCGATCTGCCCGGCGTACAACCGGGCATCCAGCATCATGCCGGGCAGGAGCACGACCGGAAGGCGGTCCATGTCGCGCGGCCGCAGCAGTTACGCGTAACGGCGCAGTCTGATGTCAGCCTGCTCTTTGTGCCCCGCGAACCCTTCCAGCGCACAGAGTCGAGAGCAGTACTCGCCAATCATCACCGACGCCTGCCTGGAGGTGTGCTGATAGGTGCACGTCTTGAGGAATTTGCCCACCCAAAGCCCACCCGTGTAGCGGGCGGCACGCCTCGTCGGCAAGGTGTGATTCGTCCCGATCACCTTGTCACCGTACGCCACGTTCGTCTCTGGGCCAAGAAAGAGCGAGCCATAGTTCCGAAGCCGCTCGAGAAACGTGTCCGGACGGCGGGTCATCACCTGCACGTGCTCGGACGCGATCTCATCGGCCACCGTGAGCATTTCGTCCTCGGTGTCGCACACGATCACCTGCCCCAAGTCCGCCCACGCCTGTCCTGCGACCTTGCCGGTGGGCAGAACGTGGAGCTGACGCTCGATGGCGCGCATCGTTGAGTGCGCCAGCGCCTCGGAGTTCGTCAGCAGGATCGCCGGGGAGTTCGAACCGTGCTCCGCCTGGCCGAGCAGGTCCGTCGCGCACAGATCCCCGTCCACGGAGTCGTCCGCAATGACGAGCGTTTCGGTTGGCCCCGCGAGGAGGTCGATGCCCACCTGGCCGAACAGTTGTCGTTTGGCCTCGGCGACATACGCGTTGCCGGGGCCGACGATCATGTCGACGGGCGCGATCGTCTCCGTGCCGAGCGCCATCGCGGCGACGGCTTGGACGCCCCCCAAACAGTAGATTTCGTCGGCGCCCGCGAGGTCCATTGCCACCACGATGGCGGGCGACGGACGCCCCTGAAACGGAGGGGCGGCGGCGGCGATGCGGGCAACACCCGCCACACGCGCGGTCACGATGCTCATGTGGGCCGAGGCGACCAGTGGATACTTGCCGCCAGGCACATAGCAGCCGACGCTCGTCACCGGAATGTGACGATGCCCCAGCACGACCCCCGGCAGGGTTTCAACCTCGAGGTCGTGCATGGTGGCCCGCTGGGCTTCGGCGAATCGTCGAACCTGGGCCTGGGCGAACTTGATGTCGTCAACGGCCCGCGTGGGGACTGCGTCGTAGCAGGCCTCGATCTGAGCGCGAGTCAAGCGAAACGAGGCCGGCGCCCAGCCGTCGAGCCGCTCAGAATGCTCCCGGACGGCGTGGTCGCGGCGCGCGGCAACATCGGCCAGTATCCGCTCGACGGTGGCACGCACGTCGTTGTGCTCGGCTTCTTTGGCCTCGAGGGTTGTGGCGGCCTTCAGGTGTCGGATCATGCGTGACCTCGCGCAAGCGGTTGTGTCAGAAGGCAGCGTAGACGATACTGACTTCGCATGCAAGACGTCGCCGCATCTCTGGACGGCCGTCCGCTGGTCGACACCGTCGCGGTCGTCGCCGGCGCTGGGCGCGGCATTGGTCGGGCGTGTGCCAGCGCGCTGGCACGGGCCGGCGCCCACGTGGTGGCGATCGCCAGAACCGCGGAGGATCTCCAGACCCTGCAGCGAGAATCGCGAGGCATCGAGACGTGGTCCCTCGACCTACGGGCGCCGGGCCTCGCCGCCCGGCTGGAGACCCTGCCGCGGCTCGACACGGTGGTGATCAGCGCGGGGACGAACGCGCCACAGCCGTTTCTCGACGTCGACGAAGGCACCCTCGACCGCCTGATCGACCTCAACGTGCGGACGGTCTTCCGAGTGGCGCAGGCCGCAGCCCGCACGATGCGGCACCATGGGCGCGGCGGCGTCATCATCCCGATCTCGTCCCAGATGGGACACGTCGGGTCACCCAACCGCACGGTGTACTGCATGACCAAGCACGCGGTTGAGGGTCTTGCCAAGGCCGCGGCGGTCGAGTTGGCCGTTCATGGCATCCGGGTGAACACCGTGGCTCCGACGTTCGTCGAGACCGTATTGACGGCGCCGATGCTGGCGGACGACGGATTCCGGCGTTTCGTGCTCGACCAGATCCCGCTCGGCCGACTGGCCACGGCGGCGGAGGTGGCCGCCGCCGTCCTGTATCTGGCGTCGCCACTGGCCGCGAGCGTCACCGGCCACAGCCTCCGCGTCGATGGGGGGTGGACGGCGCGGTAGTGGAAGCATCCGAAGTCATCGCGATTGGTTCAAACCGGCAACTTTACGATAAACAAGTTGCACATTTCTGGCATTCGAAGTATGCTCACCGGCCTCAAGTCCTCATGTGCCCGACCGTCGCACGCCGTTTCTTCACGAGACCGAGGAGGGTCCACCCCATGACGCGTTGGCTTCTGTTCGTGTCGGTCGTCCTGCTGTCCTTTGGCGTACGTGCGGACGCCCAGATGGAGAGCGGCATCGGGGGAACCGTCCGAGACGGTCAAGGTCTCGGGATCCCTGGAGTGACGGTCACCGTCACCGGACCCGGGGGACTCCGCACCGCCATCACCGACCAGCAAGGAGCCTACCGCCTGGCTCCGCTGCCGGCTGGCACCTACCACGTGCGATTCGAGCTCTCGGGATTCCGGCCGGTCGATCGCCCCGAGGTCACCGTCGCCACCGGCCTCGCCGCGATTGATGTCGCGATGCAGATCGCCTTCATCGAGTCGGTCACGGTCACCGCACAGCGGCGGGAAGAAGACCTGCAGAGGGTGCCGATTGCCATTACCGCACTTACCGGCGAAGTCATCGAGCAGAGCGGCACGGTCGATGTGTCCCGCCTGCAGTTCATCGCGCCCGGTATCAACGTCGGACGCGCGGGCGAAGACATCCGGCCGGCGATTCGAGGCGCCCGCACCGAGCAGGTCGGCGCTGTCAACGACCCCGCCGTGGGCTTCCATGTCGACGGCGTGTACAAAGGCCGTCCTTCCCAGGCCGTGAATGCGTTCATCGACGTCGAGCGGGTCGAGGTGCAGCGCGGCCCGCAGGGCACACTCTTTGGTCGCAACACGTTCGGCGGCAATGTTCACGTGGTCAGCAAGTTGCCAACCCGGGCGCTCGACTTTGGCGCCGATGTCACGCTCGGGAACTACAACCGACGCAAGGTCGAAGGCTTCGTCAACCTGCCGATCAACGACAAGGTGCAGTTTCGTGTGGCCGCCAACGTGGAACGGCGCAACGGCTACATCGAGAACACCGGACCCGCTCCCGATCTCTGGGACGAGGACTTGAACTACGTGCGAGCCATCGCGCGGATTGCGCCCACGAGCAACTTCGAGCTGTTGATCCGAGGCACGCACTGGGACCAGGGTGGCAACGGGCAGGGCGATTTCGGCTTCGTGTCGCTGGGCACCGTGCGCGATCCGAGCACGGGTCTGATCTCTCTCGACGGCGTCCGCGACCCGGTCAGCCCACGGCGAGGCACAGCCGGCGCCCAGCTGGATTCCCCGTATCGGCTGAACCGCGACATCCCGTTCACGCGCGACGTGTGGGAGAACGTGGGGTCGGCGGAAGCCACGTGGCGCGGCCGCTACGTGCAGGCGAAGTCGCTCACGAACTATGGGAAGTTCCACTCGTTCCGCCAGAACGACGGCGACTACAGCTCCAACCTGCATGCGATCGAGCACACCAGCGAGGATCTCGAGTCCTTCAGCCAGGAGTTCCAGGTCGGGTCCTCCGGTCAGCGCCGAGTGAGCTGGCTGGGCGGTGCGTTCTACTTGCGCGATGACCTGGGGTATCGGTTCTTTTTCAATCGCATGTTCCTCGACGTGCCGAGCCCCACCCCCGGCCGGGCGTCGTCCCCCACGACGATTCCAAACCCGGCCGGTGTGTTCAGCAACCTCGAGTTGCTCGACATCACGTCAAAAGCGGTGTTCGGCCAGGTCACCGCTGGCCTCACGGAGACCGTTCGAGCCACGGTTGGCCTCCGGCGAACCACCGACACCAAGAACTACTCGAGCTTCAACGGCGTGACGCAACAGTTCACGAGGCAGAACGTGAAGCGCGACTGGTCCAAAACAACCTGGCGCGCTGCAGTCGACTATCAGGTCAGGCCCTCGAATCTGCTCTACGGATCGGTGTCGACCGGCTTCATCGCCGGAGGATTCGCGTTCGCCGCCCCGAACCTGGTGTTCAATCCGCAAGAGGTCACCGCGTTCGAGGTCGGCTCGAAGAACGATTTTGGCGCGCGCGCACAGGTGAACGTCTCGGTCTACCACAACGACTTCAAGGATCTGTTGGCGAACCTCTTCACCACGGATCCCGTCAGCGGGGCGGTTGTGACCTATCAAACCAATGCGGGCGCAGTGAAGGCAACGGGAGTCGAGGTGGAGTTGCAGACCGTCCCTGTCGACGCGTTTCGGCTGAACGTGACCCTGGCGCTCCAGGACGCGGCGTATGGCACGTTCATCACACCCAACCCATTCCCGCGCGGCACCGGTGGGTATCAGACGCTGCCCGGCAACCTCCTCAACCTGGACGGCTCCCAGGTGGCGCTGTCACCGAAGGCGCGCCTCACGGTCAGTGCCAGCTACGACATCAAGACCAACGCCGGCACCTTCACCCCTCTCGTGCAGTCCTACTCGTCGAGCAGCTACTCGGCGTGGGACACCGTGATCGGCCGCGACGGCGTGAACGTCCAGGACGCGTATTCGCGCACGGATCTGAGGCTGATCTGGGCGCTCCCGAATCAGCCGTGGCGCATCCAGGCGTACGTGGAGAACCTCGAGAACAAGGCCATCCTGCTGCGCGCGCTGCGCGGCGGAGACGACTTCATCCAGGGCGTCTACGGACCACCCCGCACGGCAGGTGTGCGGCTGAGCTATCAGTTCCGGTGAGTGAACTCGGCGACCGCCGGAGGGCGACGGATCGTGACGGCCGCGACTTCACCGTCTCGGTCGGATTCCACTTCTGAGAAGTCGGCGCGGCGGGTAGACGTCGCGCCCCTCTCGTGGCACGTGCGTCCCGCTCAGGCGTCCCGTGGGGCGATCCCTGCGCGGGCCAACACGTCGACCCCCATCTGATCCAAAAGGTCGACGAGGTCGATGAAGACCCAATTCTCGCGCAACAGGTCGCCCTCGCGGCGCCAGAAGTCCATCACGCGCATCCCGATCCGCCGACCGGTCGCAGGGACTCCGATCCAGCCATCGCCCAGGTGTGTGGCTTGCACGCTGGGCCATCCAGTCGACGCCACGTACGTGGCGTCGGCGATGCGCGCCTTGTGATTGCCTCCGCGGCGATCGGGAAACGCGTGCAGAAAGGGTCCCTGGTGGTCACGCTGGAAGCCGCGAAGCCCGCGCGTCGTGCCGATACCGGCCGGGCCGTACCACATCATGCGCGGATGCCAGAAGCGCTCCATGCGCATGCTCTCCAGCCTGGCGCCGTCGTACTCCATGAGGCCGCCGATCATGGCCTCGACCAGCCGCAGGCTTTGGTCGGTGGCCCGGGGGTCGGCGGGCCCGGTCGCCATCCCGTCGTGGGTCATCGGCCCGGGCACACGATCGGCAGCGCCCAGGCTCTGAGGCAGCGGCCAGCGTCCTGCTTGCCGCAGCACGTCGAGGACGTCCAGCAAGACGTACGACTCTGCGATCGCGTCGTCGACGAACCGCACGAACTCGCCGAAGCGGATGGTCGTGACGCGTCCGGTCGGAGCAATGCCCAGCCACGCGCTCTCGAATGACCCGACATAGTGACCCATCGACGCGACCCAGGTGCGACCGCCGAAGTCGCCGGCGATCATGATGTCGTCGTGCCGGTCCACGTCCGGGAAGGCGTCGAACAACGGCTGAAAAAAGCGTTCGTAGACGGCGTCGCCTCCCTCACACGTCTCAATGGGCTTGCACACGTGCCACGCCACATCGTCCCGGACAACACGTGACAGCAGGCGGCGCCTGGCCGTGATGTCTGCGTTAGCGAACTCCGACAGCCACTCGCGGTAGCGCCGTTTGCGATCCTGGGGAGCGTCTGCAGATGCCATACAATCCTCAACACAGGTGTCGAGTGGTCGGCGCGAAGCCGGCGTACTGACACGGCCGAACATTCAGGGTCATATTGATGGGACGACGATCCAAGTCTCACGAAACCGTGGCGGCGGGCGGCACAAGGCGGCCAACGCGGGCCATCACTTCGTACGATGTCGCCCGCCGCGCCGGCGTCTCGCAGTCGGCCGTCTCGCGCTGTTTCAAGCCGGGGGCAAGCGTTTCCCGCCAGATGCGAGAACGTGTCGCGCGAGTGGCTCGCGAGCTCGGCTATACGCCGAACGCGATCGCGCGCAGTCTGATCACCCGGCGTTCCCATCTGGCTGGCGTCCTGATCTCGAACCTGACCAACTTGTACTACCCCGAGGTGCTGTCCGAACTGAGCCAACGGTTCGTCCACCGGGGTATCAGGTTGCTGCTGTTCACGTTGCCGCGCGAGAGCGACGTCGATCAGGTGCTCGATCAGTTCTGGAGCTATCGCGTGGACGGGGTCATCTCCGCCGCGCGGTTGTCTCTGCAACAAGTCGCGATGTTCGATCAACGCCAGATGCCGTTGGTCTTCTTCAATCGCTATCTGAAGGAGCGACCCGTGAATGCCGTCTGTTGCGATCAGGCCGGCGGCGCCGAGATGCTGGTGACGCGCCTGGCGGCGGCGGGACACCGGCGATTCGGGATCATCGGCGGGCCGCCGGACTCGGTGGTCGGCCGGGAGCGCACCGAAAGCGCACAGGCGCGGCTTGCACAGCTTGGGATCACGGCAGTCAAGACGGTCGGCGGCAACTACGACTACGAAAGCGGCGGCCGCGGGCTGCTCGAGTTGAGCAAAGCGTTCAAGGGGCATCCGGACGCCGTCATTTGTGCCAATGATGTGATGGCCCTGGGCTGCATCGACTTCGCGCGCACTGACCTTCGATTGGCTGTGCCCGAGCGACTGTCGGTCGTGGGCTTCGACGGCGTGGCGCCGGCCGGGTGGCGCAGCTACCAGCTCACCACGCTTCGACAGCCTGTGCAGCGGATGGCCGAGGCCGCCGTGTCCATGCTCCTGGACTGCATCGAGGAGCCTGGCCGCCCTCCCGAACGGCGCGTGTTCACGGCCTCGCTCGTCGAGGGAGGATCGGCCCGACTCGGCGACGGCCAGTCCAGCGGACGCTGACCCCAGGGTCCGGCTTCCCTCCTGTCGGGGATCATCCATCGGCTGCCTGTGCCTCGCTTCGCGCGGCCCGCGCCAGAGACCGCGCGCCCTCCAGCACGAACTGCTGATCCGATCCCAAAAGGAACAGCGTGATGCCCTGTGCGCGCCAACGTGGCAGCTCCGACACCAGCGGCACGAACATCCCGGCCGCCAGGGAAGCCGCCCGAGCTGCAGCGACAATCGTGTCCACCGCCTGGAGCACCCGCGGATCGCTCGGCGAGTCCGCGCCGAGCGAGACCGTGAGGTCCATGCGCCCCACGACGACGCCGTCGAGCCCGGGTGTGGCCATGATGGCCGGCAGGTTGTCGAGCGCCTCGAGATCTTCGATCTGAACGATGACGGTCGTGGTCTCGGCGGCGTGGCTTAATTGCTGGCGAAGACTGCGGCCGCCGTACGCGGCGCCGCGCGGCGCCGCGGCGAAGCCGCGCCCACCCGGGCCGTAGTGAGCGGCGCGAACGGCCGCGCGCGCGTCCTCCGCATGGCGAACGTGGGGCACGACCACGCCGACACCGCCGCCGTCCAGAGCCGGCAACACATGCGAGCCGTCCGGCGATGGCACGCGCACCAGCGCAGGCACGCCGGCACCGTGAAGCGCCATCAGGCACCCGTCCAGGCTTCCGCGGTCGAATGGCGCGTGCTCCCCGTCGATGACCACGCAGTCCAGACCACTGAGGCCGAGGAGCTCCGCGACCACCGGCGATGGCGTCTTGAGAAACGTACCGACCAGCAGCTCGCCCGCGCGGAGTCGATCGCGAAAGCCGCGACTCATGCCGAGCGGCCCCATAGACGCTTGGAAGCCAGGGCGGCACCTTCGGCCATCGTCGCGAGCTTGGCATAGACGATCTCCGCATCGACTCGGCCGAAACCGGCGAAGCTGGCAAAGCCACAGTCGGTGCCGGCTATCACGCGCTCACGGCCGACGATGTCGCCGAAACGGCACAGGCGCTCAGCGACCAGCAGCGGATGCTCGACGAAGTTCGTGACCGAGTCGATCACGCCGGGAATGAGGATTTTATCGTCTGGAATCGCAGCGTCACGAAACACGGTCCACTCGTGCGCGTGGCGTGGGTTGCTCGCCTCGAAAAGCAGCCCTTGCGGCTTGGCGCGAAGAGCGATCGGAAGCACGACGCTCATCGCCACGTCTCGATGATGCGGCCCTTCGTAGTTGCCCCAGCAGACGTGCATGCGGACGCGGTCGGCGGCCACGTTGCGCAGCGCGTGGTTCAACACCTCCACGTGGAGCGTGGCCAGCGCGACGTACTCGGACTCCGCCCGCTCCTTGTACATCGTGTGGCGTCCGAGCCCGAGGTCGGGGCTGTCGATCTGGAGCACGTACCCAGCGGCCACGATCGCTTCGTACTCTGGCCGCATCGCCTCGGCGATCGCTTCCAGGTACGCCTCGTGCGTGGGGTAGTAGTCGTTCGGTTGAAACAGCGCGATGACACCAGGGGAGGCCGCGTTCATGAACGCGTCACCGACGGGCTGGCCCTTCAGCGCCTCTCGGAACCGGCGGAGATCGTCCTCCAGCGGCTGCGAGCTCATGGGCGCGAGGGGCCCCACACAGCGTGGACGGCTGTACGTGGGCGTCCCTCCGGAGGAGGCCGCCTGCTGCATGTACGCCGGAAACTCTTCGAGATCGTGCGGCGTGCGGCGGGGGCTGTCGCCGGCGAAGCCGCTGATCCGGTCTTTGATGTACGTGGCGTAGCTGATCTTGCTGAGCTCACCGTCGCTGACGATGTCCACGCCCGCGCGGACCTGTCGTGCGACGACCTCGACGACGGCGTCAGCCACGACGGTGTCGAGCGCACGTTCGTCGAGCAAGGTGCCGTGTTCCTTGGCGAACACCACATCGGTGACCGCGGGTGTGCGCGGGAGACTGCCGACGTGTGTCGTGAGGATCCGATCTCGGCTGGTGTGCATGGAAGGATCACATGGGGCGCGAACGGAGCGCGATATCGCAATACGTGCCGAGCGCATCGCACACGATGCACTCACTGGTGATGCGCGTCTGCCGCACCGTCATGACGCTCATGCCACGAAAGTGAAGACGGTGACCCGTGGGTTCGCCGAACCCCGCGCCATCGTGGGTGCCCACCCACCGCCATGCAACCGCGAGGCACTCGTCGGGGTCGCCGCCCTCGCCCGCCACGCAGTGCTCCACGAACAGCACGCCGTCGGAGCACGCGGTGAGAACGCGGCGCCACGGATGGTCGCCTCGTATCGCACCGTCTCGCGCGTCACCGGCGTACGCGTCGAGCACGAGGTCGGGACGCCGCAGGTTCCACGCGGCCTGCAACGTCGCGATGGCGTGCGCCGGGCCGGCGGGCAGTCCGGGAAGTGGCGCGGGTGTCGCCGGCGGGGCGAGTTGACCGTGTGCGGCGCGAACTTCGCCGAACGCCCATGGGATGCCGCCTCGACCCGGCGAATTCACAGTTAGTCCGCGGGCCAGCGCCGCCGGGTCGAGGCCAAGTGACAGCGCGAGCGCTCCGCAGTCGGCCACTCGCCAGGCACGAAACACGCGCCCCTCATGCCACGTGCCCACGAAGACACTGGTGAGGGTTCCAGCGCGATCCGTTGCCGGTCCGAAGATGGGCGACGTCGACACATGGTCGACGTCACATTCCAGCGTGCTCACGACGGCCGGCAGCGAGCCCATCTTGCCGACGAAAGACCGGCATCGCGAGCCCCGCACACGGAGGCCTTCGCGCTCTCGCGCGATGGCCGCGATGAAGTCGTCGCGCCCGTAGATCCGGCCCTGTGGCGTGTCCACCGCGACGTTGTGCGTCACCCAATCGTGAAGCAGCCCGACGTTGCCACCCGCGCATATGGACTCGTAGACGTCTCGCCAGGTGTCGGCGTTGGCGGATTCTGTCATTGCCCTGCCCCGTACAGCTGCGTCAGCACCGCCAACTCGTCGAACACGGTCCACTCCTCGACGACCACGTCGCCGATCACCCGCCAATGCGTCACACCGAGTATCCGGACCGAGCGCCCCGTGGGCGGCACGTGAAGTCCATGGCCGGTGTGCGTGCCGGTAAGCGACCAACGCACCGCGATGTCTCGGCCGCAGTCGAAACAGGGGATCTCGCACTCGTGCTCGACACGCATGACGGCATCGGGCAGGGCGCCCAGCAGATGAATGTACCAGCCGATGACTTCGCCATGGCCGAAGAGCTGCCGGCCGGACGGTGCCCAGAGCGTGGCGGTTGGCGAATAGACCTCACGAACCAACGAGAAGTCTCGGCCATTCCACAGCGTGTGCCACCTCGGCGCCGCCCAACCTCTGGCGGTCGCGGCGGGGTCCCCTGGTGCGGTGTCTGGTGGGGACGCCGGCGCCGAAGGCGACGCAGCCGTCCGAGTTGCGCGATCGCGCGCGATCGCATGCGGGTCGAGGCCCAGCTGCAGCACGAGGCTGAAGTTGTCGCGCACGAGCCACTCTTCGACGATCCTGTTGCCCGTGACCACGCAGTCGGCGATCGTCGTCACCGTGGCGCGCCGGCCCGTCGGCGGCCCGAAGTCGCTGGCCCCGAGGTTCGTCATGTGACTGACGATGCGGTGCGACGTATAGAAGCCCTCGCGGTCGTTGCCACCCCAGATCACGTTGTCCGCGTTCAACGTGCGATCCGGAAAGGCGGCCAGCGTCTTGACGGTGTTCTCGACCACTGCCTCGACGCCGCAGACCTCGCCAGCGAGCGTGTGAAGGACGCAGTCCGACCCGTAGTGGGTGCGGATGAGCGCGACGCGCTTCTGCTCCCAGATGCGATGCGTGCAGCGAACGATGTAGTCGACGATGTCGACGTAGTCCTCGTCAAAGCCGCTGAGTGACTGGCGCCGCCGCGGCACCGGAAAGAGGAGTTCCGAGATGTCGCGGCCGACCACGGTGGTCACGGGTAACTCAGGCACAAGGGTCTCCACAACCAACGGCCGACCAGCGGCCAGGAGTATGACTCTGAATGCAACTCAAACGCAAGATCAACCCAAGATGTCGCCGAATAGGCCCAGAAAAGTCGCGATCTGTGACGTGCATTCGGAGTATAGTCTGAGACCCAGGGAGCGTCTGCCGCCATGCACAGCCACGCCGAACTCCTCCGATCGCGACTGGTCCGCTACGCCGACCTGCGCGGGTGTCGCAACGCCTTCGTGGACTCGCGCACGCCAGGCAGCGAGCAGAAGGAGAACTTCACCATTATCGGACCAGGCGTCGCGGAGAACCCGGACCAATACGTGCACGTGGCCATTCCCCACGGGTTCAACATCGGCGCCGCCCGGCAGCCGCCGCGGTGCCTCAACTCCCAGCATAGTCACGAAACGGCGGAGGTGTTTGTCGTCCTGGCCGGGACATGGGCGTTCCGATCAGGCGATCGTGCTCAGGACGGCGAAGTGGTGCTCGGTCCCGGCGGTGTGATTTCTCTGCCAACCCACATGTTCAGGGGCTTCGAAAATATCGGGGCCGACGTGGGATTCATGTTCGCCGTGCTCGGCGGCGATGATCCCGGTCGGGTCACCTGGGCACCCTATGTCTTCGAGGCGGCCCGGAACTACGGCCTGGTCTTGCTCGAGGGCGGCCGCCTCATTGACACGACGCTCGGACAGACCGTCCCTCCCGGCGCGCGCGAAGTACGACCCACCTCGCAGGCCGACGTCGACCGCCTGCGGCGATACCGGTCCGACGAGTTGCGAGCGTGCGTGCGCGCCGCCGCGGATATGGCGGCCCTTGACACGTCGGTGCTGGCTCGGCATGCCCACGGGGCGTTGTACGAGAGTCCGATCATCGGTCACGCGAGCGCGCAAGAGGGCCTGCCGGACGCGCCGCTCGGGGGCGGCCACGGCTTTCATCTGCGCCGCCTGACCCTGGAGCCTGGCGCAGCCGTTCCCCCGCACACGCGGCTCGAAGAGGAAGTGTTGCTGGCGTTCAGTGGCGGGTTTCGGGTGCTCGTGGGCGAAGAGTCGCTGACACTCGGGTCGGGCGACGTGTTCTCGGTGCCCAAGCAGATGGAGCGCCAATTTCAGAACGTGTCGGCTGCACCCGCGGTGGTCTACGTCGTGCGGGGCGGGAATCACCCGGCCCCACCGAGGTGGCGGGACTAAGGGCCGACGACCACTAAGCGACCCGCAAAGCGCTTGGCGCCTGGACGGGGCCGCGCGCGTGGCAGCCGTGGGCACCAGGCGCAGGGGTGGGGGCGGGGCCGAGCCAGAAGGAGCCGCGCATTCCGACGGTTGGGGGATGACTCGCCCCCGAAGATCACGCAGAGGCAGGCGGGCGACGGCGCGATCGCGGCACCGTTTCGGGGAGCGACCACCAGAGCAACGCAGCAACCGCGAAGGTCGCCGACCCGACATACATGATTGTCTGCAGCCCGAAGCGCTGCGCGATCGCGCCGGCAATCAGCGCGCCGAACAGCGACACCACGCGACCCCAGTTGAAGATCGAGGCCGCCATCGCCCGTAAGTGCGTCGGGTACAGCTCAGCGAAGAACGGTCCCCAGATCCCGCTCGCCACCAGACAGAACCCGTAGGCAAAGCCAACCGTGGCAAAGTACACGGGCTGCGCCGGCATCTGGAGATAGACGACGATGAAGATCGCGGCAAGGGCGAATCCCAACGCGTCTGCTCTGCGGCCGAACCGATCGCCGATGAGGCCCCACGCGATGGCGCCGGTCATCGAACCGACGTGCAGTGCCGTCATGAGACGCCCGATGGCGTCGGGCGTCAGCGCGTGGACCTCCCGCAAGTATGTGGTCACCCAGCCATTGAAGGCTTGAAACGCGAAGAAGTTGAGGCCGCACAGGATCGCCAGACGCAGCGTGAGCCGCCAACGGCCCTCCTGGAACAATTCCGCGATGGACGCGCGACTGGCCCTTGCGGGCGCGATCGCGTCGTGCCCCCACGCTGTGAGCCGGCGATCATCGGGCACGGCCGCCCCCACCACGAGCGCCGCCGCAATTGCGCCAGTGCCGCCGATCACGAGCACCTGACGCCAATCATCCGCGCCATAGTGGCGTCCAAACCACGAGAGCGCCGCGTCACCGCCGTTGTAGACGAGCTGCACGAAGCCGGCGAGGAGCCCTCGCTGGGCGGGCGAAAACAACCCGACGTACAAACTGACCGCGCAGCCAAACACGCCGCCGAGAAAGAAGCCCATGACGAAGCGCTGCAGAAGCGCTTGCGCGTAACTGTCCACGAAGAGTGCCGCGATCGCCGCCGCGCCGAACCCGACGGTAAGGCCTGTGTACGTCCGACGGCGGCCGTAGCGGTCGGCGACCTGAGACAGCACAATCGCTCCGATGAGCGCGCCGAGTGCCTGCGCCGAGTAGAAGGCGGAGACTTGCTCCTTCGTGAGGCGGAGCGACTCCGCCATGTACGGCCGCAGGAAGTTCTCGGTGTTCCAGCAGAACGCATAGAACACGTACGGGCACATGAGGGCCGCAAAGATGAGCCACCGCCGGGCGGCTGGCAGATCTTCCGCTCGACGCGCCTCGGTGGACGGGCTGTCCGACGCGAGCGGGTGTCGGGCCGCGGATTCTGGGTGTCGCGCGATACGCACGCCGGCCACGCAGGGTACTTTACGTCAATTGCATTCGGATGCAACAGTCCTTGTCCTCAAGCAGGCCGACTTGGAAGCCGGTGCGCTGATAGTGGTGGAAGACGCTAGCTATCGCGTCCGTCGCTTGCCCATCGGCCGATAGTCCCGCCCGCGCCCCGTGTGCAACGCGGTAACGTGTCCCCAGCACGGCTGCTGCCAGCGTTGCCGTGCCGCCTTGCATCCCATTGCACCAGCGCAGGTTTCACGAACCGGCACTCATCACGCGGGTCGAGGGTGGTGGCCACGCCTCAGCAGATGCCTCCCGATCAGCGCCGCTTAATCAACTTCATGGCGTGGCATCGAGCCATCGCCACTTTCATGTCGAAACTCGCCTGCATGTGCATCCAGAGGTGCGGCGTCGTCTTGAAGAGCTGCGCCAACCGCAAAGCGGTGTCGGCAGTGACGCCGTGCTTCCCGCGAACGAGCTCGTTCAGTCGTACGGTCGACATCCCGAGCGTCTTGGCGGCCGCGGCCCGCGTCATCTCAAGCGGCTTCAGAAACTCCTCGAGCAACATCTCGCCCGGGTGAATCGCCGGTCCGAGATCCAACGTGTCGCGCGGGATGTTGTCAGTGGGAGTCCTCGCAGCGGACGTCGTACGCATCGTTCTTTTCCCGCCACAGTATTCGCGTGAACCAACAGCACCCGGATCACGGTCCTAGCGCCGTGTTGGGCCCGTCCCCAGGCGGGCTTTTCGCGAGTAGTCGAAGTCAACGCCGACGACGGCGTTGGAGGAGGGCACCATTACAAACCGAGACGCTTGACCGCTTCGGCCGGCGTGACGATCGGGACGCCCTCGTAGCGTTCCAACTTCGACAGGTGCGGGTCCCCGGAGATCTTCGTATAGTAGTAGATGAACGCGAGATACTGTCCTTGCTTCGGCGTGAACGGCATTGCCTCGCGCGGTGCCGCGTCGGCCGCCTCAGCGTCCACTGGCGTCAATCTGAAAGTCACGCGTTGACAGGCCGCAGGGCTCAGAGGGCGCGACAAGCTCGCGCTGCAACAACGCAGGACGATCACCCGCGAGCGGCGACGGCGGACGGGTAGGATTCCCAGACATCCTGCGTCGACCAGTCCACCTGGCCGAGCCATCGTCAGCGCCCGCTCGACGTGCAGCCGCCCAAGATCATCGACGCCCCTGTTACGACCGAGGGCGAGTGAGCCCAGGCCGGCCCACCCTGGGTCCGTGCGCAGAGACCCGCTGGGGAACC
>VGOZ01000078.1 GCA_016875715.1 Chloroflexota bacterium | reverse complement strand
ACGCCCCTGCCAGGCGCCATGCCGCCCGGTCCATGAGGAGGGCCCTTGAAGCCTGGCCCGCCTCCCTGGCCCATCGGCCCGGGGAAGCCCGGCCCTGGCCCGTTCTTCATCCGCTCCAGCATCTGGTCGGCCTGCTCGCGGGTGAGCCGCCCCTCCGCGACCGCGGCATCGAGCTGGTCCTTGTGGACCGCCGCCAGGGCCGCCTTCACTTCGTCGACCGTCTTCCCCAGCTTCGCGGCAATTGCGGCGAGCATCTCCTCGTGCTTCGCGGCCGGATTGGGCCGCGCGCCCGGCCTGGGTGGGGCCGTCTGCGCGTAGGCTGCACCGCCTACCGCCAACGCGCCCAGCGCAGCAGCGCCGCCGAGCAGGAATCTCTTGCGTCCGATCTTCATCGATCACTCCCCGGTGGCTTCGCGACCACCTCGATCATCACGATAGCGTGCGATCCTGAGAAGACGCTTAGGGGAAGGGGATGATCTTACGGGGGTCCTTCGTCCCTCTTAGCCCCCCGGACGAGGTCTAGGCAGCGGTCTGCTCCCGGCTCCGCGAGGCGAAGAGCGCGCCCAGCGCTCCGAGCAGCACGATCGCGCCCACGACCTGGAACGATGCCCGCGGGCCGAAGTTCGCCGCCACCGTTGCACTGAGCATCGGCCCCACCGCGCTGCCCAGCGAGGTCGCGGTCGTCGACATCCCGAAGACCCATCCGCGACTGCCGGCCGGCGTGGCCAGCGCGATGTACGCCATCCCCACCGGCACGATCGCGCCGAGGAAGATGCCGCCGGCGGCGCGGAAGAGCAGCAGCTGCGTCGGGTCCGCGGCCAGGCTCTGGGGGATGAAGAACAGCGCGCCGATCACCGAGGCGACGAGCAAGACGCGTGCATGGCCGACTCGGTCCCCCAGGCGGCCGCCCACCGTGGCCGCGATCGCGCTCGTCAACGCCGCCGCGCCCACGACCGTCCCCACCGTTGAGGCGACCGGCGCTCCGGGCGGCAGCATCGACTGTACGTAGATCGGCATGATCGGCCCCATCGCCATCTGCGCCATATGGGTAGCGAGCATGATCCCGATTGCGGCGGCGACGCGCGGCGACCCGAAGATGCGCTTCACGTCGGCGAGGCGCCGTCCGCCACGGGTGGCCCCCGCCGGCGGTGTGAACTGCTCCCGGATCGAGACGAGCACGAGCAGACCGGCGCCCAGGAGCAGCGCGCCGGTCATCAGAAACGCGATCGGGAACCCCCAGTGCTCGCTGATGAGCCCACCGAGGAACGGCGCGAACGAGCTCGCCACGAACTGCGCGGTCGCCATCAGTCCCATCGTCTGACCGAGCCGATCCGGTGGGACCACGCTGGCGGCGAGCAGGCGCGAGGCGGGCACGGTACCGGAGAGCAATCCCTGCGCCGATCGCAGCGCGAACAGCTGGCGCACGTCGTTGACGATCGCCATCGCGGCAACGAAGAGCCCGGCGCCGATCATCGAGCGAGTCACCATCGGCTTTCGGCCGTAACGATCGGCCATTGTGCCCCAGATGGGCGCCATCACCGCCATCGCCAGACCGCCCAGCGAGGCCATCCCTCCGGCCCACAGCGCGGCCTCGGCCGGGTCGGGTACGCCCAGCGTCTGGATGTAGAGCGGCAGGAACGGCAGCGCCAGTCCGAAGCCGACGATCGCCGAGAACTGTGCGAACCAGAGGACCGCGAAGTCCCGCTTCCAGGAGGGGATCACCGGTGCCGCGGCCGTGGACGGCGACCCCGCGTGCTGCACTGTGCCTAGGGTATGATGCGCCGCCAGGAGGCGCGGCAGTAGACGCACCTGGGGCCGCTCGTGGAAACCCCCTCGCCGGCGAACGGGCGGCACCGCCGGTCGAAAACACGATCGCCGCGCTCACCGCTTTCCCGATTGGCCTCTCGCTGCTGTGGAATTCGATCCACCCGCTGCTGCTCCCGATTCTTCTCGCCGGTCTGGTCGCGCCAGGATTGCAGAACACCGCGCTCAGCACGCTCACCTTCGTCGGCCTCGTCGTCGCGATGGTCACGCAGCCGCTCGCCGGGGCGCTCTCGGACCGCGCGCGCCTGCCGTTCGGACGCCGCCACCCGCTCATCGCGCTGGGCGCGCTCCTCTCGGTCGTCATCCTCGGGGCGATGGCGCTCTTCGGGCCAACCTCGCTCGTCGCGTTGGCCGGGCTCTACACCCTGCTGCAGGTGACCATGAACGTCGCCCTCGCCGCTCACCAAGCACTCATCCCCGATCTCGTCCCCGCGCATCGACGGGGGATCGCCGGCGGCGCGCGATCGTTCGGCGACATCCTCGGCATCATCGTCGGCACGCTCGTGGTGACGACGATGGTCGAGCAGGGCGGCGTTGCCGCGGGCATCGGCGCGACCGCGCTCGGCCTGTTCCTGGCTGCGGGGGCGACCCTGATCTGGGTTCGCGAGGGATGGGGCGGGCTGCCGACGCCCGTGGCCACTGTCGGTGCGGGGAGATGGTTCGACCCGGGCGCCTTCCGCCTCGGAAAGAACGCGCCACCAGAGTTCCGCCGCGCGCTCGTCGGCCGCCTCCTGTTCGTCGTCGCGATGACTTCGGTGCAGTCGTTCGCGTTCAACTTCATCCGCGACGTGCTCGACGTGGGAGAACCGCTCGAGGTCTACCGGGGGATGGTGACGGGCATCGGGGTGGCGATCCTCGTCGCCTGCCTGCCGGCCGGGGCGATGTTCGACCGGTTTGGCCATCGGATTCCCACGCTCGTGGCGTCCGCGCTCGGCGCGGTCGGATGCGCCCTCATGATCACGGCGGCCGATGCGGCGGCGGTGACCGCCTACGGCGTTCTCGTCGGCGCGGGGATGGGGCTGTTCATCGCCTCGAACTGGGCGCTGCTGACCCGCATCGTGCCCACCGCCGAAGCGGCTCGCTACATGGGCCTGACCAATCTGGCGACCGCCGGGGGCGCGGCCCTCGCCCGGTTCAATGGACCGCTGATCGACGGCATCAACTCAGTCGTGGCCGACCTCGGCTACCGGGTGATGCTCGCCGAGGCGGCGCTGCTCTTCCTCGGTGGCGGCGTCGTCCTCGCAACCGTTCGCGCGGTGCGGAGTCGCTGACGCCCTGCGAACCCGCCCGGCGGTGCACAACCGGTGGCGGGGCAGCGGATTGTTCCCCCTCGCCGCGGTCCTGGCCCGCGCGCGACGAGGGCTGTACGTGCGCACACGTCCGGTGCCTCGCGTCAGCCCGTGGCGCGAAAGCAGTCCGCTAGATGGTCGTCGACCAGACCGGCGCTCTCCATGAACGCGTAACAGATCGTCGACCCCACGAAGGTGAATCCGTAACCGCGAAGCGCCTTCGAGAGCGCGTCCGACGCGTCGGTGTTGGGCGCTAGTTCCCCGAGGTGCCGCGCGCGCGGGCGGGCAACCCGCGGCTCATCGCCGACGAAGCGCCAGACGTAGCGCGCGAAGGAGCCGTGCTCTCGCTCGATCGCCAGATAGCCGCGCGCGTTGCGGATCGCGCCGGCGACCTTGAGCCGATTCCGCACAATGCCGGGGTCGCCGAGGAGACGGGCGACATCCGCATCGTCGTACCCGGCGATGCGGACGGGATCCCAGCCGTGAAACGCGCGGTCGAAGTTCTCCCGCTTGCGCAGGATCGTCTGCCAGGAGAGGCCGGCCTGGAAGCACTCGAGCATCAGGCGGGCAAACAGCGCCCGATCGTCGCGCAGCGGCACACCCCATTCGGTATCGTGGTAAAGGCGCATGGCCGGGTCGCCGACACACCAGCCACAGCGGCTGAGGCCATCTTCGCGGATAGCGCAGCCGCGCTCGATCAGATCCATGGTGCCGTCGCTCCTTATCGGGTTGAGTCACAGCCCGCGATGCGTCACGTCAGACGTTCGCGGAGTGGCGTGCGGGTACCGGCTCCGATGACACGGATGATCCGAACGATGCTTACAAATGAAGCTACACACCGAACAACGTAGCGCACAAGGGAATCGATGCATCGGGTTGGAGCGCGAGACCTGAAGCTCCACACTGGCGATGTGATTGCGCGCCTCAAGCGCGGGGAGCGTCGTCCCGCTGGCATCGACGCAGGCGCGATCGTCCCCGAACGCGGGGCCCCTCTCCCGCCGCAGCCCCGCGACAGGGTTCCTCGCCGCGATCGACGACATCGTCATTGGCGACCGGGTCGCGCACCTGTTGGCGGAGACGGCGGGGAGCTCTTTCCGCTTCGTGATGCTGATGCCAGGGCCCGAGGTCGTGCGCCGGCGTGAGGAGGGACGGGGTACCCGCCTCTGGGAGCATTGGGACTGGATGGACGATGAGATCCGGCGGTGCACGTGGCGGATCGGGCTGTGGATCGATACCTCCGATCAGACGCCGGCGGAGACGGAGGAGGCGATCCTGGCGCGATGGGACGAAGCAGTTATTCCGCGCTGAGACTTCAACGGGGATTGCGGTCAGCGCTTCGGACCACGAGGTGCTCGTGCCGGGTTGAGCAGCGCTATACACTCGCGCCCATGTCGAAGATTCGCATTGGCCTGGTCGACGCCGCACACCTGCATTTCCGCACTCTGATCAAATCGACCTTGGAATGTCCTACCGCTGACGTCGTCGGGATGGTCATCGACGACGACGAGCAGCGGGCCTACTACGCAGGGGAGTACCCCGGCGTGGCGCTTTACGCCAGTGCCGCCGAACTGTACGACCGGACCAGGCCCGAGGCGATCATCACCTGCGCCGATAACAGGCGCGCCGCGGCAGTCGTCGCCGAGGCCGCCGCGCGGGGAATCCATGTGATGAAAGAGAAGCCGATGGCCGCCACGCTGACGCTCGCCGACGAGATGGCGACGACCGCGATGCGCGCGGGCATCCGCCTCATGGTCAACTGGCCAACCAACTGGTCGCCCGCCTATCACCGCGCGAAGGCACTCATCGATGATGGTCGGATCGGCCGCGTCTGGCAGGTTCACCATCGTTCAGGTCACGGCGGTCCACCGGCCGACTACGCCGCACGCGGTCCGGTAGCGCGGGTGGGGTGGGGATGGCTCATCGACCGTGAACGGAACGGTGGTGGCGCCTTCATCGACTTCTGCTCCTACGGAGCCGTCCTGAGCCGCTGGATCATGGGCCAGCCGAGCAAGGTCATGGCGCTGGGGGGCCGCTACGTCAAGGAGTTCTTCCGGGTCGACGATAACGCGATCCTGCTACTCGGTTACCCGCGCGGTCACAGCGTCTGCGAGGGCACGTGGACGCAGCCGGCTGTCGCCGTGCGCATCCCCAGCATGATGTACGGTGCCAACGGCTCGATTGCGGTGACGGGTCGCGACGAGCTCCAGATCGCCGTCGCCAACAGCACCGAGGCGATCACCGTCGATCCGCTTCCGGATCAATACCGCGCCGCGCCGGATTACTTCACGCACTGTCTGCTCGCGGATCGCCCCTTCGAGGGGATGGTCGCTCCCGAGGTCTCACGAGATGCCCAGGAGATACTCGAGGCCGGCATGCTTGCGATGAGGGCGGGGCGCGAGGTCGTCCTTCCGCTGCCTCCATACGCGTGACATAGCTGGCCGGTCTCAACCAGGTTAGCCGACCCGCCCCCACCGCCCGCGCAACCGGTTCGGCGAGCCCTGGCGACCAGCCGCCTCATCTCCCTTCCCGGCGGTGAAGGATCGCGACAGGCGGCGGCGGGGCATCGATCGCC
Source organism: Chloroflexota bacterium (assembly GCA_016875715.1). Classification (GTDB taxonomy): domain Bacteria; phylum Chloroflexota; class UBA6077; order FW602-bin22; family FW602-bin22; genus VGOZ01. Next base: position 9,967 of record VGOZ01000078.1, on the reverse strand, counting down.
AGAACCGCGCTTCGAGGTTCACCCGGATCCGGACGGGAGGGGCACGCCGCGCTCCGCGCATGAATCGCGAATGGCGTTGGCGCGTCGTCCCGGTCAGTACGACTCCAACGGCATCGCAGCGGCGTCGAAAACATAGCCTGTCATCGCAGGTTCGAAGGAGGGAAGCCAGAAATCGAACTCCTGCTCCGTCGCGCCCTGCGCGATCAGTCGCACCTGCAGTTCGCCGCGATACAGCAGCCTGATCCAGCGCTTCTTGCCGTCGAAGCGCTGCTGTGCCTCCATACCGAGCAGTGGTCCGGTGTCGATCCTCCGGTGCTCCAGGACATCCGAGTTCGGCATTCCCCGCAGCGCGGTCAGGAACCCTCTCTCCAGTTCGACCATGTCCTCCGGGACGACCCGCGTGCCGAGCGGCGTCACGTCGACCGAGATGAACGTATCGAGGTTCCCTGGCGAGAAGAGCATGCCGCTCTGCGGCATGGTGTACGCCTGCCACCAGGCTGGGTACAGGAGGGCTACTCCGTGCGGATCACGATGGATGGTCAGCGGAGTCTGTCCGGGTTGTTTGCGCGGGTCCACGGTTAAGGCATAATAGCCCGTGCCTCGGACAGCGTGAAGGAACGTAGGATAGACATCCGACCTGCTCTGTCATCGGTCGACCGCGCGATGAGGGAAATAGTGTTGGCCAGCTACCCGACGGTTCTGTGCCTGTGCATGTTGTTGGGTGTCGCCTGCGGCGACGGCGAGCAGCGCAGCTTTGCCAGCAGCAAGATCGAAGCCGTGCCGACTAATGTGTCCGGCCGTGGCAACACCTCAGGGATCAGCGCCGGCGCAGTCCTCGCCCCAGCGAGTGCCGCGGCCGAAGTGACGCCGACCGTCACACCGACGCCAACCGTGACGCCGGTGCCGACGAAGTAGCGCGTTCAGGTCAGTCAGCCAAGTAAGGAGAGAGAATTGAGAACCAGCACTGTCAGCCCAGTCACCCGCCGGCGGTTCCTTCGCGGCGTTGGCATCGCTGCGGCAGCATCCATCGCGGCCGGCGCGCTACAGGCGTGCACTCCGGCTGCCGCGCCAACGAGCACGCCTGCACCGGCCAAGCCCGCCGCCCCGCCCACCGCCGCTCCGGCTGCCGCGCCCACGAATACCGCCGCTCCGGCTGCCGCACCCACGAATACCGCCGCTCCGGCTGCCGCACCCACGAATACTCCGGTCCCGGCCCAGCCCACCGCGGCTGCTCCGACGGCGACTCCGGCAGCGGCGGCCGCTGCGGCCCCGTCCGGGCCACCGCAGAAGGGTGCGGTCGTACCAACTCCGCGCAACCAGACAGTCATCTTCGATACGTCGACGTTCTTCGTCTTCGATAGCTTCAGCCACCTCATTCCGAATGGCCAGCAGTACCAGGGCGGGTTTCAGCAATCCTGCAAGGAGTACCTGTTCTACGCGAACTACGCGGCCGGCAAGATCGAGCCGTGGCTCGGCCAGTCGTGGCGGTACAACGCAAGCTTCGATGAGTTGCTTCTGCGTCTGAATCCGCGCGTCCGGTTCAACGACGGAAGGCCGATGACCGCGGCCGACGTCAAGTTCTCGATCGAGATGCTCAAGAACGACGCTGCGCTGCTGGGTACCGGCGCCGCCGAAATCAGAAGCTACGTGGATACGGTGACGACACCGGACGAGCAGTCGGTCCTGATCAAGCTCAAGGCTGCTAACCCGCGATTCCACTACATCTTCATCTGCGGCATCGTGAACGGCTTCGAAGTCCTCCCACAGCACGTCTGGAGCAGGGTCGATCCGAAGACCCATAAGGACAATCCGCCGACGCGCACGGGCCCATACAAGCTCGATCGCGTGATTCCGGACCAGTTGATGTTCATCTGGAAGAAGGATCCGAACTACTGGAACAAGGGTGCGATGGACCCAGCACCCGAGTACGTCGTCTACCGCTCGGCTCCGGTCGTCGACTCAGCGATCGAAGAGTTCAAGCGCGCACAGACCGATATGCCTGGCGGCCTGACGTACGCGCATATGAAGCGGGTTCAGGAGGAGTACAAACCGACTCGGATTCTCACCTCATTCCGTGATCCGTGCCCGCGTGCCTTCTGGATCAACACCGATCCCTCGAAGGGTGTGCTCGCCGATCCACGGTTCCGGTGGGCACTCTCTTACCTGACCGACCGCAAGAAGATCGGCGACACCATCTGGATCATCCAGACGCCCCCGGCTCAATATCCGTGGGCCGACTACAAGTCGAACGATCAGTGGACCAACCGGGAGATTGCGGACCAAAACCGGCTCGTCTACGACCCGAAGCGGGCCGAGACACTCCTGAACGAGATGGGAACGGTCGTGCAGGGCACCCAGCGGATGTTCCAGGGTAAGCCGATCCAAATTGAGATCATGACCCCGGCGATCGTGGGGAACCCGGAGTACCTGATCGGTCAGTCCGTTGCCGACGAACTGAAGAAGCTCGGGATCGACGCGACGATCCGCTCCTATACCAACCCGATCTGGACGCAGAAGTACTCGACGGGTGACTTCGACATCTCATCGCACTGGCTCTGCGGCGTGTCGTTCGATCCGGGCCAGCTATACGCTCAGTTCCTCAGCAACCGCGCAATGGCGATCGGGCAGCTCACGACCACGACCAACCAGGTTCGCCTAAAGAGTGCTGAGTTCGATGCGGTCGTCTCCAAGATCGACGTCTCCGATCCGGCCAACGCCTCGAACAAGGCGCTGTTCGACCAGGGGCTGGCCATGTTCTACAAGCATCTCCCGACGTTCCCGATCATTCAGACGACGTACCCCGTCATCACCAGCGACGAGTACTGGACAGGCTGGCCGACTGATGACAACCTGTATCAGGTGCCGCTGGCCTGGTGGGGCCAGTACGGCCGTGTGATCGGAGCGCTCAAACCGTCCGGGAAAAAGTAGCGGTTGGCCAGCAGCGCGACGACCCTCCCACCCTCACAGGCCAGGCATCGCGAGATGCCCGGCCTGCGGGTCTGGCTGGCGAAACATCTCTACGTGGCGTACGCGATTCGGCGGACGCTACTTTTCTTCGTGACGCTCTGGGGCGCGCTGACAGTTACGTTCATGTTCTTTCGGATGATGCCGGGCGACCCTATCCAGGCGTATGTGGCCAGCCTGGAGCAGGTCGGCGTGTACAACGTGCAGGCCAACCAGGAGGTCATCGCTCACTATCGACGTGTCTTCGGTCTCGATGGGAACCTGTTTCAGCAGTACCTCTTCTATCTCAACCAGTTGTTCATCGAGCGGGACCTCGGACCCGCCCTGATCAACTTCCCCACGTCGGCGCAGGTGGGCATTCTGCGAGCTTTGCCATGGACCATCGGGCTCCTGGGGCTTTCGGCTGTCTTCGCGTTCGCGCTCGGCATCGTGCTCGGCGCCATCGTAGGCTGGCTGCGCGGCAGGTGGTACGCCGAGTGGTTGACCAACGTCTCGATCGCGCTCTCGCACGTGCCCTTCTACTTCGTCGGGCTCATGATCGTCTTCCTGCTCGCCTACAAACTGAGCTGGTTTCCCTCGAGCGCGGCGTACAACCCGGTTCATGATCCGGGGTTCGATCTCAACTTCTTCGCGAGCGTGATCCACCACGGGACTCTGCCGGCACTCTCGATCGTGCTCATCGGCGTGATGAACTGGCTGATCTCGACGCGCATGCTGATCGTGCCGACGCTGGGCGAGGACTACCTGACCTATGGCGAAGCCAAGGGCCTGAGCCCGCGCCGCATCCTCACGACCTACGCGCTCAGAAACGTGTATCTGCCGCAGGTCACCGCGTTCGGGATCTCTCTCGGCGGCATCTTCAACGGGAACGTGCTGGTCGAGCAGCTTTTCAACTACCCCGGGCTTGGCAGTTTGCTCGTCCAGGCGATCCAGATCTACGACTTCAATACCGTTCAGGGGATCGTCGCGATGACGATCATCGTCGTACTCCTGGCGAACCTGATCATCGACCTCTGTCTCCCCCTCCTCGATCCCCGGGTGAAGTTCTGGCGATGAGGCTCGCGCCGCTCTGGCGCACCAGCGCAAAACTCCAGGTCGGCTTCGGCATCCTGGCGTTCTTCTTCCTCGTCGCCTTCGTGCACCCGCTGATTGTCGATCTGATCGGGCGGGGCAAGAATCCGCTCGAGATCGGCGCGTACCCCGCCTGGCTTATGCCGAGCGGAGCGCACCCGCTTGGCACCGACCGATACGGGCGTGACCTGCTCGCGATGACGGTGACGGGCCTCTGGTCCTCGCTCCAGGTCGGGGTGATGGCCGGCCTGTTCGCGACATTCATCGGCGTCGTTGTCGGGTTCACCGCCGGCTTCAAGGGAGGCAAGGTCGACTCGTTCCTGGCGACCACGACCGACATGTTTCTCGTCGTGCCGAGCCTGCCATTGCTGATCACGCTCTCAGCATACGCCCGCAACGTCTCGCTTTGGCAGGTCGCCCTCATGCTGACCATCTTCTCATGGCCGTTCGCGGCGCGAACGATCCGAGCCCAGGTGCTCAGCCTGCGCAGCCGGCCGTACATCGACCTCGCACGTGCGAACAAGATGACCGATATGGAGATCATCTTCCAGGAACTTGTCCCGAACATGCTTCCGTACCTGGGCGTCGGCTTGGCGAACGCCTCGCTCGGGGCGATCTTCGCGCTCGTCGGGCTGGAGGTGATCGGACTCGGGCCGTCCGGCGCGATAGATCTCGGGCTGATGATCAACTGGGCCGTCACCTGGGGTTCGATGAGTCTGGGCGCATGGCCGCTCTTCGTCGCACCTGTGACGGTCCTCTCGCTCCTCTTCCTGGCCGTGAACTTGATGAACGTCGGGCTGGAGGAGACCTATAATCCGCGGCTGCGCAGGGTTGCGGGTGCCTGAGACCCTTCTCGAGATCGCCGACCTCCACGTCCACTACGACACGGTTCGCGGCAAATCACGCGCCGTTGACGGCGTCAACCTGACCGTCTATCGGGGCGAGATCCTCGGCATATCCGGCGAATCTGGCTGCGGCAAGAGCACCCTCGCGGCGGCGGTGTTGCGGCTCGTGAAACCCCCCGGCTACATCGGAGGTGGCGTGGTGCGCCTGCACCCGCGCGACGGCACGTCGATCGATCTGCTCTCCGCCGAGGAGAGCGATGTGCGAAGGGTGCGCTGGCGCCGCCTCTCCTACGTCCCCCAGGGTTCGATGAACTCGCTCAATCCGGTCATGCGCATCGAAGACCAGTTCACCGACGCCATCACCGCCCACAGCAACTTCTCGAAACGAGACGCCAGGCGAATGGTCCCCGAACTGCTCAGGCAGGTTGGCCTGGGAGCACACGTGGCGCGCATGTATCCCCACGAACTCTCCGGCGGAATGAAACAGCGGGTCTGCATCGCGATAGCCATCGCCCTGAAGCCCGACCTCGTGATCGCAGACGAGCCGACCACCGCGCTCGATGTCAACGTCCAGCGTCTGATCATCCAGACGCTCGCCGATCTGCGTGATCAGATGGGGATGACGCTGATCATTGTGACCCACGACATGGCTGTCCACGCCGAGTTGTGCGACCGTGTCGCGGTCATGTACGCCGGCGACATCGTTGAGGTCGGTGATGTGCGCCAGATCTTCAAGGAGCCGCGCCACCCGTACACTCGGGCGCTGATCCACTCGATCCCGAAGGTTGGCGGCGTGCGCACGCGCCTGGGCGGAATCGGCGGCAACGCGCCAAGCCCGCTGGCCTGGCCGCAGGGCTGTCGATTCCATCCGCGCTGCTCTCAGGTGATGGCCCGCTGTTTCGCCGATACGCCACGCCTGCTGCCCCTCGACACCACCGCGAACGGTTCTGGCCCAAGCCCCATCGTCGCCTGTCACCTGTACCCGGAACAGGACGGCTCACGCGTGACCACCGCTTTGACCCCGGTCCCACAATGAACCAACCGAAGGAGATCGCCCTCCGCGACGTCACGCAGACCTTCCGCGGAGGTGCCCTCTCCGCGATCGGTGGAGAACTCGTCGCCGTCGATCGTGTCTCGTTCACGCTCTCCTCCGACCCGTCCAGGATCACCAGCCTCGTGGGCGAAAGCGGATCCGGCAAGAGCACCATCGCCCGCATCATCCTCGGCCTGCAGCGACCCACTGGCGGTACCGTAACGTACAACGGTAAGGACATCTTTTGTCTCGAGGGCCGCGACTACGACACCTATCGGCGGGACGTACAACCCGTCTTCCAGGATCCCTACGGTATTTTCAATCCGTTCTACCGGGTCGACCGCATCTTCTGGCGTCCGATTGAGAAGTTCGGGCTGGCCACCGGGAAGGCGCGTGGGCTCCGCCTGATCGAAGAGTCGTTCGAGGCCGTCGACCTCCGGCCCGCCGACGTGCTAGGCCGGTACCCGCACCAGCTCTCCGGCGGCCAGCGCCAGCGCGTGATGCTTGCCCGGGTCCACATGCTGCGGCCGGCGTTCATCATCGCCGACGAGCCGGTCTCGATGCTCGACGCCGCCATCCGGGTCATGTTCCTGAACGTCCAGCTCGATTTCCGCGAGAAGTACGGAATGACCACGCTCTTCATCACCCACGATCTGTCGACCGCTTATTACCTGGGCGGCGAGACAATGGTGATCTCGCAGGGGCGCATCGTCGAGCGTGGCCGGGCCGAGGACGTTATCACCAGGCCAGCGCACCCCTACACGCAGCAACTCATCGCCTCGGTCCCGGAGCCCGACCCCGACGCACGCTGGACCGACCGCATCGAGGTCAGCGAGCAGACGGCCGAGGTGAAATCGGCCAGTCGCGACCGATGCCTCTTCGCCGAGCGTTGCCCCCACGTCAAGGAACGCTGCTGGAAGACGCGACCGGCGATGATGGACGTCCGGACCGGGCATGTCGCGGCCTGCTACCTCTACGGGGCCGCCTCTCACGAAGAATCGCGCGACGCGGCGGTGACACACTGAGTAGCACAGCAGGATCATCGAACCCACCGCCGCCGGGCCGTGCTCGGCGCTTGATCGGTTCCGGGATCGCCATTGTCCTCGCGCTTGCGCTCGCGTTTGCGGCAGCGGCCGCGATGGCGGCATCGGGGGCCGCCCCGCTGCAATTCGCCCCAACCGCCAGCGCCACGATCGCTGCGGCGACTACGGCCATACCGACTCCGGACCCGGTAGCCGCTTTCGAACTCATGGTCAACGAACAGGAGTACTGCAACTGTGTCTCAGCCGCACCGTAAGCTCGGCATCGGCGTGATCGGCGCGGGCGGAATCGCCAACGGCGCCCACTTTCCGAACTACGTACGGAATCCCCGGGCCCGCCTGGTGGCGGTCGCCGACATCTCCCTGGATGTGGCCCGCGCGGCCGCAGAACGCTGGGACATCCCCCACGTTTATACCGACTACCGTGAACTCCTCAGGAACCCTGAGGTCGAGGCGGTTTCGGTCACCACCTGGGCCGGTGCCCACGCCGATCCGGTGATCGCCGCGGCCGAGGCCGGAAAGCACATCCTCTGCGAGAAGCCGATCGCGATCGATCTGGCCGACGCGGACAGGATGGTCGCAGCGGCCCAGCGCGCCGGTGTCAAATTCACGATGGGGTACCAGCCCCGCTTCTCCCATCTCTGGAATACCGTCAAGCGGCTGCTCGACGAGGGGACAATTGGGACGATCCAGGCGCTAAACATCGTCAGTTGTGCCCCCTCGGCGCATCGCACCGCGTGGTTCCTGCGCAAGTCCCAGGCCGGCGGCGGCGTGCTGATGGACTGGGGCATCTACACCGCCTTCATGATCAACTGGTTCCTCGGCCCAGTCGAATCCGTGTTCGGGACATACCGACGCTTCCGCGAGCAAAACTTCGCCGGCGGCCAGCTTGTGCCCGACGCGGATGTCGAGGACACGGTCGCGGCGACTCTCCAGTTCGCGAGCGGAGCGGTGGGCACGTGGTACACCACCTGGGCCGCAACGGCCCGTCACGGCTATACGTCGATCGATGGATCGGTTGGCTCGATCCTGCTGCGAGGCGGCAGCGGCGATGGCCCGAGTGTCTTCACCATCCGCTGGGACGAACCAGACTACCTGCGCGGGTGGCGCCAGCTGCCGCTCGTCGAACTGCAGAACTCCGAACAGCACTACCGCAAACTCGATCACCTCGTAAGTGCCGTCCTCGATGATGAGCCGCTGGTCATGACCGGTGCCGACGGACGAGACGCGCTGGAACTGGTGCTGAGCATCTATCGGTCCGCCGAGACCGGCCAGCCCGTAAGACTTCCGCTGGTACGGGAGGTCGCGCTCGCCCGGTGAGCCGCCGGCGGAGTTTCGCCGGGTAGAACCACGCGGTGGCGAGCGGATGCCGAATAGTCGCTCTCGACAGTGATTTCGCCCGCTATCCCGCCCCGTTCCTCCACCTGAAATAGAGCATCCCCGGGATCGGGGGGCTCCTTCCGCGGGCGCCGCCGTCCCGGGCGCGGACACCCGTGCTGCGCAGGCACGTGCGGACATCGATGTGAAAATTTCCCGGGGGATCGGCGAACGGGGCCATCCGCAGGGGGTTCGCGCAGGGTGCGAGGCTATACTGCGCCGCGGCGTCAGGACGCCCGGAGTCGCCCCTGCTCGCACGCCGCGCCGGTCTGCACGCACTCTCGCGGGGCGGTCATCTCGCGACGCAAAGCGGGATGCACGTTGTCAACGACCTGCTCTTCGTCGCGTTCACACCGCTCCTGCCGCTCATGGCCGCCGACCTCAGCCTCTCCTACGCGCAGGTCGGCGCGATCAAGGCAGCGTTCTCGGGCGCCTCGTCAGCCTTCCAGGTGCCGGCGGGGATCGCCGCGGAGCGTTTCGGCGAGCAGGTGCTCCTCGCGCTCGGCACCGGGTGGGTCGGTCTCGGCATTCTCGCTGTCGCGGCGGCGCCGGCCTTCTGGCTCCTCCTTGTCGCCGCGGCCATCGGCGGCCTGGGCGGCAACTTCCAGCACCCGATCGCCACGGCGATCATCTCCCGGCTGTACGAAGGCCGCGGGCGCACGACCGCAATCGGGACACTCAACTTCACCGGCGATCTGGGCAAGGTCCTCGCGCCTCTCATTGCCGGCGGAATCGCAGTCGTGTACGGGTGGCGCGGCGCTCTGGTGGTCGTCGGGGCGATCGGCGTGGCGTATGCGCTGCTGCATCTGGTCGCGGTTCCGGAGCCGCCCGGCGCGGCCCGCGCGATCCGCACGGCGGACGATGGGGGGATCGGCTGGGGCATCACTCATCGTGGCGGATTCATGCTCCTCGTCACGATCGGCGTGCTGGACTCCGCTGCCCGAGGTACCTCCCTGACGCTCATCCCGTTCGTGCTGACGGCCAAGGATTTCACGACCGCGGACATTGCGGCCGCCTTCACCGCCCTGTTCGCGGCGGGCGCGGCCGGGAAGTTCCTCTGCGGGCCGATCGCGGATCGGTTCGGGAGCGTGGGCGCGATCGTCGTCACCGAGGTGCTGACCGCCGCGGGCATTGTCGCGACGCTGTTCGCACCGCCGGACCTCGCGATCGTGGCGCTTCTTCCGCTCGGTTTCGCGCTGAACGGGACTTCGTCGGTCCTCTATGCGAGCGTCTCGCGCTTCGTCGATGTGCGTCGTCGCGCCCGCGGCTACGGGCTCTACTTCACGTGCACCCTGCTCGCCTCGGCGCTGGCGCCGATCGCCTACGGAGTCGTCGCGGATCTTGGCGGACTCTCCCTCGCGATGATGGTGCTCGCCGCGGCGACGCTGCTCATCGCCCCCCTGGCGGTGAGTCTGCGCGGTCCGCTCGCGATCGCCGCACGGGCGAATTGACGCGTCCGCGCTCGCGTGCGCGGTGCCGCCCGGAGATCAGCGGCGGCTGAACGCCCGGGCGACAGCGGACTCGGTGGATGCGGTGCGGATGGGTGAGGTTCGGGTCGCGCGGATGAACCCCTCGACGATCTTCGGCGAGAACTGGCTGCCCGCGCCCTCGCGCAGGCGGACCACCGCCTCGTCGCG
>VGOZ01000077.1 GCA_016875715.1 Chloroflexota bacterium | reverse complement strand
CGAGCCGTTATCGCCGATGACTACACGTTCGCCAACCTCCGCATCTGTACCCAGGCGTTCGCCGAGGAGATGGTGGCGACTCGCGCGCAGCCGTCCTGCGTCATCGCCTACGACAATCGGTTTAGCAGCGAGCACTTTGCGGCGGCGGCAGCCGAGGTACTCGCCGCCTATGGCGTTCGGGCAATCCTCTGCCAGCCGGGCTCGCCAACGCCCGTCCTCTCGTTCTCGATCATCGACCGTCAAGCCTCGGGCGGAGTCATCATCACCGCGAGCCACAACCCGGCCATCTGGAACGGGTTCAAAGTCCGTGGCTCCTACGGAGGAGCGGCGGCGCCGGACGTCCTGACAAGGCTTGAGGCACGCATCTCCGCCATTCAGGAGTCGGCGGAAACGCCGCGGCGGATCCCACTGGTCGACGGGCGCGCCACGGGGGCGATCGAGATCTACGACCCTTCCTCACGGTTCGAGGCAAAGGTGCGCACGCTGGTCGATACCGAGGCTTTGCGTTCGGCCGGCCTCCGCATCGTCCACGACGCGATGTTTGGCGTGGGCGCCGGCTGGATCGAGCGACTGGTCGGAGGCGGATCGACCTCGGTGATCCCCGTCAATGCAGTGCGCAACCCGTTGTTCCCGGGGATCAATCCGGAGCCGATCGCGCGGAATCTTGGCGCGATGTTCGATGCGGTCCGCGGTTGCTCGGCCGACCTTGGCATCGCCACCGATGGCGACGCGGATCGGTTGGGGATTTGCGATGAGACGGGCGCGTTCATCGATCAGTTGCGGGCCTACGCGCTGATCGCGCTGTACTTGCTCGAGGTTCGTGGCCTCCGTGGGCCGATCGTGAAGACACTATCGACGACGTCGATGCTCGATCGGCTGGGCGAACTCTACGGAGTACCGGTGCACGAGACTGGTGTCGGGTTCAAGTTCGTCGCACCGAAGATGCTTGAGACGCAGGCAATCGTCGGTGGCGAGGAGAGCGGCGGTTATGCGTTCGGCAGCCACATACCGGAGAGGGACGGCATCGTCGCCGGACTCTTCGTCGCAGACATGGTGGCGCGCGCGGGACGCAAACCCACGGAGCTCATCGACTGGCTGTTCTCGAAGGTTGGGCCACACTACTACGATCGGGATGACACGTCGTTTCCCCAGGATCAGCGGGAGGCGATCACCAATCGACTGACCAGTGCCTCCGTGGCCGATCTCGCCGGAGAGCGCGTCGTTCGCGTTCAGACGACCGATGGCTACAAATGGGTGACCGACCGCGGGAGTTGGCTGCTGATCCGTTTCAGCGGCACGGAGCCCATCATGCGGCTCTATACCGAGACGACGGACCAGCGGAAGGTCAGGGCGATCCTGGATCGGGGACGAGAGATGGCGGGGGTTTGACCTCCTCACCCGTCAGAGGGCGCCGAAACAGCATCACGTACTCGTGGCGAAAGACGTACAGCCCCTCCTTGAAAGCTCGGTAGCGCCAGAGGTTGGTCCGGTGCCCCTTACCCCGGGTGTTCTGGATGTCCTTGACATTGATGGCCCTCAGTTCGAGACCCGACCGCCGGCACATCTCCATGCAAAGGAATCCGAGTGGTCGCACCTGGCCGCGGCGGAAGATGTCGCCAATGACCAGAACAACGTGCCCGCCTGGCCGGACGAGGCTCGTTGCATGTGTAACGGATCGCTGAAAGGCCTCGAGAAAGCGCCCCTCGCCGCGCGCGTTGGAGAGATCGCGTCGGTCGCGCGAGAACCGGATGATGTTGTGATAAGGCGGGTGCAGGAAGACGCAGTCGGCATCGGTTCGATTGCCCCGGGCGAGTACCTCCCGCACCAGACCGACTGTGTCGGGATGCGTCGCATCCCCTTGCAGGATCTCGATACACGCCGCGCCAGGATTTCCGGCCGCACCGAGTCGCTCGCGCGAGGCGCGCACGACGTCCTCGTTCAGATCCACGCCGATGCCGTTTCGGCCGAGGATGCGGCATTCAATGAGCGTGGTGCCCATCCCGCTGAAGAGGTCGACAATCCAGTCGCCGGGGGAGGTGAAGCGGCGCAGAATCTGACGCGGGATTTGCGGCACGAAGTTGCCCCAGTAATCGCCGACGTGCGCCGAGTCCTTCGAGCGGGCGCCGAGGATCCAAAGGCTCTCCGTCAGAAGGTCCGGGTACTCCTTCCAGCGCGCGAGATCGAAATCACAGGGCTTTATCATGTTATCAGGAGAGCGGGTGTCAATGAGGTAACGACAGTGAGCATGCAGAAGTGGCCTCGTTTGGTTGTTGTGGAGTTACACCAATCCAAAGAACCAAGCAGGCCACTGATGCAGTCTACCCTGATGTTGCCCAAAACCGCCACCGTCTTCGACCTCGGCTGGCTGGGCAAACGCTTGGAGGCGTTGACCGACGTGTGCCATCGGAAGGGGCAGCGCTACGGGCTGGGGGCGCTGCTGCTTCTGGTTGTCCTGGCGAAACTCTTGGGCGAGGATCGGCCCAGTGGGATCGCCGATTGGATCAAGGGCCGTGGTCAGCTGCTGCGGGAAGCGTTCCACCTCTCGTGGGAGTGCATGCCCCACCACGACACCTATCGGCGCATCTTCGCGTGGGTGGTCCAGCCAGATGAACTGGATCGCGCCGTCAGCACGCCTCTGCAGAGCCTGTTCGGCGTCGGCAGGAGCGTTTTGTGGCCGCCTATCTGCCAGCGGAAGGGATCGTGCTGATGCAAGTGGCGGTCGGCCGCAAGGAGAACGAACTCAGCGTCGCGCTTGAGTCGTTGCGCTGCCTCGATCTCCGGGGGAAAGTGGTGATGGGCGACGTTCAGCACACCCAACGTGCGCTCTCGATCCAGATTCTCGACGCGGGGGCCGATGATCTCTGGCTGGCCAAAGACAATCAACCGACCTTGCGGGAGGAGATCTCACTGTTGTTCACCGCCGACGACGGCACGGTCGAGGGTGGACGCCTGCGCCACGACTGCCAGACGTTTCAGGCGGGAGACAAGGGCCACGGGTGACGGGAACGACGGACGATCACCGTCAGCAGCGAACGGAGGGCTACAGCGACTGGCCTGGGCTGGAGCAAGTGTTCCGGTTGGAACGTCGACGGGTCGACAACCAGAGCAGCCAGGAGGAGTGTGAGACGGTCTACGGCCTGACCAGCCTCACTTCCGCCAACGCCTCTCCTGCCCGATTGCTCGAACTGATCCGCGGCTACTGGGGGATCGAGAACGGTCTGCACCACCGGCGAGACCTCACCTTTCAGGCGGATCGCACGCGGCAGACACGGGGCCACGCGGGCCGGGTGATGGCGACGCTCAAGAATCTGGTGATCGGGCTGCTTCGCCACGCCGGCTACACCAACCTCGCTGCGGCCAAGCGTCAGTGCGATGCCGACCTCACCTTGGCGCTCATACGGATGGCTACTAGCTCGCCAACATGAGAAAGCCCTGTGTCAGGGAGTCAAGATCTTGACATGTAATATTCATGCTGCGTACATTGCGCGGCCACAGCCGATCACGAAACGGCGGACCGTGCACAGGCTCGTCAGGATCGGTCGGGTGTTGGTCGCGTACTTACCCTAGGTGGAGGGGCACTGCGTGTCAGTTGCCAGGTTGTGGCAGTGAAGTCGGTCGTCACCGAAGAGTCAGAAGGAGGACTTACGTGGGCACTCGTCTGAAGTCGCGACGTCAGTTTTTGCTCTCGCTGGCCGGGGTTGGAGGCGCGGTATTGGCGCTGTCGTGTGCGCCCGCTGCCGCGCCAACGCCGACACCCGCACCTGCGCCAGCACCCGCAGCACCGAAACCCGCCTCAGCACCCACCAAGCCCGGCGCGCGCGAGCTGATCTTCTACACCGGCCTAACCGGGCCAGATGGGCAGATCATGCGCGACATGGTTGGCGACCACAACAAGACCGGGGGGGACCAGGTCAACATCGAGATCATGCCCTGGGTGGACATGCTCGCGAAGATGGTCGCAACCATGGCCGCGGGCAGCCCGCTCGACGTCGTCCTCTTTCACCCGGTCCGGTTGAAGCAGTTTGTCGAGCAGGACGCGCTCTTCCCCATGATGGACTACCTCGCGCCGCTCGGCGTCAAGCTCGACGACTACCTGCCGGAACCGGTGAAGTGGTGCACGATTGCCGGCAAGCTCTACGCGCTGCCGATGGACCAGCACCAGTGGAACATCTGGCTGCGGACGGACATCGCCGAGAAGGCCGGACTCGATCCGAAGAATCCACCGACGAACCGCACCGAGTTCATGCAGTGGGCCACCAAGCTGACAACCAAAGAAGGTGGCAACATCACCGTCGGCGGCTTCGAGCCGGGCTATCCTTACCCGTGGTCGCTGACCTGGTCGGCGATCCACTCCAACGGCGGCGCGGTCTACAACGAAGACTGGACGAAGTGCATCATCAACTCGCCAGAGGCTGCCGAGGCAATCGAGTGGGTCATCAGCCTCTACGATAACGTGTCGGCGAAGAGCACGAACGTCGCCGACAACTTCGTCAAGGGCGTCACGGCGCAGCAGATCAGTGGTCCCTGGAATATTCCGGGCCTGACGAACTCGCTCGGGAAGGGCTTCGACGTCTACCTGATGCCGACGCTCTTCAAGAAGCGCGTCGTGACCGCGAGCGCGCACTCCTGGGCGCTGCCGCGCCAGCGGGATCAGAGCCGGGTTGAAGCGACGGCGAAGTTCATCAAGTGGATGTCCGACAACTCGCTCGGCTGGGCCGCGTCGGGCCAGATTCCGGTCAAGAAGTCGATCATCGAGAGCGACGCGTTCAAGAAGCTACCCTACCGCAAGGTCTTCGTCGACTCGATCCCCCACACCTTCATGTGGTCGAACGTGCGCTTCTACAGCGAGTTGGTCAGCCCGACTGGCGCCGAGCGCAAGAACTTCGAGATGATCATCACGAAGCAGGTCTCTATCAAGGAAGGTCTCGAACGGATGCAGCGCGAGATCAACGAGGTTCTCAACCGGCCCAAGTAGGGGCAGGGTCCGCCGTCACCAGACCGGCCGGGGCGCGGATGCCATGCGCGGGCCGGGGCGCGCGCATGGCATCCGCGAAGGAGAGATGCATGATTCGCCCGGTGGCCGGGATGCAGATCTTGGCGGGCCCGTGGTGGGCCCGGTCGCGAAGCGGCGAACGGTACGAGCCAGTTGGCTACCTGTTTATCCTGCCGTATCTGATTGCGTTCGTGCTGTTCATGGTCATCCCGACCGTCGCCGGCTTCTACATCAGCCTGACCAGCTGGGGCGGACTGAGCCAGGGGCGCTTTGTTGGCCTCGACAACTATCTGTACGCTTTGCGCTCGGACCAGTTCTGGCAGGCCGTACGCAACACGCTGTACTTCACTGTCGCGCTCGTCCCCGCGCTTACCGTGTTGGGTCTGGCGGTCGCGGTTTTTGTTCACCAGCGATTCGTTGGCTTCGCGTTGGCGCGCGTGTTCTTCTACTCGCCGTATGTGATGGCCGTCACGGTCACCGGCCTGCTCTGGATGTGGGTCCTCGACAACAACGCCGGAGTTGCCAACTATTATCTGGGCGAGCTGATCCCCTATTTCAAGACGAACAAGATCCAGTGGCTTGCGAGTGAGCACCTGGCGATGCCGTCGATCGTCATCACGACGATCTGGTGGCTCGTCGGCTACCAGATGGTGATCTTGCTCGCTGGCCTGCAAGACATCCCCGCCGAGCTCTTCGAAGCGGCGAAGATTGACGGCGCCAGTAGCGGGCAGAGTTTCTGGCACATCACCTTGCCGCTCCTCCGGCCATCGCTGTCCTTCGTCATCATCACGAACGTCATCGGCTCGCTGCGGGTGTTTGGGCAGATGTTCCTGATGACGCAGGGCGGGCCAGCGGGAGCAACGACGAGCGTCGTCCTGTATATCTACATGACCGGCTTCCAATCGTTCCGATTTGGCTATTCGGCGGCGATCTCGTTCCTGTTGCTCGTGGGGATCCTGATCTTTACCCTCATCCAGCTGCGCCTCTTGCGGGCGCGCTCGGTGTACTAGGGAGCGTTGACGATGGGCACCGTCATCCGGAGCGCGAGTCGCCGATTGACGTCAAGCAGGGTGTTCCGCATCGCGGGGCGGCGCGTGACTGTCGGCAGCATCCTGTTCTGGGGAGTCGGGATGCTGCTGGCCGTTTTCTGGATGTGGCCGTTTTTCTGGATGGTCTCGACCTCGCTCAAGCCCGAGCGCGAGATTCTCAGCCTGATCCCCGAGTGGCTGCCCCGTGAGCACACCTGGCGCAACTACGAGCGCGTTTTCGCCTTCCCCGTGCTGCGCTGGTACTGGAACAGCTTTGTCGTCGCGATCGTCTCGACGCTGCTGATCCTGCTGCTCAACTCGCTGGCCGGCTATGCGTTCGCGCGGATCAATTTCTTCGGTCGCAACGTGCTCTTCGTCCTGGTGCTGACGACGCTGATGATGCCGTTTGAGGCGCTCGTCATCCCGCTTTTCATCATGATGTCGCTGTTCCAGTTCGGCAACACCTACTTCGCGCTGATCGCGCCGGGGCTGGCGTCGGCGTTCGGCGTCTTTCTGTTCCGGCAGTTCTTCCTCTCGCTGCCGTCGGATCTCGAAGACGCCGCCCGGATTGATGGCTGCGGGCGCTGGGGCATCTACTGGCGCATCGCGCTCCCGCTGGCGCAGCCTGCGGTGATCGCGCTGGCGATCCTGCACTTCATTGGCAACTGGAACAGCCTGTTCTGGCCGCTGATCATCACCAATACTGACGCGGTGAAGACCCTCCCGGTCGGCATGCTGATGTTCCGCCCGGGCTTTGGCGCCGACCAGTCGTGGGCGCACGGGCTGGCGATGGCCGCGGCGACGATTCAGGCGCTGCCGCCGCTGATCGTGTTCTTCATCCTCCAGCGCTACTTTATGCAGGGCATCGCCACCGTCGGGCTGAAAGGCTAGCGGTTCGCCACAGGGGAAAGGTGCGCGATGTCATGCTGAGGCCGAAGCGCAGCGGAGGCGAAGCATGACAACCCACCAAAACCGCGGTGGTGAGCCACGACCGCAGAGCACCTCATTGCAGGATGAGACGATGCAGCTACCGCGCCCCGAACACCCGCGCCCCAACTGGCACCGCGAACTCTGGCTGAATCTGAACGGCGCCTGGCAGTTTGCCTTCGATCCGCGATTGGAGGGCGAGCACCGTCGGTGGTATCGACCGGAGAATGACCATCCTTTCGAGCAGCAGATCGTCGTCCCGTTCCCCTGGGAAAGCAAGCTGTCGGGCGTTGCCCGAAAGGACTACCTCGGCGCCGGCTGGTACCGCCGCGAAATCACGATGCCGCGCGCCTGGCAGGGGCAGCGCGTCTGGCTGCACTTCGGCGCGGTGGACTGGCACGCCCGCGTCTGGCTCAACGGCCGCCCAATTGGCGAGCACGAGGGCGGCTACACGCCGTTCGCCTTCGACATGACCCCCTACCTCCAACCAGACGTGCCCGCACAGCTCGTCGTCCGCGCCTTCGACGTCTGCGACGCGACGACCCCGCTCGGCAAGCAGGTGCCGCGCTGGTACAACCATTCGAGCGGCATCTGGCAAACGGTCTGGCTCGAAGCGACCGGCGCCGGGCGGATCGTGCGCGCCTACATCACGCCCGACCTGGCCGGCGGCGGCGCGCGCGTGCGATTGACGCTCCAAGTGCCCGCGGCAGGGCAGTATCGCGTCGTGCTCAAATCGCCCGATGCTGCCTTCGCGCCGGTCGAGCAACTGGTCGGGCTGGGCAACGGCGAGCAGGAACTCGCGTTGGAGATTCCCCTCGACGCGCCACGGCTCTGGCACCCGGAAGGCCCCCACCTGTACCACATGGCGATTGGCCTTTTCGGGCAGGACGGCGCGCCGCTCGACCGCGTCACAACGTATTTTGGCATGCGGAGCATTTCGACCGGCCGATGGAATGGCCGCTCGTACGAGTACGTTCTGCTCAACGGCGAACCGGTCTATCTGCGCGGCGCGCTCGACCAGGCCTTCCACCCCGACGGCTTGCACACTTACCCGAGCGACGACGCGATCCGCGCCGACATCCAGCTCGCGCGCGACGCTGGCCTCAACACGCTGCGCTGCCACATCAAGGTGAACGACCCCCGCTACTATTACTGGGCCGACCGGCTCGGCGTCCTAGTACTGTCCGATCTGCCATCGCCGGCGATCGACACCGCGGCGATGCGGCAGAACTGGGAGGCGACGTTTCGCGCCGCGCTCGACCGCGACTTCAACCATCCCTCCATTATCACCTGGGTGCTATTCAACGAGACGTGGGGCCTCGACCAGCATCAGACGAAAGACAGCCAGGACTGGCTGGCGCGGATGGTCCGTCTGGCGAAGACGCTCGACCCGACGCGACCGGTCGAAGACAACTCGCCCATTCGCTACGACCACACCGCGACCGACCTGAACTCATGGCACTACTACATTGATGACTATCCCACGGTGCGCGCCCACGTCGAGCGCGTGGTGAACGAGACGTTTCCCGGATCGACGTTCAACTTCGTGGGCGGCGAATACCGCCAGGGCACGCAGCCACTCCTCAACAGCGAATTCGGTGGGATCAGCGCGGCCCACGGCGACCTGGATACCTCCTGGGCGCTGAAATATCAGACGATGGAGCTCCGGCGGCACGACCAGATCTGTGGCTACGTCTTCACCGAGATGACCGACGTCGAGTGGGAACACAATGGACTGGTGAACTACGACCGGACGCCCAAGGCTTGGGGTTACGACACCTTCGTGCCGGGGATGTCGCTGCGCGATATCTTCGGGCCCGACGTGGTCGGTGCCGACTGCCCGCCTTGTCAGACGCGCGCGCCTGGCGCGACGCTCGAGGTGCCGTTGTTCGTCAGCAATTTCGGTCGTCGTTCGCTTGGCGAGGCCACGGTTCGCTGGCAGCTCGACTTCGTCGATCGTTTTGGCGCGCGCCGTACCGCCAGCACGGGCGACGTGCCGGTGCGCGCGCGCCACTACGGCGTCACCGAAGCGGGTAGGCTGATGGTCGCGCTGCCCGATGAGCCGGGGCTGGCGACGCTGGCGCTCTGGCTGCTGGACGGCGGGGGCGTGATCGTCAATCGGAACTACGTCAACGTGGAGGTCTACGCCGACTCGCCCGCGGTCGAGCGCATTGGCGGTGCGATCGCCGTCCGCTTCCGCCCGGCCGATTGCATTCACTCGACGTGGCCGCGCGCGCCGATCGGGCCGCACGCTTTGAAGTTCGCGGGGATTGGCGCCGGCGCGGTGTCGTATCGGGTCGCGCTGCCCGCCGATCTCAACCCGGGCGCGATCCGCGGCCTGCGGCTGCTTTTCGAGGCGAGCGCGCGCGCCGGCCTGGCGAAAGTGGACTGGCCCGAGCGCGCGCGCAACACCGATTACCCGCAGACCGAGCCGGGTAAAACGTTTCCGACCGACCTGACGATTCGGCTCGACGGGCGCGCCGTTGCCACCATCACTCTGCCCGATGACCCCGCCGACGCCCGCGGCGTGCTCAGCCACCACGCCAACCTGGACCCGGGCTCGTATGGCTATCTCCAGGAACTGCGCGTGCCACCGGACGTGGTGGCAGCGGTTCGCGAGGCGGTCGCGCGCGACCGCGCAGTAACGGCCGAGTTCGTCATCCCGCCCGAAGCGCCGAATCGCGGCGGCTTGGCGCTCTACGGCGCGCGCGTCGGGGCGTACCCGGTTGACCCGACACTGTTCGTCGAGATCGAAGCATAAGGGAGGAACAATCCAATGCGGATCGTCGACATCAAGCTGACCCCGGTCTCGTATCCTGCGCCGACGACGCTTCGTTGGGGCCGTGGTGCCCGCGACACGGTCGGCGGGATCATCGTCCAGATACTGACTGATGAAGGCATCACTGGCCTCGGCGAGTTCGAGGCGTCGTATCCTCTGGCTCGGGCGACGGTTGAACACCGGATACTGCCGCTGCTGCGCGGTGAGAATCCGCTGAACGTCGAACGGCTCTGGGCGACGATGCACGCCGCCCTGCGCGGCGAGCCGCGCCAGATGCTGGGCGGTCTCGACGTTGCACTGTGGGATCTTCTTGGCAAAGCGTGCGGCCAGCCGATCTATCGCTTGCTGGGAGCCTATCAGGACCGGATCATGGTTTACATCGCGCCCTCGATGAAACAGCCTGAGGTGATCGCCGAGGAGTGCGCGCAGTTCCGCGCCGAGGGCCATCGGGCGATCAAGCTGCGGATCGGGCTGGGCCAGGTCGGGCTTGCCGAGCCGGGCGACATGAAAAAAGACTTTCAGGTCGTCGAAGGCGCGCGCCACGCGCTCGGCGACGACTTCATCATCGGCGTGGATACCGACCGGACCTACGATCACTTCATGGCGCTGAAGATGGCGAAGCGGCTGCACGAGCTCGGCGCGGCCTGGTTCGAGGAACCGCTTCAGGCCACCGGGAACGAGCAGTACATCCGGGCGATGCAGCGGCTCAACGGGCTGATCGAGGTGCCGCTTTCCGGCGGGCAGGGGTTCTCCACGCGATTCGAGTTCGGCAACCTGATCGCGCAGCAGGCGGTGGATATCGTCCAGCCCGACTGTGTCGGCTGCGGCGGCATCACCGAGCTCCGCCGGATCGCGGCGCTCGCGTCGGTCTGGCACCTGGGGTTCATGCCCCACGTCTCGTGCGGCTGCGGCTATGACATCCGCGTCGTCGCGACGCTGCACGTGCTGGCATCGCTCCCCGATCCGTTATATCTCTGCTATCCGGCGTATGACACGCCGCTCCGGACCGAGCTTTTCCAGGAGCAGCCGAAGGTCGTCGAAGGCTACCTCAGCGTCCCCCAGAAGCCCGGACTCGGCATCGAATTGAACGAGGAGGCGCTCGCCCGCTTCCAAGTGGACGAGTAGGGCAACTGTTCTTAGCGCGGTGTGCGCGCGTATCGAGTCGGCGGGCGGCCAGCCCAACGCAAATGCCCGCCGCGCCAGGCCGGTGCGCCTACACAACCTGATAGGCTGCGGTCTCCTCGTGGCTCCGCTGCAAGACCGTCTCGATCGCGACCGGCTCGCCCCGCTGCGCCGATTCGAGCGCCGCTATCGAGATCGCCGTCGTCTTGATCGCGTCCGAGTAGGTCGACTGGATCAGCGATTGGTTGCCCGTCCGCACCGCTTCGATAAATGCGGCGTCCTCCCAGTAGTGCCCGCCCAGCGGTGCGTCGGGCTCGTACTCCTCGCTGCGCTCGCGTACCTGCACCCGGAGCTTGCGCTGGTTGTACTCGACAATCGCCCGATCGGCGAGCACGTTGATCCCCCACCAGTACGCAGTGGGCGTCATGTGGGTCGCGACGATCTGCCCGATCGCGCCGTTTTCGAACTCGAGCTGAACGGCGTTGACATCGGCGGTATTGTAACCGGGGATATCGTGAGGGAGCCGCTGCGCGCGCGAAGCAAAAACCCGTCGCACGTCGCCGACGAAAAAGCGCGCCAGGTCGAAGACGTGCGTCGTGTGCTCGTGGAGCTGCCCGCCGCCCTGGTGGTCGTCGAATAGCCAGCTATGCCACGGCCGCTGGCTGCCTCGGACCTGGTTCACCCAGCAGGTCCAGCCCATCGTCAAGCCGACGACCGCGCCGTCGAGCGTCTCACGGGCAAGTCTGGCGTGGGGCGTGTAGCGGTTGTGGTAGCCGACCGCGTGGAGCACGCCCGATTTGCAGATCTCGGCCTCGATGAGGCGCGCCTGGCCGAGGTGACGAACGATCGGCTTTTCGACGAGGAACGGCAATCCCCGGCGGGCGGCGAGGATCTCGTGATCGCTGTGGCGATGCGGGGGGACGGCGATGTAGGCGCAGTCAACGGGCACTTGGGTGAGCAGTTCGCGGTGGTCGTCATAGGCATGGCAGTGGCTGCCGATTTCGGCGGCAACCGTGCGACTGCGCTCCGGCAACGGGTCCCAGACGGCGGTGATCCGGACGTTGGGAAGCTGGCCGAGGATGCGACGGTGGGTGTCGTTGATGATGCCAAGACCGAGCAATGCGACGGCTACCGTTGGGGTCACCGGGTTCCTCCTGTGATTTGTCGTGCGACCTGTGAGGCGGTCGCGATCGGGCGGACCGGCGAGCCGGTGCCGCCGACGCTCTTCAAGGTAGGTAGACGAACAGGAACTCGTAGACGCGGGCTTCGGCTAGGCTCTCCAGATTCATGTTTTCGAGGATGTAAATCCCACGCTCGACGATCAGGGTGAGATGGCCGGCAAGGTGCGGGTCGTGCGGCGCGAGGTACTCGAACTTCGGCGTATCCGCGCCGACGAGGAACACCTGCTGATCGGCAAGCCAGCGACAGGCCGCGCCATCCGGGCCAGGCACACCAGTCTTTGGCGAGACATACCGGCTCGCATCGGGGCAGTGGCGCCCCCAGCCGGTGCGAACGAGCACGCCATCGCCGGGGTGGATCGCGACCTGTTGCAGGTCGTCGCGGGACAGCGCGGTGATCCGCGGCTACTGGGGGATCGAGAACGGTCTGCACCACCGGCGAGTCGTCACCTTTCAAACGGATCGCACGCGGCGGACACGGGGCCACGCGGGACGGCTGATGGCGACGCTCAAGAATCTGGTGATCGGGCTGCTTCGCCACGCCGGCTACACCAACCTCGCTGCGGCCAAGCGTCAGTGCGATGCCGACCTCACTTTAGCACTCATA
The DNA here is from genome assembly GCA_016875715.1 of Chloroflexota bacterium. Lineage (GTDB taxonomy): Bacteria > Chloroflexota > UBA6077 > FW602-bin22 > FW602-bin22 > VGOZ01. The sequence goes on along the minus strand of VGOZ01000077.1, from coordinate 3,543 downwards.
CGGATGGCTACTAGCTCGCCAACATGAGAAAGCCCTGGATCGAAATCAAACGTTCGATTGACCGGTCATCGATGCCCTGTGTATATTCGAATGCCCCGCCAAGGTAGCTCAGTTGGTAGAGCACGGCACTGAAAATGCCGGTGTCGCCAGTTCAATTCTGGCCCTTGGCACCGCGGTCGTGCGCCGGACCGCTCTCAGGAGACGGACTTCTGTCGCCATACGGCGACCGCTTGCTCGGCGAGTTCAGTCGCAGCGGCATCATCATCGGCGGCGGCGGCGAGGTCATCGACCGGAAACCCGACCTCACACACGATCCCACCGCCGTCGAGGAGGGCGCGCGCGTGATCGAGCGCGCGGTCTGGTCCGGGCCGAAATCGCCACGCCGATTCGACGCCGACGCGTCGCAGCAATCCCGCGATTCGCAGGCACCCGAACGCGGCGTGACGCGCCGTGGCGTCGAGTGGGGGCGGTTCCTGCCAGGTCACACCTTGTGTCCGAACGTGCGCCACCATCGCTCGTCGCGGGTCACTGGCGGTACCGGACCATCCGAGGCGGTTCTCCCGATCCTGTAGTACCTGCGCAGGGCGGCGTACGCGGCGGTGATCGCCGCGAACTCGCGGTCATCCGCGTCGTGGCGGAGATCTGGATGAAGCTGCCGGGCCAACGAGTGGTACGCGCGACGCACCTCGTCGAAACGCGCGCGGCGCGGCAACCCCAGCAGGCGCAGTGCTTCGACCCGTTCTCGCTCGCTCGGGTAGGGCGCACTCATTTCGACTCCTCGTCGGAACACGAGACATTGACATAACCGGAGCGGAACGGCGCCACGGCGGCGGACTCGAGGTCGAATCGGTGACGGTGGACGCAGCCGACGTCGTTCCGCAGCAGGTGGATGGAGACCGATGGACCCTCGTCGGCTGCCACCACCCGGTGGATATCGCCATGGGGCGGTATCAGGTCGTAGAAGTCGCCGCGGCGCAGATGACGCCGTTCGATCAGGTCGAGCGCGCCCGAATGCGGATCCAGACCACGAGGCTGGAAGACTTCTTCGTGCTGCTCGCCACGATAGAGTCCGACAAGTCCCCAGGCCAGGTGATCGTGAATGGGTGTCTTCGTTCCCGGCGAGATCACGAGGCTCGAGATCGACAGCGAGTGATCGCTGCGCCGGTACAGAAGGAATGACCCGATCCCTGACCCCATACCGCTGACGGCGGCGGGTCGCGCGAACTCCTCGGGCAGCCACAGATCGTTCACTAGCAGCGCCGAAAAACTCGGCTTCAAAAGTGCGATTGCCCTTTCCGGCAATGCCTCGGCATCCACGATCTCATTCACGCGTCGGACGAAGGCGCAAAAGGGCGCCGTGCGCACGCAGAACTCGTCCGTCACGAGGTCTCCCCCGCACGATCCGAGGGGTCGGAAACCCCAGGCCGCGGATTGCCGCTCGGCAAGGTTGTGGCGACCTCCCGGCACATGCTGGCGGCGAGCACGGCGTTCCGCGACGCGTTCACCAGCTTCGCCCACGCGGTCCAGGAGCGATCGCCCTTGCGGGCGTTCGCTTCATCGCGGGCCAATCGATGCAAAGCCGCCGCGGTCCGATTGAGACCGTTCGCAAGGAGGCGCGCGCGCTCCTCACTGGGTGAGGCAACGAGCAATTCCGCCAGCGCCGCCTCGAACGCCGGCGTGGCATCACGGCGTGGAGGACCGCTCATCACGACACCGAGGGTAGGAGAGTCGCATCGCGGACATCGTAGACCAGCGCGCGCGCCAGGAACGAGGGCTCCAGCACCTCCCGGTCCGTCGAAGTCAGGATTACCTGTTGATCGTCGCCGATGGAGACGAGAACCCGCTCGCGACGTCGCGCGTCCAGTTCCGACATCACGTCGTCGAGGAGCAGGATCGGCCAGTCGAGGGACTGTTCGCGTATGTACGCGGCCTCCGCGATGCGGAGCGAGAGGGCGATGGCACGCTGCTGCCCGCGCGATGCATGTGCGGCGGCGGAACGACCATTGAGCTCCAGACGCAGCTCGTCACGGTGAGGCCCGACAAGCGACTGCCCGGCCTGAATCTCTCGATCATGGGCCTTCTCGATCGCCCGGGCAAATGCCCCGGCGACATCGGAGAGGTCGCTCGACGCGTGCTCCTGGATCCCGATCGTCGTCTGATACCCGAGCGACAGCGTCTCGCGATCGTCGACGACGCGCCGGTGTGCCTCCCGCGCCAGGCCGGTGATCGCGCGGGCGGCCACTATCCGCCGGTAGAGGAGATAGCTCCCGGTATTCACGAGTTCTTGGGACCACACCGCCAGCTGATCGGCGCGCGCGCCCCGCTCGCGAATCAGGCGAAGAAGGCCATTACGCTGGGTGACGACGCGGGCGTAGCGCGCGAACGCGCGCGCGTAGCGGGGGTCGATTTGCGCCAGAAGGACGTCAAAGTACCGTCTCCGCTCGGCCGGCGGTCCGGCGACTAGCTCGACGTCGCGTGGTGTGAAAACCACCACCTTGACCTGGCCGATCACATCGACCGCGCGCCGGCTGACGCCATCCACCCGGTATCTCTTCGACGTGACGGGGGCGGCATTCTCGGCGCGCGGAGATTCTGCGATGACCATCTCCAGGCGAACGGGACCGGCCGCCCGGTCCACGCGCGCGCTCAGGCGCGCGAACGCAGCCTCCCCCGCCGAATCCCAATTGATCACGTCCCGCTCGAGGTTCGACCGGCCTGACCGGGTGGTCGCGAGGAGATGGAGCGCCTCAATGATGTTGCTTTTGCCCTGGCCGTTGTCGCCCACGAGGACGTTCAGCCGATCGAAGGCAACATCCAGACGCCGGTAATTACGGAAATTGACCAGGGAGAGCGAGGTACAGCGCACCGGATCGGCCTCACGCGCTCGCGCCAGACAGGCTGGCCGGCGGCGAGGCGATTAGATCAGCCGGCCGCGGCCAGGTGCCCGCGCTCGCCAAGCCGTGATTCGAGATCGGCGACCCGCCGCTCGAGTGTGACGATGAGCGCCGCCGCCCGGGGCGGGAACCGCTCCTCACGGGTCAGCTTCAGGGCCCTTGAAAGCGTCTCCAAATTCTTGTCGCTGTAGACGCGGCGTCCCCCCGCCCGCGCGGGCTGAACGAGGCCCGCCCGTTCCCAATTGTGCAGTGTACGCCAGTGCACGCCGAGTCGCTCCGCAACTTCGCCAACTGAATAGACCATGACCACCTACCGCTTTTGATGCAACTTGATACCGCGATTATAGAAAGTGGGCCCGCAGGCACGACGGCAATTGAGGGCGCAGGTATCCGCGCACCGCGATGGTCCAGGGCCGCTTGCGAGTCCGGCTCCCCAGGCAGGTCGTGGCCGCTGTTCGCGAGCGCATCGATCGACGTCAACTCAGAGGGATTCCCGGGCAGACTCTCGAACATGCATCCGTCTGATGGATTCCCCACGTCGCGCGTCGGTCGAGCGTGACGACAAGATGGCCGGGAATCAGGGTGACGTCCTGGTCGGCGCCCGCGTTCAATACCGTCAGGCCGGTGGTGACGACGATCGTCGCCGTCG
>VGOZ01000076.1 GCA_016875715.1 Chloroflexota bacterium | reverse complement strand
CTGATCTGCCCGCGCGTCGGCGACGGTGAGACAGAATGGCAACGCGGCGTTCACCGCGACGAGCGCCGCGCGGTCGCGGCCGATCAGGGGCGCGCCAGCACGGATGCCCATCTGGGTCGACTGTGGTTAGAGTCGCCAGAACTCGATGCTGCGGGGCGTGTCCTGGTAGGTCGTCACGATTGCCGGGACATGCGATCGGTCGACGCGCAGCAGATCGATCAGGCGCAGCCCGGTCGCAAGCGGATCGTCCAGACCGCCGGCTCGGACCAGTTCGGGAATCGCCACCCAGAGGGTATCGAAGCGCGAACGGCCCAGGAGGCGGGCAAACCCGGTGAGACGTCGCTCGGGGCGATTGAGCGGTCGCTGCCCGAGGAGGTTCCAGTCGCCGCGGCGCAGGGGCGGGACCGCGATGCCCCCACGCGACCGGGGGTAATCGCCGAGGCCAGCCGCGAACATGACGTGCGCGAACAGGTCGGTCTCCGCCGCGGAGTCGTCGGTGGCAGAGTGGCTGATTGCCTCGACGGTTCGCAGGTCGACGGTCTCGGCGAGCCTCCGCATCGCGCCTCGGTTACTGCTGTAGCCCAGCGTCTCGAGGAGGGCGAGATGCCAGGCCTGCCCGACGCCACGCCCGTGGGGTTCTGAACCGATCGAGGCAGCCTTTGCGGCGAGGCGCTCGTCGCCGAGCCGATCGAGGAAGACGCACGCTCCGTCGCCGTCGCCTCGGCAAGCCACGCGTGGTCACCATCCTCCGCGGTAGGATGACTCATGCGCTGAAACAGGGTCATCGGTGCGAGTGCTGCCAGGGCGATCGTGAGGTTGGGGGCGCACTGACTGACCGGCAGCGCCTGATCGTGCCGCCACACGACGTGCACCGCGACGCGCCCGTAGGCTGGATCGACGGCGTGCCCGTGCCTCGCCCAGTCGGACGTCCGGACGTGAAACTCGACGTCCCCCCGGATGAGCGCGCCATCGGCCAGAGCCGGGATCGCATCGCGGAGATCCGGCCCGGGGCCGTGCCTGGCGCGGCCAGGATAGACGACCTGCACCCGGCGTCCACACGTCGTCACGAGCGCACCATCTGCCCAAGAACCGGCGAGCCAGATGCGGCTGAGAAGCTGTTCGTTCATCGTCGCCGCTCCACGGGCAGCCAGCCGAAGTCGTGGGCGAGAGGGTCGGTCGGCCAGTATTCAAGGCTCACCCAGCGTCGATAGCCGATCCGGTCGAGCGTGGCAAGCACCTGGGGAAAATTCACCTCGCCCGTGCCCGGTTCGTGCCGGCCCGGAGGATCGGCGATCTGAACGTGGCCAATGAGGTCGATGTTCCGCTCCAGCGTCCGGATCAGGTTCCCCTCCATCAGTTGGAGGTGATAGATGTCGTACTGGAAACGGACGTAGGGCGATCCTACCGCGGCCACGATCGCGAGGCCGATCGCGCTGCGATCGCAGAAGGAACCCGGTCGATCGATGCTGTTGATCGCTTCGAGGCAGAGCGTTACCCCCGCGTTCGCGGCCTGCGGAGCGGCTTCCCCGAGTCGATCGATCGCCACCCGCATCTGCACGCCGAGGTCGATCTCCGGGAGTCGGCCTCCTTGAAGCACGTTCACGGTGCGACACCTGAGTCGTTCAGCCAGACGCAGCGCGTCATCGAGCCTGATGGAAAACTCGGCGCCGGCGTGGGGATCCGCCACGTGCCCGTACGGGTGACTCGCCGATGGCTCCAGGTCGAAGAGAGCGACCTCGAGACCGTGGTCGCCTACCAGGCGGGCCAGATCGTCCATGGGGAATTGATGAGGGAACCAGAACTCGATGCCCGGAAACCCTGCGTTCGCGACCGCGCGGATGCGCGCGGCGAGCGGTAGCGGTTCACCGATCATCGAAATGTTGACCGCGTACCGAAACAAAGGCTACTCCACTCGTCGTGTGGCGCGCCGCAGGAGACTAAGGCCATCTTTTACTCCGAGAAGGTGGCCCACCGCCAGGTAGACGACCGCCGCACCGACGATCAACGCCGCCACCCTGGCCACGCGCTCCAGATCGCCGGCCGCCGCCATCGACCAGCGGACCGGACTATCGAACGCCGACAGAGGCCCACCGAATGCTGCGGCCGCAAGGACACAGCGCCCGAGATGCCCGAGGTCGATCAGCGCGCGAGCGCCCGGAAAGAGTCGTCGCCAGAGGAGTATGAGCAGCCCCGCCTCGAGGGTCGCGGCGAGAGAAACGGCCAGCGCAAGACCGTGAAACGAGAGCCGCTCCCGCAGGATCAGGGCGAGCGCCACGTTCGCGAGGGCTGCGACCGCGGCGATGGCCAGCGGAGTGCGCGTGTCGAGCAGGGCGTAGTAGCCGCGCGTCAGGACCTCGACCGCGGCAAGACCGCCGAGACCGAGCGCGTACAGGCGCAGGGCCCCCACGGTCATGGACACGGCGGCGTCCCCGAAAGCTCCCCGGCCCAGAAGCGCCAGGACAATCGGCTCCGCCAGAACGTACAGACCGACGGTCGAGGGTACGATGAGGAACTGGGTCACTCTGAGTGACCCGCGGAGAATCCTCGAGAACTCGTCCGTCGCGTCTCCGGCCCACTCCCGGGTCAGCGTGGGGAAGACCGCGGTGGCCACCGCCATCGCGAAGAGGCCTAGCGGCAGCATCGTCAGCGTCCACGCGTAGTCGAGTGCCGCCATTGCGCCTGCGTGGGTCGACGCAAGCACCACGACGACCAAAACGTTGATCTGGGCGACGGCCAGACCCAGGGCGCGGGGAACAAGCAATCGGCCCACGCTACGCACTGCCACATCCCGCAGCGCCACGAGCGGACGGCCGACAAGCCCGGTTCCCATCAGGTCCGGCGTTTGAACCACAAGATAGAGCACTGCGCCCACCGATGCCCCGATCGCGAGCCCGTGTACGCCCAGCGACGGTGCCAGGAAGACAGCGCCGAGAATGATGCCTAGGTTGTAGAAACTCGGCGCCAGACCCGCGAAGAGAAATCGACCGTTCGCGTTCAGCGTGCTCGTCGCGAACGTACCCAGAGCGAACACCACGGGCGCCACCAGCTGGATTCGCATGAGTTCGACCGCGAGCGCGCGATGCTCGCGGTCGAAGCCGGTAAGCGTCGCGATGATCGGTTCCGCCAGGAGCGCCGCGGCCACCGCGATCGGAACCACCACGATCACCGAGAGCGTGAGCGCGGTCGTGACCAGGCGACGGGCGCGCTCACGATCCTGACCGGCAAGCAGGCCTCCCAGGACGGGGATGAACGCTGCGCCAACCACGCCCCCAGCGGTGATCTGATACAGCAGATCGGTGACCCGATTCGCGGCGAGGAACGCGTCCACTGGCGCGCCGGTACCGAACGCGGCACCGACCACGATCGTCCGCAGCAGACCGCTCAGTCGGCTCAGCGCGACCGAGGCGACCAGGATCGCACCGGCGACGACCAGATGCCGGTTCCGCTCGCCTGGTGCCGAATCAGGCACGACCGAAGCTGGCGCGCCTACCCATCACGCGCTCCACGATCCCATCGTGTGCCCGTGCCTCGAGGCGATCATCGAGCGGTGCGAGCCCCTCGCTGACACCGACGCTCTGCAACGCCCAGGCCAGGAGAAGATCCGCTAGCTTTGGGTTCTTCGGCAAGATGGGGCCGTGAAGATAGGTGCCGACGATATGGTGATCCAGCGCGCCCTCGCCGCCATCCCGACCATTGTTTCCGCCGCCGCGCAACACGCGTCCCAGGGGACGAACCCCCTTCCCAAGGTAGGTCTGGCCGCTGTGATTCTCGAACCCCACGACGGTAAAGCTCTGCCCCGCCAGGTGCGCCTCGACGACCACGTTGCCAATCATCCTCTCTCGTCCGGCCGTCGTCGTCAGATCCAGCGCGCCGATGCCCGCCAGTTCACGCCCATCGCCGGTGCGAAACACGTGACCGAATAGCTGGTACAGGCCGCACACGAGCAGCATCGGCACGCCATCGGCGGCGAGTCCGCGCAGGATATCGCCATTCGCGCGCAGGCTCTCCATCACCGCGAACTGTTGGTCATCCTGACCCCCACCGCCAAACACCAGGTGACAATCGCGACTGTCGAGCCGCCCACCGACGTCGAGGCGGCGGACGAGCACCTCGTGGCCGCGCCAGGCCAGCCGGCGTGTGAGCGCGATGACGTTGCCCCGGTCGCCATAGATGTTCATCTCCTCCGGATAGAGGTGCCAGAGCGTGACAAGCGCCATCCCTCAGACTTCCCAGAACGGGCGCGTGTGCCGCGCGCCAGAGAGCTGTCGCCGGAGATCGAGCAGCGCTGTGTAGGTCAGCAGACAGTGCAGGCGTCGATCCGATGGGAGACCATCGATCGCCGCTCGCAGCCCGGCGATCCCCGGCCCCACAGGATGGAGTCGTTCCGGCGCGACTCCCCCGTACGCGAGCCGAAGGATCATGTCGTCTCGCCGCGACCCTGCCACGGCGATCGGCATCGTGCCATTAGTCAGCGTTTCGATCGCGGTGTCCCAGATCCACGAGACGTCAGTGCCATCGGCCAGGCCATCGTTGATCGCGATGAAAAGGCAGGGGTCCGATTCTGCGGCCAGAACAGTCGACAGGACCTGGTCGAAGCCGACCGGATTCTTGGCAAGCAGGAGGGTCACCTCGCGACCGTCCACGGTCACGCGCTCGGCGCGCCCAAACGCCATCGGCGCGCCGGCGACGGTGCCGGCGGCGCGCTCAAGCGGGCACCCTTCTGCGACCAGAGTCGCGAGCGCAGCGATGGCGTTATAGATATTGAATAGTCCAGGAACGGGGATATTGAGCGCGAGGTGATCGCCTCGCGATCTGATGCGTGCCGACCCGGAGCGGAGGTCGCGGAGATGAATATCCCACGCCGAGATGTCGGCGTACGGGCGCGCGAATCCGCACGACGGGCACTGATAGTGGCCGATGTGCCCGTAGTACACCCTGTCATAGAGCAGTCGTGCCGAACACGCAGGACAGTGGCGCGCGTCCGCGGTGTGCTCCAGAACCGCGCCGCCGATCGTCGCATCATCGACGCCGAAGTACGTCACGGCCGAGCGTCCGACTCCCAGAGCCGCCACGGTCGGATCGTCGGCATTGAGGACGAGGTGCGCGTCCGTCCGCTCGATGGCCGCACGCCAGAGCCGCGCGATATGCGCCACCTCACCGTAGCGATCGAGTTGATCGCGAAACAGGTTCGTAATCGCGATGATCCGCGGCCGTACGCTCTCCACGACCGGAGCGAGCGCCGCCTCATCCACTTCCGCGACGAGGCACGCATCCGGCGCGGATAGGACGGAGCGCGACGCCTGAACGAGCGCCGAAGCGACGCCTGACGGGAGATTCGCCCCATCGCGATTCGTCACGACCGCGCGCCCCTCCGCCCGGAGGCCGGCAACGACGAACCGGGTCGTCGTCGTCTTCCCGTTCGTCCCGGATACGAGGATCGCGCCGCCCGCGAGACCGCGTGCGCGCCTGCTGAGGATGCTGCCGTCGATCCGCAGCGCGAGTCGACCGGGGAGCGTCGTGCCGCCGCCGCGACCCAACCTGCGGATCACCGCGCCGGACATCCGGCCCAGGCTGTGAGCCAAGTCGGCGCGCAGACTCACGTCACGCGGAAGGAGCGTCTGGCGTCCGACGATGCCCGGGCTCGAGGTACTCCATCGTCCGCGCGTAATCGGCGCGGGGGACCAGGCCGGATTCGTAGCCATAGGTCACCAACGGCCGGAGGGTGAGCAACGACGTGACCTGAACGCCACGCCTGCTCAAGCGATCCACGCCACCCTGTTCGCGGTCGATCAACACGATCACATCGTGAACCCGGAGATTGAATTCGGTGAGGAGATCGATTGTACGGACGATACTGCCGCCACCAGTCATCAGGTCATCGAGGATCAGGACATGATCGTCGTCGACGAATTGCCCCTCGATTGCGCTTCCATCGTGGCCGGGTCGAACCGGATGGACCAAGACCAGCGAGATATCCGCCTGGAGTGCGTAGGCGGTGGCGAGTTGCAGGCCGCCGAACGGCACGCCAGCGACAAGAGAGAAGCGGCTGTACCGGGGCCGCCGTCGCGCTTGGCCTGCCGCCACCTCGGCGGCGATGATCTCGGCTATGCGCCTCAAGAGCACCGGCTGTGTGAACATCACGCGCGGATTGACGAAGACCGGAGAGTTCACCGCAGTCTCGCCGGCGTTGAAGCTCCCGAACTGGACGCCCCCTAGATCGAAGATCGCCCGGGCGATCCACAGATTTCCCTGATTCACCGTCACGATGTCACTGGCTCCTCAAGTAACCCTGGCTCGGACGGCGTAGACAGCGGGCGTGCCACGGGCGTGCGCCCGATCCGACCCACGATCGCCAAGGCGCGGGCGACGACCTCCTCGGGCTCAAACGGTGTCACGATCACGTCATCGGCCCCGGCCTGAAACGCGGCCAGTTTCTCCGAGAGGTCGCCGCGCGGCGTAAGGTAGAGGAGCGCCGACGATGCTGTTCCGGCCGCATCGCGCAGACGCCGAATCGACCCGGGACCATCAAAGCGCGGCGCATCACCATCCAGAAGAACGACGCTCGCGGCCGGTAGTTCGTGCGCGGCATCCACGGTCTCGCACATGACCACCCCGAACCCCTCCCGCCGGAGAAAGCCCCGGAGAACCCGCCGGGTGAAGGCATCGACGCCGACGATCGCCGCGACTGCCAGTGAGGGATCCTCGCCCAATCGACGGGCGTGTGCGATCGCAGCCGCCAGTCGCTGAGCGTACGCCTGAGCGAGGAGCGATTGTTCATCATCCCTTGCGAAGCCGGAGAGACAGCGCTGCAGTACCAGGATCGACTCGTGCATCAGGCCGCTCATCTCCGGCGTGACCGGTGGCGGGGGCGAGAGCGCGGCCGCAAGCCGACCGAGGGACTCGGCCAGGCTGTGGGTCGATCGGTCACCTCCGCGACTGGCGAGTACGGCGAGGATCTCGGCGCGACGCTGCAGCGCCGCGATTGGCACGCGTGAGGCAGGCGTCGCGGCGACATCGCGCACATCTTCGCCAAGGGCCTCCAGCTTCCGGTGCGCCTCGACCAGGTAGATGCGGCGTCGCTCGTCGGTGGCTGCGGCGGGGGCGATCGCGCCCGTCCTGCGGAGCAGGTCCATCAGTTGGCCCGGCTCGAACGGCTTGAGCAGAAACCCGAGAGCTCCAGCCTGGAGCGCCCGAACGACGGTACTCTCCTGTCCGGCGAGGCTGACGACGACGATGCGGGCCGCCAGATCGAACTCGAGGATGCTCCGCAGCGCGGTCAGCCCATCGACCCCTGGCATCGTCAGATCCATCGTGACCAGATCCGGCCGAAGCCGCTGATATGCCGCTACCGCCTCGATGCCATCGGTCGCCTCACCGGCAACCGCGAACCCCGCCTGGACTACGGCTTGCCCGATGACTGTCCGCGCCAGCGAGCTATCGTCAACGATGAGAACTCGCGCCGCTGGCACGCTTGCCCCCGTTCCGACTCGGGTACCGAGTATAGGCGAACAGCCTGTCACCTCCCGGGCGAGACACCGTGGCCGAAGAGATGAATGCGCCGGATAATCACCAGACCGTGCTCACCTTCCGCGATGTCGCGATGACGTTTCCCGGGACTGCGGTACCGATACGGGCCCTCGTCGGGGTGACATTCGCCATGGAGCCAGGCGAGTTCGTGGCGATCGTCGGACCCAGCGGCTGCGGCAAGAGCACCCTCCTCGCCATCGCCGCAGGTCTGCGGACCCCTTCGTCGGGAGACGTGACGCTGGGCGGAGATTCCGTCGTGGGGCGTCCGGGCAAGGTCTCATTCATGCCGCAGCGCGATCTCCTACTGCCCTGGCTGCGCGCGCTCGATAACGCGGCTCTCCCCCTGGAACTGGCCGGAACACCGCGTCGGGTGGCCCGCGCCCGAGCCGCCGAGACTTTCTCGCACTTCGGGCTGACTGGCTTCGAGGAGCACTGGCCAGCGCAGCTCTCCGGCGGCATGCGCCAGCGCGTGGCGCTGCTGAGAACCTTCCTGATCGGCCACTCCACGGTCCTGCTCGACGAACCGTTCGGCGCTCTCGATGCGCTGACACGCGCACAACTCCACCTCTGGGTGCAAGAGGTGTGGCACCCGCGGCAGAGGTCCATCCTCCTCGTCACGCACGATGTCGATGAGGCGCTGTTCCTCGCCGATCGCGTCCTCGTGATGAGTTCGCGACCGGGTACGATCGTCCGCGAGGTCACCTCCCCGTTCGATCGACCGCGCCGGGTCGCGCTCTTCGCGGACGAGCGGTTCGCCCGCCTGAAAGCCGACCTGCTGGATGCGCTGGCGCGCGAGGGCGCCGAGGCACCGCAGCAGTGAGGCGCGACGGACCACTCCTCGGGCTGACGGCCATCGCGGCCGTCCTGGCACTCTGGCACGTCGCGACAGTCGCGACCGGAGTGCCACGCTGGCTGCTCCCATCGCCCTTGATGATCGCCGAAACCCTGGTGGAGCAGTCGACAGCTATCGCTTTCCACATGTCGGCCACCCTTCTCGAGAGCCTGCTCGGGCTTGGCGCAGCCGCCCTGCTTGGAATCGGACTGGCGATCGTGATGGATCGGATGCCCCGCGTTCGCGCGGCGATCTATCCCATCCTGGTCCTCTCTCAGACGGTGCCCATCATCGCCATCGCGCCCCTCCTGGTGATCTGGCTCGGCTATGGCATCGCACCGAAGATCGTGGTGGTTGCGATCGTCTGCTTCTTTCCCATGGCGGTCTCCACGCTGGACGCGCTGCAGAGGGTGGACAGCGACGCCGTGAGCCTGCTCCGCGCGATGGGTGCGACCGGACAGCAGGTCTTCCTGCGGGTGCGCTGGCCCGCCGCGCTGCCAGGGATCTTCTCCGGGCTGCGCATCGGTGTCACCTACGGGATCATCGGCGCGATTGTCGGGGAATGGGTCGGCGCGAGTCAGGGTCTGGGAATCTACATGTTGCGCGCGGTGGATCAACTTCAGACCGATCGTGTCTTTGCCGCGATCGCCGTGGCCGCGGCGATGAGTGTGACACTCTTCAGCGCGGTGCTCTGGCTCGAGCGCCGGGTCCTTCCCTGGAAGGACGACGGCTCGTGATGCGGTGGAGACGCCGTGCGCTGCTCTCTGGCGCGATCCTCGGGGCGCTCGCGATCGCATGCAGCCAGCCCACCCCGATCGTCGTCCCCACGGCAACATTGCCGCCTGTTCCTCCGACCCCCACGCTTCCGCCGCGACCGACGCCGAGTGCCATCCCGCGCCCGACCGCGCGGGGTCGAGTCTCACCAGTCCCAGCGCCCGCACCCCCGGCCGGCATCGACGCGGCCACGGTGGTCCTCACCCGAGAACCGGAGGCGGCGCTTGCGCCGCTGTTCCTGGGCCTGGAGACGGGTCTATTCGAAGCAGCGCGCCTGCTCGTGCATCTCCGCGTGGATGAACCCGACCGAGCGCTCGCCAGTGTGGCGCTCGGTCGGGACGACTTCGCGATCACGTCGGCGGAGCGACTTGTCGCGGCCCATCTCAACGGCCTCGAACTGGTGTCGGTCCTCGCGCTCGACGCTCCGACGGCGGGTCGCTACGCTCACGTTCTGGTGACGCGGCGCGGCATCCTCAACGAGCGGCGCGCGATCGTCGATCGATTCGTCAGTGTCACCGTTGCCGGATGCCGCCTGGCGACGGTGAACCCGGGCGCGGCGATCGACGCGATCGCGATGGCACGTGGCGGGGTCGAACGCGCTGCACTGGAGCGGGATATGGAGGCACAGATTCGACGCTGGACGAGCCTCGACCCGCCAGGCCTACAGCACGCCAGCGGCTTTGGCGGGGATGGGCTGGCGCTCGGCCGGGGAGCGCCGTTCGATAACGGTCCGGCCTTGGCGGCCGCCGGCCGACCGCCGACCTCCACGATTCCGTCCGCCGCGATCACCCCAACGCGATTCGCACGTGACTAGCAGCGTGCGCTTGCTCGCAATCGCCGATGCCGAGGACCGGGCGCTTGGCGAACATTTCATACGCGAGCGATGGGGGCAAATCGACGCGATCATCTCTTGCGGCGACCTCTCTTCGGCCTACCTCGACTACCTCGTCTCCCGCTTCAATGTGCCGTGCTTCTACGTCCGCGGCAACCACGATACTGGCTATGCCGAGAGTCCTCCCGGCGGCTGCGAGGATCTCAACGGACGCATCGTTCGCTTCCGCAATCTCAAGATCGCCGGACTGGAAGGCTCGCGCTGGTACGGCGGCAGCGGGATCGAGTGCCGCGATCGGACCATGGCGCGTCGCGCCTGGATGCTCGGCTGGCGCGTCCACCTTGCCGGCAGCCTCGACATCCTCGTGACCCACGCGCCGCCCGCGCTCCCCGATGGCTCCGAGGCGGACGATCCAGTCCATCGCGGGTTCCCCTCGGTGACACGGCTCGTGCTACGGCATCGACCCAGCATCATGTTGCACGGGCACACGCACCTCGGGTACGGGCGCAACATCCGCGAGCGTCAGCTCGGCGCCACCCGCGTGATCGACTGCTACCGCCACGCGATCGTGGAAGTGACACCGCCTGGAGTCGGGCGGGCGAACTGACTGACCCGACTTACGACCGGGATCGGCGATAGAACGGGGTATCGACCACCGTCGCCGGAACGGCGGCGCCGCGGATCTCAATCGCGATCGCAGTCCCCGGCCGAGCGACGTCGCCTGGCACGACCGCGAAACCGATGTTGCGATCGAGGCTTGGCGCATAGGAACCGCTCGTCACCCGCCCGACGAACTCGCCGCCGTACAGCACCCGGGCATCGTGACGCGGCACGGCTCGCCCCTCGCTGGCGAAGCCCGCGAGCAGATGGCTTGGTCCACCACGCTCCCGCATGCCGATCAACGAATCACGGCCGACGAAGTCCCCCTTCTCGAAGTCAACCACCCAGTCCAGCCCGACCTCGAGAGGCGAGGTGTCCTCACTCATGTCCTGGCCGTAGAGCCGGTTGCCGGCCTCGAGCCGGAGAGTGTCTCGCGCGCCGAGTCCGCACGGCGCAACTCCTTCCAGCGAGAGCAAGCTCTCGAAGACTGACATCGCATCGGCAAAAAGAGGGAACAACTCAATTCCCCGTTCGCCCGTATACCCCGTCCTTGCGACCAGCATCGTCCGTCCGTTCCAGGTCATCGCACGGTGCTCGTTGCGTCGCAACGCGGACACGGCGGGTCCGAGATGCGGCGCGAGAAGGTCGACCGCGCGCGGCCCCTGCAGACCGAACGTCGCGGACGTGAAGGTCTCATCTTCGATGGCGACCCCTGGTGCCGCGGCGCGCATCCACGTGAGGTCCTTCTCACGCGTCGCCGCGTTGACGACGACCAGGTACTCCTCCGAGGCGATCTGGTAGATGAAGATGTCATCCACGATCCCCCCGGCCCGATTGAGGAGCAACGAGTACTGCGCCTGACCGGGACCGATCCGTCGGAGATCGTTCGTGGTGAGGAGCTGCAACGCTGCGCTGGCCCCCGAACCGCGCACCCGCACACGGCCAAGGTGCGACACGTCGAAGAGGCCCGCGTGTCGCCGAACGGCGTGATGCTCGTCGACGATCGAAGTGTACTGGACGGGAAGCTCCCAACCACCGAACTCCATCAGGCGCCCCTTCAGGCGGCGATGGACGTCGAAGACGGCAGTGCGGAGGGCCACGCGAGGTCGATTCTATACTTCGGCATTGTGGCGGGAGTGCGTACGTGAGACTTGGGTTCATCGGTCTTGGGCTGATGGGCAAGCCCATGGCGCGGCATCTAATCGCCGCGGGACACAGTTTGTACGTTCAGAACCGGAGTCGACCCGCGGTGGACGACCTGGTGGTGGCTGGGGCTGTCGCGGCGAGAACGCCGCGTGAAGTCGCCCGTCAGGCGGAGGTGATCTTCACCTGCCTACCAAACACGGAGCAAGTCGAGCGCGTCTACTTCGGCGAGGAAGGACTGGTACCCCATCTCGATCCCGGCCGATTGCTGGTCGACCATTCCACCGTCGGACTGGAGACGAGTCGCCGGTGCGCCGACGAGGCTCGCCGGAGGGGCGGCGAATTCCTGGATGCGCCAGTCAGCGGCGGCCCGGCGGGCGCCAGCGCGGCGACGCTCACCATTATGGTGGGCGGGAGCGCCGAGGCGTTCTCACGCGCGGAGCCGCTCTTTCGGATTCTGGGTAAGAACATACGCCACTGCGGACCCAGCGGGGCCGGAAGCGCGATCAAACTGGTGAATCAACTTCTCGTCGCGATCAACATGGCGGGAGTCGCCGAGGCACTCGTCTTCGGCGCGCGAGCCGGCGCTGACATTGGAACCATCCTCGCAGTAGTCGGTACGGGTTTCGGCGGCTCGCGCATGCTGGAACGGACGGTTCCACTTGTCGAGAAGCGCAACTTCGCTGCCGGTACGGCCGTGAACCTGATTTTGAAGGATCTCGGCCTGATCAATCACCTCGCCACGGACCTCGGCGTCCGCCTCGACATGGCGCGGCGCGCCCAAGAGGTCTTTCAGGCGGGCGCTGACGACGGCATGGGCGGAGATGATTTGGCGGGGTTGGTCCGACGATACGAGCGAGCGGCGAAGATTGAGGTGTCTTGACGTGCGACGCACTCGATCCGAATTGGGATCGCATGATGGATGACGCCCGCACCCGTATCGGGATCATCGGCGGCAGCGGGCTCTACGAGATGGAGGGCCTCCGGAACGTGCGCGAGGTCCGGCTCGATACCCCGTTCGGTGCTCCCAGCGATGCGTACGTGCTGGGTGAGATCGACGGAGAGCGGGTCGCGTTCCTTCCCCGACACGGGCGGGGCCATCGCATCGCCCCCACCGAACTGAACAGTCGGGCGAACATCTTCGGCTTCAAGACGCTGGGGGTTGAACGCCTGATCGCGGTCAGCGCGGTGGGCTCCATGCGTGAGGAGATCCATCCCCTGGACATCGTGATTCCGGATCAACTCATCGATCGCACCCGGCAGCGCGCTAATACCTTCTTCGGCGAGGGCATCGTCGCGCATGTCGGAATTGCTGATCCATTCTGCTCCGACCTCTCGGCGATCCTGGCGCGCGCGGCAGACGGTCGCGGGGTCACGGTTCACCCGCGTGGAACCTATGTCTGCATCGAGGGGCCGCAGTTCTCGA
This sequence comes from Chloroflexota bacterium, assembly GCA_016875715.1. Taxonomy (GTDB): domain Bacteria; phylum Chloroflexota; class UBA6077; order FW602-bin22; family FW602-bin22; genus VGOZ01. The sequence goes on along the minus strand of VGOZ01000076.1, from coordinate 3,118 downwards.
CCCGGGCGGAGTCGCGCGTGTTCCAGTCGTGGGGCGCATCGGTGATCGGGATGACCGCGCTGCCGGAGGCCCGTCTCGCTCGTGAGGCCGAGATCTGCTACGCGATGCTCGCTCTGGCCACGGACTACGACGTCTGGCACGAGAGTGAGGAGGCGGTCACCGTGGAAATGGTGGTCGCAAATCTCCTGAGAAACGTCGATCGCGCCCGGCATGCCCTACGCGTTGCCATCGGCGGCGCCTCAGCTCCGAGGAGGTGCATGTGCGGTGATGCGCTGCGGGACGCGATCATGACCCGGGCAGACCTCATCCCCGCGGAACGCCGTACCGCGCTCGCCCCGCTGATCGGGCGTTATGTGGTGCAAAGCTAAAGCGCGTCGCCGCCGCGAGAGCATTTCTCGCATCTGGAACATATGTTCCATAAACAACAGGTGCCCCCCGGAATCTCGCACGAGGCACGAAGCCTCGTTGAAACCGGAAGGTTCGAACCTTGCCTGGGCCCCTAACCGCACCATAGAACACCAGTTCTTCAGGACGTTAGCTCGCAGTATTATGTCATTAGAGATTGGTTATAGAGCCGGCCTGCGGCCGGGATGCGGTATTACCCACCCCTAGAATAACTGCCCGTCAACCTGGAGGACGTTGGTGTCGAGGAATCGCAGACTCAGCCGTATCAAGACCGATGATGGTGGGAGGGAACCGATCGTCATCGTCGGCGCGATCGTGATCGGTCTGGTTGTTGCGCTAGTCGCCGTGCCGCGTGTCTTCTCAGGCCAGGACCCGCGAGTCGAAAGCTATGTCCTGTATGCCAGCCAGCTTCACGCCCAGGGCGAGAGCCCGCAACTCCTTCGGGATCGTCTCGTGTCCGTCGGCATCGGGCAACCGGCCACGACCGTGCTCAACCTGGCCGAACGGTACGCTACCTCCCGTGACTCCCGTCAGCGTCATGACGCGGAGGCTCTCGACGCGTTTGGAAAGGCGCTGCTGAGTCCGACAACCGCAACCTTCGCGGCGCCGACCGCCGCCCGATCCACCCCGGTCGCCTTCAGCTCCGGCGACGAGGTGATGTTCGCGCCTGTCTCGACGCCGACTCCGATCGTGCTCGGCCAGCCAGGCGTCTCGATCCCCACCCCCACGCCAGGTCTTTCAGCTGCCAGTGCAACCGCGACCCCTCGTGGTGAATCGCCCAGCGCGGCGACGCCGCGACCCGCTATCACGGGATCGACCGGCGTCATCAAGCCCACCGAAGGGGGCAATGCGATCCTCCGGGCGGAGCCGAAGCGCGGCAGCGCGTCGCTCGCTTTGATTCCCAACGGCGCCGAGGTCCGCATCCTCGGGTCGATCCAGGGCGACCGCATCGAAGGGGAGGGCCTGTGGTATCAAGTCCAGTTCGGCGATCACAAGGGCTGGGTTTGGAGCAGATTGGTGGTGATCGCTCGATGATCGGCGCGCCCACCAAGATCGCCGGGTTCTGGTCCGCGCGCGGCCCGGGGGCAATACGGCTCCTCGCAATCGGCGGCCTGCTGCTCGGCTTCGCGCTCGGCGCCATGATCCTGCGGCTCTCCACATCCCAGGGGGCGCCGAACGTCACGAACCACGACCTGGCGATGATCGTCGCGGACCTCTATGCCAAGGAGAAGAGCGTCTTCAACGCACGACGACGCCTCGAGGTCACCGGTACGTCGCCCATCAATCTAATTGAAAACACGATCGAGGAGTTCCGTCGCACTAATCCTGGGTCGATTACTGGCAGCCCACTCCGCGAACTCGCGCGCGCGCTCCGCCAGGGCGAGGTCGAGTCCGCCGTGGGCGCGCCGATCGCAAACATCGGCGTGATTCTGGTGATGCTTCTGTCGGTCGTTATCGGTGTTCTCATCGCTTACTTCATGCAGCGGAGGCGGGATACCCGTGGCGTGGTCCATGTGGCTCGCCGCGGGCCATCGCTGGACGAGGAGGTCACCGGCTCCAAATGGTTCGTGATGCCTCCCGGCCTGAGTTCGCGACCCATCACCGCCGCGCTGACGGAGGTGGCCGAGAAGCTCCGCTCTAGGACTCACGTCACGAACGTACGCGCGCACGATGGCGCGGCGGCGGATAGCCCTCCCGAGGAGAGCTCACCTCGGGAGTCCCGCCTTGGCGTCCGCATACAACGTGTCGACGGGGCGACGAGCGGCGCGCGAACCCCGACACACTCCGTCACAGTTCAGAGGTTCGAGGCCAACTACGAGATCGGAGACCACACGTACGATCAGGCATTCACGATTCGCGATAGCGATGGCCAGCCGATTGCCGCATGCGGAATCAGTGCGACCGAACGCGTGCAGCGCGACGCCCATTACTACGGCTTCACGTTGTGGGTCCAGGACTATCAGGATCGTCGTGAGATGGAAGCGATCGGCCTCGTCACGTCGTCCGCTCACCGCGTGCGCTCGGCAGCGATCGCTGAGTGGTGCCGAACCGTGCCCATGCGCGAGACGATTGTTGCTGAGGAGGGGACGGTGGTTTACCTACATGTGCCGTCGGCGCGTGTGCGCGCAACCGTTGTCCACGTTCAGCATCGCGAGTCAGGGACGGCGAGCCCGGGCTACGTAGCGCGGCTCTCGGTACGCCTCGAATGCGCGACCTCAGTCGCGCGCTAGCACGATCGTCATGGGGCCGTCATTCTCGATTGCCACGATCATCTCCGCACCGAAACGTCCGCGGACCACACGCAGGCCTCGGGCCTGAATCAGGTCGCCTAGGTAGTCGACGAGGGGAGCAGCGAGGGCCGGCGGGGCCGCGTTCGTGAAGCCGGGGCGTCGGCCGCGCGTCAGGTCCGCATAGAGTGTGAACTGACTCACCACAAGCACTTCGGCCTGGACGTCGAGGGCCGAGCGGTTGGTCTTGGCTTCGTCATCCGGAAAGACTCGCAGGCCCACGATCTGATCGGAGACGAGGCGCGCCACGTCACGCGTATCGCCTGGCCCGATGCCAACCAGAAGTGCCAGCCCTCGACCGATCGCCGCGATCACGTCGCCGTTGACGGCGACCGACGCCCGCCGCACGCGCTGCAGCACGACTCGCACGGGCTTTCGCGACCCGGTGCTACGTGTCGGAAGGGGTCGGTGCCGCGGCGGGTGGC
>VGOZ01000075.1 GCA_016875715.1 Chloroflexota bacterium | reverse complement strand
TTCTGCTGTTCTTCAGCTTTCAGCGTTACTTCGTGCAGGGCATCGTTATGTCGGGGTTGAAGGGATGAGAATTGAGAGCGTCGAGGCGATCGTTGTCGAGATTCCCAACTCGATCGCGCGGAGGCTCAGGCTGATCACTGTTCCATCAACCGGGCGCCCGACCCACGAGGGGCTGCCCGGGGATGGCGCGGACAGCGAGATTTTCCTGCGCGTCCGAACCGACACGGGAGTCGAGGGCGTCTGCACTGCCAGTTCTCCCAGACTGACGCCGGCGGTGCTCGACGTCATCCGAACCCAGGTGATCGGCCTCGACCCGATGCGACGCGAGGAGATCTATCAGAAGCTGCATCTGGGGACGCGCTGGGTGTACCAGACGCCGGGATGGTTCGGAGACTTCGACAACTGCCTCTGGGACATCGCCGGAAAGGTCGCCGGTCTGCCCGTCTGCCAGCTCCTCGGGCAGGTGCGCGATGCGATTCCGGCCTACCACACCGGAGACGACGGGACGACCGCCGATCACTACCTCGGCGTCACCGAGCGGATTCGCGAGCGCTGGGGCATCACCGCCTACAAGTTCCACAACTACGCCGGGGGCCGCGCGAACATCGCCCTCTTCAGAGAGCTCCGACCGCGCTTGCCTGACGACTATGTCCTGATCAACGACCCGGTCTGCTCGTACGCGCTCCGCGAGGCGATCGAGGTCGGACGGGTCATGCAGGATCTCGGCTTTCTGTGGCTTGAGGAGCCGTTTCGCGAGCAACGACTTCGCGATTATCAGGAACTCTGCGCGGCTCTCACGATGCCCGTAATGGCGACCGAGATGCTGATGTACGACCTCGATATCTGTGTCGAGTGGCTGATGGCGCGTGCCACCGATCTCGTCCGCGCAAACGCGCGTAATGGGACGACCGCGCTAGTCAAGATGGCCCATTTCGCCGAGCTGCACGGCACCACGGTCGAGATGAACGCGGGGGGCGGCCTCGGCGGTCACGTCCACGTCAACCTTCAGTGCGCGATTCAGAACACGCTCTACTTCGAGCATTTCGGCTCCCACCGCGATCGCGCGCTCGAATCGGGCATCACGAATCCCCCCGCCGTCGTCGACGGCTGCCTGAAGCCCTCGATGCTTCCGGGCTGGGGCGCAGAGATCGACTGGGCTTTTGTCGGCAGGCATACCGTCGCGCGGTTCTAAGACGCGGCGAGCACGACACCGACCGCGTCACAAGTCGATTTGATTGACGGTGTCGACATACAGGAAACATCCGAATACGGCAGCCGAGTCGATCCGCCGAGCACGCGTCGAGGGGGGAACCAGCGGCGCGACGAGGTGTCGTGCCAGGGGTGAATGGGGCGAGAGCCCGTAGGCCAGCTCTGTCGGCCGAACCCGACAGCTAAGGCTGCGGATAGTGGGTTGAAAAGTTCAATCGGCGATCTTGCACCCGCGGCAATGAGGAGGCATTCGTGAAGATTACCGGGCTGAAAGTCCATGTTTTGGAATGGGAACGCGGACCCGTCATCTGGCGCGATGGCCTGATGCCTGGCGGCACGAAGGGCCGCGACGCGCTGCTCCGCATCCAAACCGACGAGGGCGTGGAAGGCCATAGCACTGCCTGGCGCGATGCCAACATGGAAGAGATGAAGTGGAAACTGATCGGTCGCGACCCCTTGCGCATCGAAGAGATCTGGCAAGACCTCTGGCGCAACTTGCGCAGTCATTCCATCGGCGGGGCGATCGATGCCGTCGATATTGCCCTATGGGATCTCATGGGCAAAGTCACCGGGCAGCCGGTCTATCGTCTGCTCGGTGGCGCGCGCCAGCGTCTCCCGGCCTATGCCAGCACCCAGGCGCTTGGCTCGATCCCAGCATTCCTCGGCCTGGCCGATGAAGTCTTTCGCCGTGGCTACCGGGCGATCAAGCTTCACGCTTGGGGGCGAGTGCAGGATGATGCCAAACTTTTTCGCGCCCTGCGCAAACATGTCGGCGACGACGTTGTGCTGATGTACGACGCCTCCACCGGCTTCATTTTCGAGGATGCCCTCTATTTGGGGCGTGTTTTGGAGGAACTCAACTACTACTGGTATGAGGAGCCGATGGATCACTTGAATCTCACCGCTCTGGCGCGACTAGCTAACGCCCTCACGATTCCGTTGGCCGTCCACGAAGTCAGTCCAGGCGGCCCCTTCAGCGCACTCGACCATATTCTGGCCGGCGCCGGTGACATCATGCTCACCGACCCCATTATGAAGATGCACGGCGGCTTCACCGGCGTCATGAAGACCGCCCACATCTGCGAAGCCTTTGGAATGCAATGCGCCATTCACGGTTCCCAGATCCCCATGCTGCATGTGGCCTGTGCCATTGCCAACTGCCGCTACTTTGAGTCGCTCATTCCCGAAGGTTTTCCCGCACCACCCGGCATCCACACCGCTGCCACCGAGATTGCCAAAGACGGTACCTTCGGTCCCTGGGAGAAACCGGGTCTGGGCAATGAAGTGGACTGGAAATGGATCGAAGCCCATACGGTGCGCACGATCGAGTAGAGAAACCCTAGGCAAGCTGGTAGAGAGTGGACGGAGCTAGAGCACCAGGGTGGGAACCGGTTCGTAGCGATACTCGATGGAGCGAGCGGTCTCACGGGCGGCATCGCGACCGTGGAGTCGCGAGATCACGTGGAGTGCCATGTCGAGCCCTGCCGAGACACCCGCCGAGGTGATGATCTTCCCGATGTCGACGACCCGGTAATCGTCCCGTACGTCGATCTCCGGAAACTGCGCGCGGAGGGCGGGTATCTCCACCCAGTGGGTGGTGGCGGGGCGACCGTTGAGCAGGCCAGCTTCGGCGAGGAGGAACGCGCCGGTGCACACTGACGTCACCAACGTCGCCACCCCGACCGTGAGGTCGATCCAGCGCAACACCGCGGGATCCCTGCGCGCCCGTTCGACTCCGTATCCGCCGGGGAGAACGATAAGATCCGGCGTGGGGCAATCGTGGAACGTGTGGTTCGGCCGCACGAGCAGGCCGCCCCGGCAGGTGACGATGTCGGCGCGCGCTGCTACGGTGACGACCTCGAACGCGCGGGGCCGCTTCGCGCGCTCCTCGCCGCCGGGAACGCGCGCCGAGGCGAGTACCTCGAACGGCCCGCAGAAGTCGAGGACCTCGACGTCATCGAAGATGAGAATGGCTGCGCGGCGCATTGGCGGTCTCTCCTGCCTGGTGAGTCTGTCACGAAGGCCGCACGTGTTATACCGATCCCTCGTGGCACGCTGGGCACCCGCCGGGATTCGACCGATCTCCGAGGGATGGTCACTCCTCGTGCCTCTGGGCGTGGCGGCGTTCCTGCTCCGACGATGGCCGCTCGCGAGCGCGGCGCTGGGAATCGTCTGCGCGGCGATTGGCTGGGCGCTGCGGGATCCCAATCGGCCGATTGTCCCTGGTTCGAGCTGGCTGGCGCCGGCTGACGGGCGCGTCGTCTCCGTCGCCGCGGTCGAGGATCCGTGGATCGGTGCCGCCTGGGAGATCGCGATCTTCCTGGCGCTCTGGAACGTGCACGTCCAGCGTATTCCCTACGCGGCGCGGATCGCGCGGATCGAGGCGGTCGCCGGCGGTTTCCGTCCCGCGTTCCTGGCCGGCGCGGCTACGAATAACCGGCAGATCCTGTCGTACGAGACAGAACACGGTCGCGCCGTGCTCGGCCTCATGTCGGGCATCGTCGCGCGGAGGATCGTCCTGTGGGTCTCGGCCGGCGATCAGCTCCCGCGCGGGGAGCGCATCGGAATGATCAAGTTCGGTTCGCGCGTGACGCTCCGGGTGCCTCGAGCGTTCACGCCTCTGGTGCGACCCGGGGACGCCGTGCGCGCCGGACTAACGCCGATCGCCCGGCCTGCCTGACGATGGCCCTCGTCCCTCACGATCGGCATACCGCTCCGGTACGATACGCTCCGGGGGCCAAGTTTTCGCGAGAAGGAGGGAGATCCATGGCCCAGACCGGCGAAACGAAGATCCTGTTGGACGAGAGCGAGATCCCGACCCACTGGTACAACATCGTTCCGGACCTTCCGGTGCCGCCGCCGCCTGTGCTGCACCCCGGCACCGGGCAACCGATCGGTCCGGCCGATCTGGCGCCTCTGTTCCCGATGTCGCTCATTCTCCAGGAGGTGTCGCGCGAGGGAGCGATCGAGATCCCCGACGAGGTGCGCGACATCTATCGTCTGTGGCGGCCATCGCCGATGTATCGCGCCCACCGTCTCGAGAAGGCGCTCGGGACACCGGCGCACATCTACTACAAGTACGAGGGTGTCAGCCCGGCGGGAAGCCACAAGCCAAACACGGCCATCGCGCAGGCTTACTACAACAAGCAGGACGGCATCCGTCGCCTGACCACCGAGACCGGCGCGGGCCAGTGGGGCAGCGCGCTGTCCTTCGCCTGCGCCCTCTTCGGGCTCGAATGCACCGTCTACATGGTCAAGGCGAGCTACTTTCACAAGCCGTATCGGCGGTCCATGATCGAGGCCTACGGCGCCCGGATCTTCGCCAGTCCCTCGCCGGAGACGAACGCCGGGCGCAAAGTGCTTGCGGAGAGCCCGGACTCTCCCGGTAGCCTGGGGATCGCGATCTCCGAGGCGGTCGAGGATGCCGCGACCCACGACGACGCGCACTACTCGCTCGGTTCGGTATTGAACCACGTCCTCCTTCACCAGACGGTGATCGGTCAGGAGGCGCTGAAGCAGATGGAGAAGGCCGGGGAGTATCCGGATGTCGTCATCGGCTGCGTCGGTGGCGGTTCGAACTTCGCCGGACTCGTCTTCCCGTTTGTCGGCGAGAATGTCCGGCGCGGGCGCAGGACGCGCATCGTCGCCGCGGAGCCGACCGCCTGCCCCACGCTGACTCGGGGCGTCTACGCCTACGACCTGGGCGATACGGTCGGACTCACGCCTCTGGTCAAGATGCACACGCTCGGGCACACGTTCATTCCTCCCGCCATCCATGCGGGGGGCCTGCGTTACCACGGCGATGCGCCGCTCGTGTGCCTCCTTCTCGATCAAGGCATGATCGAGGCCGTGGCGCATCCGCAGACGAAGATCTTCCAGGCGGCGGTCACTTTCGCGCGGACGGAGGGTATCATTCCGGCGCCCGAGTCGGCCCACGCGATCCAGTCCGCGATCGACGAGGCGCTGCAGGCGAAGGAAGCCGGTGAGAGACGGGTCATCCTGTTCAACCTCAGCGGGCACGGCCACTTCGATATGGGCGCCTACGACGCGTTCTTCGCAGGCAAACTCGAGGATCACGAGTATCCCGAGTCGGCGATCCGCGAGGCCCTGACCCACCTGCCGAAGGTCGGCTGAGGAGGATCGGCGAGGGGAGGACGAACCTCCTCCCCTCGCCCGAATCACTCGATCGAAGCGACCGGGTAGTCCGCTCCCTCCACCGCGGCCTTGATGCGCGCAACGGTCACACGGGACTCGTCGTACTCGACCGTCACCCGGTGGCCGGGGATGTCCACGGCGATCGAGGCGACACCCGCCATGGGTTGCAGCGCCTCGGTGATCGCGCGCTCGCAGTGCTCGCAGGAGATATCGGGGACGTTCAGAACCTTACGCACGGGACTACTCCTCTCATCTCGCGATCAATGAGCGACGATTCGGCCGACGACGGTCCCGTCGACACTCACGGGATACTCTCCGGCAGGCGCCTCGATCCTCAGGGGCGCGGACCCGGCCGCGGGTGCACGTGTTGCCAGGCGCTGCTCGGCCAACGTGACCACGATCTCTCGGGACACACCGTCGGCGTTCAGGATTGAGAACCGCGTCCGCTCGTTCGCGTGCATGGCGACGACGTCGGGAGCCATCCCGCCGTCGCGTATGACGATGGCCACGGGCGGCGCGGCCGACCCGTGCGCGTCGACCTGCCCGAGCCCGGCCCACATCGCCACAGCACCGAACGCGATCGCGGCGGTGGCAATCGCAACCAGGTAGCCCGAATCCCGCAGACGGTCGATCAGCGAGGGATCGGCGAAACGCGCCATGTCGGTCGGTCGTGCGAACTGGCGCAGGCGGAGGGCGTTCGTGACCACGCTCACACTGGACATCGCCATGGCCGCCGCGGCCAGCAGCGGGCTCAGCAGGAGGCCGAACAGAGGGTAGAGCGCGCCCATCGCCACCGGAATGAGGAAGACGTTATACGCGAATGCCCAGAACAGCCCCTGGCGGATCGTGCCCAGCGTGCGCTGCGAGAGGGCGATTGCGGTGGCGAGCGCGCGAAGGTCGGACCCGATGAGCGTGATGTCCGATGCGGCCATGGCGACGTCGGTACCGGTGCCGATCGCGATGCCGAGATCGGCCTGCGCCAGCGCCGGGGCGTCGTTGATGCCATCACCGACCATCGCGACCACCTGGCCACCGGCCTGAAGCTCCGCCACCCGGCGGGCCTTCTCCTCGGGCGCGGTGCGTGCCAACACATCGTCGATACCCAGCGAGGTTGCGACCGCGCGTGCGGCGCCCTCGGAATCGCCGGTGAGCATCATCACTCGAGGCCCGAGGGCGCGCAGATCCGCGATTGCGCCTTTCGCCTCGGGCCGGGCGACGTCCGCGACCGTCAGCATCGCGGCGGACCTACCGTCGATCGCGGCGTAAACCGGCGTCGCGCCCGGCTCTGGCGCCAGGCCGCGCAGGGGTTCGGTTGCCACGCCGTACCGTTCGAGGAAGCCAAGCGTACCCACCAGGACATCCCGGCCGCTCACGCGGGCGTGGAATCCGAGGCCCGGCACGGCCACGAACGATTCGAGGGTGCCCTCGGCCACGCCACGCCTCTCCGCCTCGGCGATGATGGCGCGGCCGATCGGGTGCTCCGAGCCACGCTCCGCCGTCGCGACGAACGCGAGCACGTCCGCCTCGCTCGCGCCCGGGACGACCTGAATCCCCACGAAGTGTGGTTTGCCAGTTGTCAGCGTGCCCGTCTTGTCCAGCACGATCGTATCGATCCTGCCGGTTCGCTCCAGCACCAGGCCATCGCGGATCAGGACGCCGAGTTCCGCGCCCCGCCCCGTGCCGACGATGATCGCCGCCGGAGTTGCCAGGCCAAGCGCGCACGGGCAGGCGATGATGAGGACCGCGATCGCCGTCTGCAGCGCGAACGGCAAGCGCGGTTCGGGTCCCAGAAGCATCCAGCCTAGGAATGTGGCTGCGGCCAGCACGAGGATCACCGGCACGAATACCGCCGCGATGTCATCGGCCAGACGCTGGCTGGACGCGCGCGACGCCTGAGCCTGTTCGACAAGACGCACGATCTGCGCCAGAGTGGTGTCCTTTCCGACGCGCGTCGCGCGGACGAGCAGGCTGCCGGTGCCGTTGATCGTTCCCCCGATCACCGCCGCGCCGACAGTGCGCTCGACAGGCACGCTCTCACCGGTCACCATCGACTCGTCGATTGCCGACCAGCCCTGGACGATCTCGGCATCGGTGGGGATCGCCTCGCCGGGACGCACTCGCAACAGGTCGCTTGCGCGCACGTGACCGATGGGAACGTCGCGCTCCTCGTCGTTTCGCAGGACCCGCGCGGTCTGAGGGCGCAGGCCCATCAGTCGCTCGATCGCCGCGCCGGTCTGGCCCCGCGCGCGCGCTTCGAGCCACCGACCGAGGAGGATGAGGCCGATGATGATGACGGCGGTCTCGTAGTAGAGATTGGGTGGAAGGCCCCAGGCCGCGGTAAGGTCAGGCCACAGCGTCACGAGCGCGCTGTAGCCGTAGGCGACCGAGGTCCCCACCACGACGAGCGTGTGCATGTTCGTCGTGCCGTGGCGCGCCGCCGCCCACGCCGCGCGATAGAAGCCGCCGCCCGCCCAGAACTGCACGATGGTCGCGGCGACCAGGAACAGTGGCGCGGTCAGACGCATGTCCAGGCCCAGCGGCAGGAACATGGTCGCCATCATCAGCGCGCCGATGACGAGGCTCACCTGCCACCGGACGCGCAGTGCGTCTGCCTCCTGCTGTCGGCTGATCTTCTGCCGTTCCGCGGCGTCATCGGCCTCGACGGCCGGTTCCTCCGGGGAGGGCGCTGCACCGTCCTCGGTGCGACGCGGCGGGGAGAGGATGTCGCCGACTCCGTACCCGGCCTTCTCCACGGCTTCGCGCAGATCGGCCACATGCACGCGCTGCAGCGGATCGACGAGGACCGTCGCCCGTTCGGTCGCCAGGTTGACCTGCGCCTCCGCGACGCCGTTGACGCGGCCCAGCGCCCTCTCGACGCGACGGACGCACGCGGCGCAGGTCATACCAGTCACCGCGAAGCTGATGCGGTCCTTCTCGGCAGTCTCGACACTCATCGGCTTACTTCCTGGAGAGATCGAAGATCTCGCGCAGTTCGCGGGCCATCTCGGCGTCCCGTCCCTCGGCAAAACCGAGCGGCACGCACGTCGCGAGATGACCGGCGAGCAGGCTCGACTCGAAGCGCTGGAGCGCGCGTTCGACGGCGTAGGTTTGCCTCAGGATGTCGACGCAGTACTGCTCCTCGTCGACCATCTTCCGGATCGCGCGCAGGTGACCTTCGATCGTCGCGAGTCGGTTGAGGAGGGACTGTTTCTCGTTCAGGGCCACTGCCTCCGATACCCCCTCCCCCAGGGGACGGGGTATCGGAGTGATGATATCGCGATGCGAGGGGGTCTACAACCAGATCGGGTTCGACCAGGCCCTTCGCCCCGCCGCATCGACGATGGTGACCCGGCAGTAGCTGTTGGCGAACTTCGTCAGCGGGAGAGTCGCGGCGCGCAGTCCCGCGCCGGCGTCGATGACCCGTTCGTTCTGCGCGCCCCGACCGTGGATGATGATCGCTCGGGCGGCGGAGCATCGCACCTCGAGCCCATTGCCGGCGCGCTGGATCATCTCGATGGTCGGTCCGGTCGACGAGTAGTAGTGGCCCGCCTTCAGTCCCGCGATGAGCGCGTCTGGATCCAGGCTTTCCGCCCGCACGTGCACCCAGCCACCACGGTAGTCCTCGACCTTGAAATGCGCGTCGTCGGTCGCGCATGCCGTCAGGCGGATTCCTCGTTCGAGCAGGAGATCGCACATTGAAAAACTGTCCCCACGGTCGACTTCGACCTCGCACCCGGTGTTCCAGACCTCCACAGCGTGCGCCGCGTCGAGCGAGAAAGCGTCCTCGACGCTGAGGTTGTACCAGTATGGGTGGGCAATCGAGACGAAGGCGCCGGCTTCGCGGGCGCGCCGCGCGAGGGCCGGGCCTCGTTCGCCGGCGGTCGGGTGCGCGAAGTCGAGCGGAAGGCCATTGGCGAGTATGTGCCAGCGCTCGCCGTTCGCCAGCGCCGGGGCGTGGAGTTCGGCGCCGAGGATGGTCGTGAAGCCGGGCCGCCGAAACGGACGCGTATCAACGATCGGGAACCCGTACTCCTCGAGAAAGTGCTCGGTGAGGCTCACGAAGTCGTAGCCATGGTCGCGATAGGTGGCCATCACCTCGTCGGGCGACCGTGCCCCATCCGAGAGCGTCGAGTGGCAGTGCAGGTTTCCGCGGTAGAAGGTTCCCGGTAGCGCGAACGGCAGTCGATCCATTGGACTCCCTGAAAGTAGTGGCGTCATCCTACCACCTGGTCCGTGCAGAGCCTCCATGCCGTCTGCGGTCCGGTAACCTGGCTCGGGCGACTCCGGCGTCGTTCGTCAAGTGCTCCGTCGCCTGTTAGGGTGCGCGCGGAAAGGAATCGCCGCATGCCACAGAGATCGCTCCTCACCCTGACCAAGAGCGAAGTCGAGTCCGACGGGGCGATTGTCGCCACGATGCACCCCCGCGCGAGCGAGGTCGCCGCCGAAATCCTTCGGCGTGGCGGCAACGCCGTGGACGCAGCGGTCGCGGCCGGTTTCGCGATCGGCGTGGTCGAGCCCTTCAATAGCGGCCTCGGTGGTATCGCCCAACTCGTGGTACGAGAGGGGAAGACCGGCGCTACGGCGGCGATCGACGGAACATCCACGCTGCCGCGCACGCTCGACCCAGCCGCGTACCGACTCGCAGCAGGCGGGACCGCCGGCATGTACGGGTGGCCAGCCGTCGAGGGAGATGCGAACAACACCGGGTATCGCGCCGCCGCGGTACCCGGAACGCCGGGATGCCTGGTGGAGGCCCATCGGCGGTTCGGGCGCCTTCCACTCGACGAGGTGATGGCCGGTGCGATCGGGCTGGCCGAGGACGGCTTCGATCTCGACTGGTATCCGGCGCTCATCATCGCGGCGCAGCAGCAGCGGCTGTGGGCCTATCCAGGAACGAGAGCGGCGTACTATCGGGGAGACGGGTCATGCCATGTCCCGGCGCTCTTCACCGCCTCGGCGGATCGTTTCATCCAGAGGGACCTCGCCGCGTCGCTCCGGCGCATTGCCGCCGAAGGGCACGATGGCTTCTACCGCGGCGCGACCGCGCGCCTGCTCGCCGAAGGGATGCGCGAGAACGGCGGGTTCATCGACGAGGATGAGTTGGCGGCGTACCGCGTGCGGGTGTGGGAGCCTGGGTTGATCGGCTCGTATCGCGGCTACGAGACGATCCAGGCGCCACAGAACACCGGCGCACCGACCGCGCTCCAGGCGCTGCGCATCCTCGAGGGGTTCGATCTCGGCGCCGCCGGCTGGGGGACGGCACGCGCGCTGCATCTTCTCGCCGAGACCTTCCGACGGGTGTTCCAAGATCGCTTCGCGCATCTGGCAGATCCTGCGTTTGCGTCGGTGCCGCTGACCGGCCTAGTCTGTCCGGGCTACGCCGAGCGCCGCCGCGCCGACATCGACCCGGAGCGCGCCACACCCACGGTCGGACCGGGCGATCCCTGGCCGTTCGACATCGGCCCGGGAGTCGCGGTCCCCAGCAGCAGGCAGGGAGGCGGAGAGGGGAACACTACCCACATCGTCGTCGCCGACCGCGATCGGACGCTGGTCTCACTCACGTCGACGCTGGGAGGATTCTTCGGCAGCGCCGTCGTCGTGCCGGGCCTGGGCTTTCCCCTGAACAACGGCCTGACCTGGTTCGATCCGCGCCCGGGCACCGTCAACGCGATCGCGCCCGGCAAGCGAATCCTGTGGGCGGGGACTCCGACCATCCTCGCGCGCGACGGACGGCCGTTCCTGGCCGTCGGCGCGCCCGGCGCACGGCGAATCATGTCCGCGGTCGTGCAGGTCGTCGCCAACATCATCGATCACGGAATGGGTCCCCAGGAGGCGGTCTCTCGTCCGCGCGTCCACTGCGAGGGGCCGGACACGGTCATCGACAGTCGCTTTGGCGAGGAGACGATCGCCCGGCTGCGGGAGATGGGGCATCGTCTGTACGTGAAGGTGGAGGACCTGGGCACGTCGAACTTCGCCCGCCCTCTGGCAATCCTCGTGGACCCGGCGACTGGACGCCTTCGCGCCGGCGTGCACGTCTACAACCCGGCAACCGCGATCGGATTGTGACGGCTTCGCTCAGACCCGCGTGACGATGATCGGCTCGTCCTTCGTGACGACGAGCGTGTGCTCGTAGTGCGCGGCCAGGCTTCCGTCGGCGGTGCGGAGCGTCCAGCCATCTGGATCGGTTTTCACCCAGGGCGAACCCGCGGAGATGATCGGCTCGATTGTGATCACCTGACCCTCGCGCAGCGGATCGCTCGCGCGCCGGTCGTAATACATCGGGATGCTGGGCTCCTCGTGAATCGTGCGCCCGACGCCGTGGCTGTGGAGTTCACGCAGCACGGTAAACCCGTGGCGGCGGACCTCAGAATCCACGGCGCGCCCAATCTCGTAGATCGGGCGGCCAGCGCGTGCGACGCGAGCCCCGCGCTCGAATGCGGCCTGTGCGGCCGCAGCTATCCGTCGTTTGCGATCGCTAATCGGCGCCACCGTAAGGGTCAGCGCCGTATCGGCGACGTAGCCGTCGAGTTCACCCGTCACGTCCAGCTTGAGCAGGTCGCCTGGCTTCAGCGCCCGACCGCCCGGAATCCCGTGGACGGCCTCGGCGTTCAGGCTGATGCAATTGTGGCCGGGGAAGTTCTTGAAGAGGATCGGCGCGGAGCGCGCGCCGTGCTTATCGAATTCGGCCGCGCCGATCTCGTCCAGTTCCAGCGTGGTGATCCCCGGCCGAACCGCCCCGACCATCGCCTGGAGGGCGAGCGCGCAGACGCGTCCGATGCGCTGGATTCCCGCCAGATCTTCGTCGTTCTCGATGCACACCGCTTGATGAGGATAGTGCAGGCACGCCTCGGCCTAGGATGATCTCCGACCGCCGCGCATCAACCGGTGAGTGGTGTGGGCAGGACCCTCAGCGTTCTGCCTCTGCGCCAGGGCACCCGCGCGAAACGCGGATCGAGCGTCAGGACGTCCGGGCAGTTGTGGTGCCGCGCGATGACGACGACTGACGCATCGGCGAGCGTCAGGCCGAGGTCGGCGTGGCGCTGGATCGTGTCGCACGCCTCGGCGACGTCGCCCGGTCCGAAAGGCACGATCTGAAACGCTCCGAGGGCCAGATCGTCCAGGAAGATCCCCTGGGCGAGGTCGCCGCCCAGGCGCAGGAGCGCCCGGTCGACGATCCCGAGGATCAGCGGTGACACCAGGCGTGGACCCGGATGGCTGAGGATACGCGCGATGTCCCCGTGCCGCGCTGCTGCACGATCGTAATTGGCGATCAACGCATCGGCGCCGACCACGATCATCCGGGGTCAGCCTGGCTCGGTGTGCCGCCACTCCGGCGCGCGGCCTCTGGGTTGCCGCTATCGAACACTCCCGACCGGGGCGCCGATTGGCCGTGACGCTCGATGAACAGGCGAATACCCTCGCGGATGATCTCGGCTTCGGTCGACCCCGTCACCGTCGCGGCGGAGCGCAGGGCCGATTTCAGATCGTTGGGCAGGCGGATCGTGGTCTTGAGCACAGTGGCTCACACTACCACAGGCGCCCCTCCGTTCGCCGGGGTTGCCGTGCCTATTCGATTGCGAGCCGTGCCGCCCAGGCCGCGAGGTCCGGGCTGGTATCCGCGGCCAGGCGGAGACTCTCCCGCGTCAATGCGTAGTACTCCGTGGGACTGGAGGCGACGAGACTCCCCTCTGAGATGCCGGCGCCGAGCAGGTGCCCGACCATCGCCCCGTAGCGGACGAGTGTGCCGGATCGCACGGCGATCCAGAGGGTGTCGTTTCGCCGGTCGGCATCCGCGGGGTCGCTTCTCGCGTCGTGCAGGATCTCACCGGCGCCGGCGCGCCGCCGAGTGAAGGCCCGGGCGAGCCTCTCCAGCGCTCCGCCGGGGATATCGCGTGTCGTGCTGGCCAGGCGGAGCGCGTCGGCGACGAAATGCGCCGCGAACTCCTGCTCGACCACCTCCTCTACGACGGGAAATCGCGCGAGGAGGCTGAGTAGATCCGATTCGCGGAGTTCGAGAAGCACCGCTGGGGTCACCGTCACGATCGTCGCCGTGCGTGGCTGATGAGCGAGAAGCGCCATCTCACCGAGGATCTGGCCGGAGGTCAACGTCGCTACCGCGCGATCGCTGCCGTCAGGCGCGTGCACCGTCACGGCGAGACTGCCGCGGCCGATGAGGAAGAGGCTGGTTCCCTCGTCCCCCTGGCGCATCACCGTCTCGCCATCGCGATAGACGCGGGTGCGAAGGCGCGCCGCGATCGTCCGGAGCGTGTCATCGCCCAGGCCCGCGAAGTACGTGACGCGCCGGAGCGCCTCTACCGGGCCGATCCGCAGCTCGTTGATGGGGAGGGCGAGGAGATCGTGCAGCTCGTCCTCCAGTTCGGCGGCACGTTCCCGCACCACACGGCCGGCGAGCAATCCGGCCTCGGCGAGTTGCTCCATCGCTTCGCGGCGCGCGTGGAGCGCCAACCGCCGTTCGGCCATTGCGTCCACACGGGCGACGTATTCGGGGAACTCGGCTGCCATCGCCTCGATCTGGCGGGTCACGTCGATCCGCTGCGTCGTCACGCGATCGCGTATCGACGCGAGCGCCGCCGGGTGTGCCTCCAGTTCGACGAACGCCGCCAGGGCGTGCTCCACCTCCTGCAGCGCGATCTGCCGGGCGCGCAGACTCTCGAAGTGGATGGCCACCGCGGCGACGCGCCGACGCACCAGTTCCGCACGGTCGAGTCCGGTGAGTGCCGCAACCTTCTCAATCCACCTGAGCGCCGACTGCCCGGCGCGGCCGACGGAGCGGCTGGGGAGCCGTCGGTGCCCAGCACTGGACGCCCAGCGCCGCGCGTCGGTCTCACGCTGAACCGAATCAAGGCAGTCGCGGAGCGCGGACTCGCTGAGATCACCCGCGTCGAACAATCGCTGATAGACCCGTCGTTCCACGAGCAGGGAGAATCGGGCGATGAGTCGCTCTTCCTCCTCAATGGCCAATTGACCCGTCCGCCGCATCTCCACGAGTTCCGCCTGGAGGGTCGCACGTGTCGAGTGCTGCTCCTCGGCCAGGTGTGCGCGCGCCAGCGCTGGAACTTGAAGGGCGCCCGATATCCGAGATTCCACCTCTCGTTCGACCAGCGCCAGACCGGTGCGGCGCTCCGCAAGCTCCTCCCGGCTATCGCGCATCAGGCCGAGCGCACGCAGGAGCGGCCCCGTGGTCGGTCCACCGAGGAGCAGCGTGAACAGGACAACCGCGAACGTCAGCCCGATCAACTCCTCCCGGTATCCCAGCTCGGGCGGAATGCTCAACGCCAGAGCGAGCGCGAGCGCTCCGCGCAGCCCACCCCAGAAGAGCACGACCTGATACGTCAGGGGAACCGGTTCGCCGAAGACCCGATTCCCCAGGGGCACGAGCGCGAAGATTCCGAGCGCCCGGCCGACGAGGACCGCCAGGATCGCGAGCGCAATGAGAGAGGCGAGCGCACCCAGGCCGACGAGATCGACGCTCAGACCCACCAGGAGGAAGATGAGCGCGTTCGCGACGAAGGCGAGATACTCCCAGAAGTGCTCCACACGGGGCAGGACTCTTGGGGCGAACTTCGTGCGGCCTGCGTTTCCGAGGAGGACTCCCGCGGTGAGCGTCGAGACAACACCGGAGACGTGGAAGAGGTAGTCGGCGGCTGCGAAGGACGCATAGGCCAGGACAATCGTCAGAGTCATCTCGACATCCACGTCGTGATCGAACCGTTCGAGGAGGATCGTGCAGAGCCACCCGAGAGCCGCGCCTACGATGGCTCCACCGACAAACACGCGCAGGAACTCGAGCGAGCCAGGCAGGATCGCCTCCGGTCCGAGCGTCCCGGCGAGCGCCATCGCCAGCAGAATGCGGAACAGCACGAGGGCGGTGCCGTCGTTGAGCAGGCTTTCGCCATCGACGAGCATGGACAGGCGCTTCGGCGCACCGACTTCCTTGAAGATCGCCAGGACCGCGACTGGATCGGTCGCGGAGATCAGCGCACCGAAGACCAGCGCGACCGACAGAGGGATCCCGCCAAGAAGCGCCAGCGCCCACCCGACGACCGCCGTCGACACGAGCAGCGAGGGGATCGCGAGCAAGAGGATCGGAGCGAGGTTCTCCAGGAAGCGCCGCGCGTCGATGTGGAACGCGGCCTCGAAGATCAGGATCGGGACCAGGACAAAGATCACGATCTCGGGCGAGAGACGGATCTCCCCGAGCGCGCTGATGCCGAGGGCGGCCGCGGACTCGCGCAGCCCGATGCCGATGAGCACGAGCGCGACGGTGAACGGCAGCGCCAGACGCCGCAGCGTCGACGAGGTGAAGGACGCCGCGAACAGGAGTGCGGCGAGGGCGAGAATCAGTTCCGGCATGTGCAGGGCGGGGGCAGGGTACCCTCCGCCTGTCTCGGCAAACAGCGATGCAAGGGGGATCTCCCCCACAATCAGGGTGAGCGATGGCATCGCGGTCGCTCCTGATTCGTTCGTGGCGACGTGCATTCTTCCACCGATCAACGTTGGCGTCTACGGGGAAATCACGGTACCTGTGCCACGGTTCAGGCGCGGGGAGGCCTCCAGTACACAAGTTCGCGCAGGATCTGCGCGAGATAAGAGGCGCCCCAGCGCATCACCTGAAGTTTCCGGACGCCCCCAATGCG
Source organism: Chloroflexota bacterium (assembly GCA_016875715.1). Taxonomy (GTDB): domain Bacteria; phylum Chloroflexota; class UBA6077; order FW602-bin22; family FW602-bin22; genus VGOZ01. The sequence goes on along the minus strand of VGOZ01000075.1, from coordinate 297 downwards.
CGCCGGCTCGAATCCGGCGATCTCGGCGCACCGAAGCCGCGCCTTTGCCGCTCGGATCGAAAGTATCGGTTGGAGGCCGATCACCGTATTGAACCAACGCTCCGGTGCGTAGGTCTCCTCCCGGTGCAGATCGAGCCGATAGAAGACCTCGCGTCGCCAGGCCCGGAACATGTTCATGGGATCCGAGTACGTGCCGCCGTGGAGCGTGTTGATGAGCACCGTGAACAGCCAGTTGCCGAAACCGGTGACGAGATCGTCGTCCTCGCTCTTGAGACCCTGGAAGTAGCGCGAGGCGAT
>VGOZ01000074.1 GCA_016875715.1 Chloroflexota bacterium | reverse complement strand
GCGCCGCCACCGGCCGCGACTCCTACCGCGGCGGCGCCTCCAACGACCGTGCCCACGACGGACGCGGCGAAGCCTGCCGCCGCCACTACCACCGCCGCGCCCGCGGCCGCGGCGAAACCCGGACCAGAGCTCACGCAGCCCCCGGCCGCGAAGTCGACCTCTGCCCCGCCGCTCCCGCGCCCCTGCCGCCCAACTCGACCCCGAAGCGCCAGTTGAAGCGCGATGACGATGGATCGCTCACCGCGTCCGGTCGCAAGGCCGGCGAACTGGCGAAGCTCATCACACCGATCCCGGACTTCTACATCACGACGAAGAACGCCGGAGGTGACCCGGTGGTCGATGGCGCTCGGTGGCGGATGGTTCTGGACGGCGAGATGAATCGCCCGGTGCAGGTGGATCTGCGGAGGATCCGTGCTCTGCCAAGCGTCACCGTCGCAAAGACGCTCGAGTGCATCTCCAACCTCGTCACGCGGTGCGAGGAAGCGCCCTTCGGCTGCGATTTCATTTCCACCGCGGAATGGCGCGGCGCGCACTTCACGGATGTCCTCGCGCTAGCCGGCGGCCTGAAACCGAACGTGCGCTCCTTCGCCATCATCGGGGCCGACGAGTACTCCGCCTCGATTCCGTCGAGCTCCGGGATCATGGCCGACCTCGTCCTCGCCTACGAGATGAACGGCGAGACACTGCGACTCGAGCACGAGTACCCGCTGCGTCTGATCATCCCCGATCGCTACGGCTACAAGAACGCGAAGTGGGTCGCCGGTATTCGGGCCCTGAACAGCGTTCACGTGGACTGGTACGGCGCGCGCGGATGGAGCGCCGATGGCATCGTCAAGACCATGAGCCGCATCGACGTTCCCGCGAACGGGGCGCAGATGACGCCCGGCGAGCATCGTGCCGAGGGCATCGCGTATGCGGGTGCCCGGGGGATACGGACGATCGAGTTCAGCGCCGACGGCGGGGCGACATGGACGCCGGCGCGCCTGGTGGAACCGCCGATCGGACGCGATGTGTGGACGCGGTGGGAGAGCACGTTCACGCTGCGACCGGGTCAACCGATGGAACTGACGGTCCGGGCAATCGATGGCGCGGGCCAGCGTCAGAACGAGCAGTACAGCCTCGTGCCCCCGGATGGGCAGTCTGGCCGCCACGCCATCACCGTCGCGCCGGTATGGCCGCGCGGATCGATCTCGGGTCCGGACAGGTCAGGGTCGACACATCTGGTCGGCGCATCACTCGCCGCCGACGGAGGGTTCTGGCCGATGGCGTCGACGAGATCCCGCCCGTCTCAGGAAGCGGGATCGGGCGGGGGACGAGCGGGAACGCTCGCCGCCTCGTTCAGCGCGTGGATCGCCCAGGCGGCGGCGGGGGCCACGTACGCGAAGTCATCCTTGAACCCGATGGCTGCGGCGAGGGCCTGCCCGAAAACCCAGTTCGCAGCCCGGGTGTCGTAGAACGAGAAGCGTCCGCGGGCCACGGATAGTTCTCCGAGGAACGTCTCATCGGCGTGGTCGACCCCTACCTGCCGGCGCGCGTCGAGGACGGCGGCGCGCGATTCGGGAGTCGCCGCGCACTCCGGGCCGCCCGACGATCGCTCTATCTGCCAGAGCGCGAGCAGGAGGACGAGTCGTCGGATCGCCGGTTCCTCCGCGGACGTGGGATCGCGCGGCAGCGCCATAGCGATGAGATCCGCGCGCGCGGCGATGTCGCGCACGCGCGTGACGATCTCGGAGGACCACGTCCCCCCGCTTAGCGGCCGCTCTTCCACCGTTCGTATTCGGCGAGGCCTTCGGCATTGAGCGGATAGGTGCCGACGATGGAGCGCCCGGCGCGGATCCGCTCGACGATGAATCGCTCCCTTCGTTCCATCTCCACGCCATCGACCGCGACCTGGTTGGCAAGGTGGCGCGGGACGACGACGGCGCCATCGTCATCTCCCACGATGACGTCGCCGGGGAAGACCGCGACGCCCCCGCAGCCGATGGGCAGACCGAAGTCCTGAGGGTGATAGATGATCTTGTTCGCGCCAGGATGGGCAGCACGGCAGAAGACCGGCATCTGCAGGGCGCCGATCTCGGCGTGGTCGCGCACCGCGCCATCGGTCACCACCCCGGCGACGCCGCGGAACTGCAGGCGGGTCGCCAGGATGGCGCCGAGGCTTCCCGAGGAGATGTCTCCCCGAGCGTCCATCACCAGCACCTGACCCGGCGGCACCCGTTCGATCGCGACCCGCTGCGCGTCGGCGAGGTTATCGATCGTGCCCGTCCAATCGAGATCTTCGCGCGCCGGGATGTAGCGCAGGGTGAATGCCTCACCGACCAGGCGATCTCCTGGTGCACAGGGGCGCACCCCCGCGACGACCGCGCGACGCAGACCGTGCCGGGTCAGAAGCGTGGTGATGGTGGCAGTGCTGACTGTCCGGAGCGCCGGAAGCGTCTCCTCGGCGAGAGGCAGCAGGTCGGACACGGAGCACCTCCTGATCGGCCGTGGCGCGGACCCGCATTGTCGCGCACCCGGGGGCGCGATCGACACCCCGCCGGATACACCGACCGACACGAAGGTCGGTTCCGGTGCGGGGCGGGGCCGTAATGGCGCCCTGCTAAACCTCGTCGGTGCCGCGGTCGACAACCCACGTGGATGTCGCGGTCTGGCTCGGCATCGTCTTTGTCGATGGCGACTATGCCCGCATCGCCGAGGTTCTCCCGCTGACCGCCCGCCGACTCGGGCGTTGACCGCGGGTCCGGCGTGTCTGGGGCAGGCGGCTCCTCGTCGCGGAGCGTCATACGGCGCCGCCATTCGGCTGTCCCGGCCTCTCCTTCTGTCATCGTGCTGCAGACCATGACGCAGTCGCGCGGGAGGAGGTTCGGGTGGCGGCGCGCCTACAATCGGCGCCCGTGACCGAGCAAAGGAAGCGCGCCGTCCTCGCGTTCAGTGGCGGCCTTGATTCCAGCGCCATTCTCACATGGATGGTGAAGGAGCAGGGCTGGGAGGTCGTCACCTTCACCGCAAACGTCGGCCAGCGCGCCTCAGATAGCCTGGGCGCGGCCGCGGAGCGGTCGAAGCAACTCGGGGCGATCGCGCACGAATCGGTCGATCTACGGCGTGAACTGGTCGAGCACTTCTTCGTCCCCGCCCTTCAGTTGCGCGCTCGCCTTGAGGGGCGCTACCTGCTCGGCACGTCGCTGGCGCGTTATCCGACCGCACGGGAGGCGATGCGCGTCGCCCGCAAGCATCGCGCCACGGTTCTCTCGCACGGCGCGACCGGTAAGGGGAACGACCAGGTCCGTTTCGAAACGACCTGGCTGGTCCTCAACGCCGACCCGGACCTCCACATCCCGGGGATGGAGATCTTCTCCCCCTGGAAGGAGCAGGTCTTCCTCGATCGTTTCGGCAATGGCGGCCGCGTGACGATGCGCCGGTACCTCACCGCGATGGGCATCCCGGTGCAGGCGGGTGGCACGGAGGGAGAGGACCCGTACTCCCAGGACGAGAACATCCTCCACATCTCGTCCGAAGGGGTTGCTCTCGAGCGCCCGGAGGAGAGCCACGTCGGCAGGGTGCTCTACACGAAGCTCGTCGATCCGACGGCGGCGGCAGCCGAACCCGAGTTCGCCCGCGTCTTCTTCAACGCCGGGGTGCCCACGAAGATCCAGATCGAGGATGCCTCGGGGACGATACTGCGGCGCCCGGTCGAGGGGGATGCTCTCGCCGTCCTCGACGAGGCGAACGCGGCCGCGGGCCGTCACGGCGTGGGAATTTTGGACATGGTCGAGACCCGCTACGTGGGCATTAAGTCGCGTGGCGTGTACGAGGCTCCCGGCCACACGCTGTTGCTCGAAGCGCATCAGGATCTGGAGAGCGTCGTCCTCGACGGACCGCTCATCGACGAGAAACTCGCCGAGGCGCCGATCCTCGCCCGCCTCATCTACAACGGGGGCTGGTGGTCGCAGCAGGTTCGCAAGGCGCTCGCCGGACTCGCCGAGGAGCAGAAAGTCGTCAACGGGTGGTCGCTCGTGCGCCTCTATCGGGGCAGCGCCACCGCGGTCGCACGGTGGAGTCCAAACTCACTCTACGACCCGCAGTTGAGTTCGTTCGAGAGCATGACCGGCACCGCGCTCGATCCGCAGAAGGCGCGGGGGTTCATCGACGTGCAGGCGCTCCACTACTGGGCGGCGGAACGCTCGCGCCATCAGAGTCGGGAGCCGGCCCGGCGGGCGTAGGCACGGCCGCCCGCGACCGCGGTTACGCGAGGTGAGTCCCGCGGAATGAGCGGCGCTGCCATCGAGGATGCTCGCTTCTGCACCGGTATCGAGCAGCGGCGTGATGGCGGCGAAGACTGGCGTCCCACCGAGGAAGGCGCGATCCCCACGTCGATCCCGGGCAGATGCAGCCGGCGAAGCCCCACGCTCCCGTGGCCGACGGACAGGGGAACTCGCCATCCGAGCGGCATACGGTTTCGCCCACTCCGCCGATCGGCGGGCGGCCGCCCGCGCCGCTGGACCTACGCCCGCCTCTCCCGCGGCACGCCGGACTTCTCGAACGCGGCCGCGCAGACGCGGTACGTCTGCTCCATGGCCGCGATCGCATCGTAGTTCGGTCGCCGCTGCACCATCACACTGATCTCCGGGCTGATGTGCCCGGTGTATCCGTGATGGTGCATGAGGGTGAGGTACTTGACGTAGTCAAAGCTCGCCTCGCCCGGGATCATGAACTCGTGGTCCGGCGCCAGCCCACGCTGGTCCTTGATGTGCACGTGTTCGGTGAACGGCGCCATAGGCGGGATCGTCTCTTCCATAGGGATCCCCTGGACCTCGAAATGAGAGATGTCGAAGTTCACGCGGCAATAGGGAGAGTTCACCTTGCCGATGACGTACAGCATCCGGTTCGGGTGGTCAATCGCCTGCCCCACATGCGGTTCCAGCGCGACAACGATGTTCCGGGCGCGCGACACTTCGACCGTTTCCGACACGCGATCGACGATGAGATTCTTCAGGCTCTCCCACTGATCGGATGTGCCGCCGACCGCCACATCCATCGACGGGATGAGGCCTGGCTTCGCCCATTCCAGGGCGAGATCGAGTTCACGGAAGTATCGCTGCTTCGCAACCTCGTATTCGGCCTGGGGCGCGATCTGGTTCCGGTGGCCGGAAACGAGCGCTGAGAGCTCCAGGCCAGTGTCGTCCAGCAGCGCGCGCACCGCCTTGCGGTCCGCGGCGGTCAGATCGTCGACGTGACCGCTCCAGTTCGGATTCACCGCGATCTCGACACCGTCGTACCCGATGCGCGCCAGTTCCTTCAGCGCATCGAGCAACGGCATCTTCTGCGTGCTCCAGGTCGAATAGCCCAGTTTCATCGCCCCACTCCCGAGGCAGAACGCGAACGCCCGCCTGTGACAGAATCTTCGTGGCGATTCTGACAGGTCGCGCGGCCGTCCGCCGCCAGCGGCCCGGAGAAGGAACGGATGGGGCGACCGAAGGCTCTGGCGAGCGCACTGCGTGGCATGGACGGTTTCTTCGACCCGGCGCGGTTGGAGCTGGATAAGGCGGGCGTCGAACTGGTTCTGCGGGAGTTCCGCACGCCGGAGGAGTTCGTCGTCGCGGCGGCAGACGTCGACGGCGTATTCGAGAGCGCGGTCCAGTATCGGCGAGAGGTGCTGGCGCAACTGCCGAACCTGAAGGCGCTCTGCGCTCTTGGTATCGGCGTCGATCGGTTCGATATCGAGGCGGCGACGGAGATGGGGATCGTGTGCATCAATCTGCCGCGCGTCTTCCATCGCGAGGTCGCCCATCACGCGCTCGCGCTCTGGCTCGCTCTGGTCCGAAAAATCGTCCCGCTCAACGAGTTTATGAAGGCCGATCCCGGTACGACGCGACGGCCCGACTTCGCGCCCGAGGAGCACATCTACGGCCAGACCTTCGGCATCGTCTCGCTGGGGAACATCGGCCGGGTCGTCGCCGGCCTTGTCCGCGGCTTTGAAATGGAAGTGATCGCGTTCGATCCGTTCGTCTCGGCGGATGCGGCACGGGAACTCGGCGTTACGCTCGTGCCCACGCTGAATGAACTGTTCGAACGGTCCGACTTTGTGACCGTACACACGCCGCTCTCAAAGGCGACATTCCACCTGATTGGTTACGAACAGTTCGCGCGTATGAAGCCTTCCGCGCTCTTCATCAACACCGGACGCGGTCCGGTTGTCGACGAGGCGGGCCTCATCCGCGCGCTGCGTGAGGGGAGGCTGGCCGGCGCCGGACTTGACGTGCAGGAAAAGGAACCGCCGGACGCCGACAATCCGCTTCTCACCATGCCGAATGTCCTCCTCACGCCCCACGTCGCCTCGGCTTCGAACAGGGCGCGGTACGAGCGCGCCCGCTGGATGGGGATCGAGATGGGTCGCGTTCTCACCGGCCGGTGGCCGATCCACGGTCTGGTCAACCGCGGTGTGACTCCCCGGGCGCCGCTCACCGACTGAGCGGACGGGCGCGACGCCGGTGCGGGTCGATGGAGCCATCGCGGGAGTCCTCGGCCTGACCAGCCTGCTCCTCGCCTGCACGGCCGACCCTCGGATCCTGGAGATCCCCACCGAGCAACCGCCCGCCCCCGCAAGGGTGGTCGTCATCGAACGGAGTGGCGATGTCGTGGTACAGCAGCGCACGCTCACGGAGGAGGAGGCGCGTCAGCCACCGCCTACACCGACCCCGGCCACGGCCTTGACCCCTGCGCCCACCGCGACCGCGAACCCCACGCGCACACCCACCGCTACAGGTACGGCGACGCGGACCCCCAGCCCGACGCGCACGGGAACACCCACGCCGCGCCCGCCAGATCTGGTCGGGGCGATCTCGCGACTCGAGAAGATCGATCGCAAGCGCGCTCGCCTCACAGGTCCGGCCGAACTGATTCAGGAGTACGACGGGCCGAATCGCACCCGTGTCCTCCTGTTCGGCTCCCAGGTCCGCGAGGCCGTGATCATCGATGGTCAGGTCTTCGTGCGCGATGGAAGCTACTGGCGCGAGTCGATCAACCACCCGTTCCATCTCACCGAACGGCTCGACCTCCGCGTGAACGCGTTCGGTGGCCAACGGAATGCCCGGGAGTTACCCCGCGCCAAGGAGCGGGCCGGGGAGTGTCGGGACTGGGACGTCGTCGACGCGCGCGCGGATGAACCGATCCGGGTCTGTATCGGTCTCAACGATGGTCTGCCGTACCGCGTGACCTATCCAGGTAATGAGGTGATCGAGTTCTACGACTTCGACGCCCCCATTCGGGTGCCGGATCCGGTGCCAATCAAGCCGTGAGGGATACCGTCAGGGACCGCCGAGTTTCTGCTTGCGACGCTCGATCTCCCGTCGTCCGGAGAGATCCTCCTCGGATCTGCCGGTGAGATCGACCAGAACCTGAACGATGTCCGCCATCGCCTCGGCCATTTTGAACGAGCGCTCCTTCACCCCCGCCTTGTTGACGAAGGGCCAGGTCTCGGCGAGCAGTTCGTGGGCGATGAAGAGCCGGGCCATGACGTACTCATCCTCCCCTGCCCAGGTCGGCAGTTCGCGCTGAACCTGAACCTTCGCCGCGCGGATGCTTCGCACCACCTCGTCGGAGACGTTGTTGAGGAACCATCGACTCGCCTCACGTCGCGGGCGATCGTCGTAACCCCGGTCGGTCATCGCGCCAGCGTCTCCTTCACTCGCCGCAGGCGATCGAGATGCTCGTCGAGGGCGCGCAGGCCGCCGCCCATCGTGTTGACACTCGCGTGCGTCGCGCCCAGCGCACGCCACTCTTCGAGCGAGCGCTGCCAGGCGGCGGGATCGTCCACGGAGCCGGCGTTGATGCGCGCCTCGATGCCAAAGGACTCCCACGGTCGCCCCGCTGCCTCCCGCCAGGCGCGCATCCGTGCGAGCGTCGCTGCCCATCCCCCCTCCAGGGGACGTTGCGGAAAGAAGCCATCCGCGATCTCGGCGGCGCGCTGAAGCGCGGGTTCCGCCGATCCGCCGATCCAGATCGGGATCGGCTGCTGGAGGGGCATCGGGTTGAGTCCCGCCGCGGTGACGCGGTGGAAGCGGCCCTCGAACGTCACGATTTCCTTCGTGAAGAGCGCGCGGAGAAGGTCGATCTGCTCGGCAAACCGCCGTCCGCGGTTGCGAAAGTCCATACCGAGCGCCTCGTACTCGACCTCATTCCATCCGATGCCGACGCCCAGGCGCAAGCGGCCGCCGCTGAGGACGTCGACCTCCGCGGCCTGCTTGGCAACCAGCACCGCTTGTCTCTGCGGCAGGATGATCACGCTGGGAACCAGTTCCAGTTCGGGCGCGAGCGCGCTCACATAGCCGAACAGGACGAACGGTTCGTGGAACTGCGAGCGATGGGAATAGGGGCCAGACCAATCCGGCCGCTGCGAGATGTCCGCGCCGAGGACGTGGTCGTAGGCGATCAGGTGGGTGTAGCCCATCTCCACGATCGCCCTCGTGTAGTCGCGGACGATCGCGCGGTCGGGGCCTACCTCGGTCTGGGGAAAGACGACGCCGAACCTCATCGCCCGGCGCGCTCGCTCGTCTGCGGGCGGCGCGCGTCGACCCTCGTGGTGCGTCGCCGCGCCGGTATCATCCGGGCGCTTCCATCAGGCGCTGGCCGGTCGTGGTGCCGCCGGTCGTCCGGTGGTGGCCGCGCGACGCGGCGCAGCAGGTCGACGGGTCGGAGCCGCCGGCGCCGCTGTCGCCGCGCGGGCCGGAGCCACCCCGGCGATCCGGGCCGCGCGCTCGCGATCGTGCTTGTTCCGAGCCTTCTGCAGCCGCTTGCGCAGCGCACGCTTCGTGGTCTTGTTCACGCAGTCCTCCTTGATTGGGGCAAGTGTAGGCCGGCAGCCCGGCTTCGCCCCGGAACCACGCGCTATCCTCTGGCGCCGTGCACCGTGTCGTCGTGACCGAACGGATCGACGAGGCTGGTCTGCATCTATTGCGCGCGCGGACCGACTGCATCGAGATGTTCGCAGGGACGTCGCCGCTCCAGGCCCTGCTGCCCGAGGCGGATGCGCTCGTCGTGCGGATTAGGCCCATCGGCGAGGCGGAACTGGACCACGCGCCGCGATTGCGGGTAATCGGCAAGCACGGGATCGGCGTCGATAACATCGACCTCGCCGCGGCCCGGGCGCGCGGCATCGCTGTTGTCTTCACCCCGGGGTCGAACGGTGAGGCGGTCGCCGAGCACACCCTGACCGTGATGCTCATGCTCGCCCGGCGCATCGAGTCGTCCATCGCCCACGCCCGTGCGGGTCGGTTCCAGGATGGCCGAGACGCCGCGCCCGGGTTCGACCTGCAGGGCAGGACCCTCGGCCTCATCGGCGTGGGGCGGATCGGCGGGAGAGTGGCGCAAATCTGCCGCGCCGCGCTCGATATGCCTGTCCTCGCCTACGACCCGTACGCGAGCGATGCGCATCTCGCCGCGATCGGCGCGGAGCGATGCAACGTGGTGGATGACGTGGTGCGTGCGGCCGACATCGTGTCGATCCACACGCCGCTTACGAGCGAGACCCGGCACATCATCGATGCGCGACGCCTCGATCTGATGCGGCCTCACGCGATCGTCATCAACTGCGCCCGTGGCTCGCTCATCGACGAGCGCGCACTCGCCGAGGCGTTGCGCGCGGGCACGATCGGCGGTGCGGCGATCGACGCCTTCGCGCAAGAGCCCCCGCCGCTCGATCATCCGCTCCTGCATCTACCCAACTGCATCGTGACCCCCCATATTGCCGGTGGTTCGCAGGAGGCCATGCGACTGGCCGCGACGATGGTGGCGGAAGACGTCCTCCGCGTCCTCGCCGGGGAGGCGCCGCGCTGGCCCGTCCCCTAATCGTGCCGCGCCTTCCGGCCGCTGGCGCGTTGGGCGGGTTCTGAGCGATCATGGCGGCCATGGTGGCGACCCTGAACGTCCCGGCGATCGCCCGCGCGGAAATTGTCCCGGCCGGATGCTGCCCCGTCCCCGCGGCTGCGGCGGCAGTGCAGATCCTCATGTTCCTCGATGGCGTGCGGGATGTCGAAGTCGACGAGAGAGCCGGCGTTCTGACGATCGATCACGATGCGACACGCGTGTCGGCGCGCGATCTCGCCGAGGAATTGACCGCGGTGGGCCTTGACGCGGTCGTAGTCGCACCTGTCGCTGCCTGATCGCGAGGTGGCGCGCGAGATGGTCCGCCTCGGGTTCATCGGCGCGGGTTGGTGGGCGACAACCAATCACATGCCGATCCTCGCCGCGCGCCAGGACGTGGAGATGGTGGGGGTCTGTCGGCTCGGTACCGCGGAACTGCGCCTTGTTCAGGAGCGGTTCGGTTTTCGGGTCGCGACTGAAGATGTCCGCACGCTGCTGCGTACCCCGCTCGATGGCGTGGTCATCAGTTCGCCGCACGCGCTTCATTTCGAGCACGCCCGTATGGCGCTGGAAGCGGGCTGCCACGTGATGATCGAGAAGCCAATGGCTACCCGCCATGAGGACGCGCGTGCGATTCTCGATCTGGCGCTTCGCCTGGAGCGCCATGTCGTGGTTCCGTACGGTTGGAACTACCGCCCCTTCGTGCGCGTCGCGCGCCAGTGGCTCGACGAGGGCGCCGTCGGAGAGCTGGAGCACGTCAACCTCCAGATGGCCTCGCCGATCCGTGGCCTGCTCGAAGGGACAAACGTGGAGATGGGTGGGCCGATCTTCCAGCCAGACGCGGCGACCTGGGCCGATCCGATCGTCGCGGGCGGCGGCTACGCCCATGCCCAACTCTCTCACGCGACGGGTCTTCTCTTCTACCTGCTGCCCGAGCTGCGCGCCGAAAAGGTCTTCGCGTTCATGAGCGCACCGCGGGCACGCGTGGACCTGTTCGATGCGATCGCGGTCCGGTATCGGGGTGGAGCGCTCGGCACCGTCGGCGGAGCGGGCGCCATTCCACGCGGGCTGAAGTTTCATCTCGATCTACGGATCTTCGGGCGCGAGGGGATGCTTCTCCTCGATATCGAGCGGGAGCGACTCGAGTTGCGGCGCGAGGATGGCGATGATCGTGCGATGCCCATCGATCCTGGCGAGGGCGCCTATCGGTGCGATGGTCCGCCCCACCGCTTCGTGGATCTGATCCGCGGCCTGACGACAGAGAATCCGTCCGACGCGACAGTGGGCGAACGTTCGGTCGGCCTGATCGACGCGGCATACCGATCGGCCGTCACCGGCCAGGCGGAGTGGACTCCCGGTTGATCGGGTCGCGGATGCCATCCTCGGGCGGTCGCGACCGGGCGTTATGACGTTCTCCAACAGCGCCCGTACGGTGCATATGCCATTTTTATGTTCTTCTAATGGCCTGTGGCCCACCATCTGGGGGAACCAGCAACGTTCTGGGGGTTGCTTTGGCGCAATCATTTGCCGAGTGGCTCGGGGTGCAGATGGACCGAAAGGGCATCCGCTCCGGTCGTCGCCTCTCCGCCGAGACAGGATTCGAGGAAGCCGCCGTGCTCGATTGGGCGATCGGGCGGCGCGTGCCGACGGCCGAGGAGGTTTTTCAGCTGGCGCGCTTCTTTAGGATCGACGCGACCGAGGGCCAGGCCCTGCGGGAAAAGTCCGAGGCGACGCTCCCCCGTCGGAGCGCAACCCGGCGGGCGTTCGTCTAGGCACTGACACCACCGCGCTATCGGGCGCGCCGCGGACTCCTGCGATACCATCGCGCCCGATGCTTGGACCATACGATCGACTGCAAGGCCGCGTTGCGCTCATCTCGGGTGCGGGCCGGGGGATCGGCCGCGCGCTGGCTCTGGGCTTCGCTGCGGAAGGGGCCGATCTGGTCCTCTGCAGTCGTACCGCCGCCGAATTGAACGAGGTTCGCACGCGGGTAGAGGCGATGGGACGCAATTGCCTCACTGCCACGGCCGATGTCACGCGCGAGGCGGAGGTCGAGGGCCTCGTCGACGCCGCCATCGCCGGGTTCGGGCGGATCGACATTCTGGTCAACAACGCCGGGGCCACGATCGTCGCGCCATCGATGGATCTGGCGACCGAGGACTGGCAGCGGGTGGTCGACCTGAATCAGACCGCCGTCTTCGCGATGACGCGACGGGTCGCTCGCGAGATGATCGCCCGCGGGAAGGGGGCGATCCTCAACATCGCCTCGCTAACGACCTTCGTTGCCTTCCCGGAGCGTCTCGCCTATGCGTCGACGAAGGCGGCGATCGGCGCGATGACCCGGGTGTGGGCGGTGGAGTGGGCGAAGTCTGGCGTGCGGGTGAACGCGATCGCGCCGGGGATGGTGGCCACAGCCCTTCAGGAGCGGCTTGCGCGCGAAGGGAAGTTCGATGTCCCTGCCGTCGAGGCGCGGATCCCCATGGGGTACCGCGCCACGCCGGATGATCTGGTCGGCGCGGCGATTTTCCTCGTTTCCGATGAGGCCTCCTACATCACGGGAGTCGTCCTGCCCGTGGACGGCGGGTTTCTCGCCAACGGCTTCTGGCACCCCACTCCGTGACAGCACCGGAGCGCATCCGTCCATCATGGCTCGATCCCGGCGTCGATCTCATCGACGCCGACCTCCATCTGCACGCGCTGCCCGAGGATCTTGCGCCCCGCCTCGCCGCTCACGGCATCGCCGATGAGACCGCCGAAGGCATCGCGATCGCGTGTGAAGCGGCCGGGACCGATCTCACAACTCGATCTCAGCCTATCGTCGATCCTGATACCGTGGGGCGCGCCTGGCTCGATCGACACGGGATCGTCCGCGCCCTCTGTCACGTCCGCGTGGTACCGGCAAATGTGTCCGATCCGCGGGTCGCCCACGCTCTCGCCGCTGCCACCAACGACTGGCAGATTGAGAACTGGCTGGCGGGCGATGCTCGGCTCTGGGGTTCGATCGTCGTCGACCCTCGACAGCCACGCGCGGCCGCCGCCGAAATCGACCGAGTGGCTGGCCGGGCGCGGTTCGCGCACGTCCTCCTGCCGTTGCGTACCGCGATGCTTCTCGGCAATCGGGAGTACTGGCCGCTCTACGAGGCTGCTGCCGCACACAACCTGGCGCTAGCGATCCACGCCGGCGGTATCACCCATGTCGCGCCGACTTCATCGGGGTGGCCCTCCTACCGGGTCGAGGAGGAGATCGGCATGAGCCAGATCGCCGAGTCTCAGATCATGAACATCATCTCCGAGGGCGTCTTCGACCGCGTGCCTGCCCTGCGTCTCCTCTTCCTCGAGTGCGGGTGGGCGTGGATTCCAGCGTGGATGTGGCGGATGGACAAAGAGTGGAAGGGACTGCGCCGGGAGATCCCCTGGGTGCGCGACGCGCCCTCCGCGTACATTCGACGCCACATGCGATTCTCGCTTCATCCCGTCGATGTGCCCGATGCGGCAGCCTTCCTGCAGGTGATCGAGCATCTTCTTACCGATGAGCTGATCCTTTTCTCGAGCGGGTATCCAGACGCCGCCGAGGGCAGCATCGCGCGGGCGCTGCCGGATGGCCTGCCCGCCACGCTGCGCGCCAGGATCGCCTCGGGCAACGCGCGCGCGTTCTACGGAGACTGAGTGGTGGCGCGTCTGCGGATGGGGCTGATCGGCGGGGGCAACATCGCTCGGGCGCACGCTCGGGCCCATCGCGCGCTCGATCTCTGCGACCTGGTCGCGGTAGCGGAGACCGATCGGGATCGTGGCCGGGCGTTCGCGAGTGAGATAGGCGCTGCCTGGCATGCCGACTGGACCAACCTCGTCGCCCGGCGCGATATCGAAGCGGTGACGATCTGTCTGCCGCATGCCTACCACGCCGCCGCCGCGATCGATGCGGCCCGGGCGGGTAAGCAGATCCTCTGCGAGAAGCCGATTGCGACCTCTCTCGCCGATGCCGACGCGATGATCGACGCGGCCCGGGCGGCCGGAGTGTGCCTGATGATCGGGCACACGCACCGTTTCCGGAAGGAGCACCTCGTCGCGAACGACCTCCTGCGCTCCGGGTGCATCGGCCGAATTCACTACGCGCGGGACATCATTCTGGCTGGCCGAGAGACGATCGCTCCGCCGGGATGGCGCAGCGTCACGGCGCTTAACGGTGGCGGGGTGATGATGGACAACGGCATTCATGCCGCCGACCGTTTGCTCTGGTGGATGGGAAGCGAGGCGACCTGGGTGACCGCCCGACTGCACCACGCCACTGAGATCGTCGAGGATGAGGATCTCGGCGTCGCGCTGATCGGATTCGCCAGCGGCGCATCGGCGATCCTCGAGGAGTCGTTCGCCGTCCCGGCAGACCGGTCTCGCTGCGACGCGACGTTCTTCGGCAGCGAGGGTCTCCTGCGGGTGACGACCTGGAGCGGCGTCGGCTTTGCCCGTATCGGTGAACCGTGGCGGGAGGTTCCGATTCCCGAGGAAGGGTTGGATGGATTCGAGGCGGAGATCGCCGAGTTCGTCGCCGCGATCCGGGAGGGGAGGGAACCCTCGGTCACGGGCGAGGACGGACGCCGCGCGCTGGCGCTCATCCAGGCGATCTACGCCGCGGCGCAATCGGGCGCGCCCTGCGACCCGCGATCGCTGGCCGAGACACAGCGCACATCGTCTCACTCGCGTGAGGCAGCGCAGAGGACTGTTTGAAGCGGCGCGCGATCGTGCGGGCGAGCGGCAAAGGGCCACGGCAGGGCCCGAACCTCGTGCAACGGGTCGTCTTTACCGTATGAGGCCGCGAGGGCCGCCCACGAGATTGGCCGCCATTTCGCCGTGCAGCCCGGGCGCTGTCATCACCTGGCAGAGGCGGAACGTGGATTCGTGGCCGTGGATGCCCGGTACGAGCTTTCACTCGCTCGCCGCGAGATGCGGCACGGATAGCGACGGGTGACTAGGGGCCGGGGTTGCTTCGCGCAGGGGAGGGGCCGTGTCGCGTGCACCGGACGCCCAGCCCCGAAGTAAAGCCAGGGACACAAGAGCGCGCGCGGCGCCGCTTCGGTAGAATGGTAGCCCGGGGGTCGAAGGGATGGTTCTCGCCGAGCGCGCGCCGGAGGCACGGCGGAAGACACGGACCGCGGTCATCGATTGCGATATCCATACCGCGCCGCGCGATGAGAAGGCGCTGGCGAAGTACATGAGTGAGCGCTGGCGGACGCACCACCTGACCTACGGGGGCCGCGGGCACTCCGGCGCCTACTACCCGCGCGCCAACATGAACGCTGCCCGCACCGACTCGTGGCCGCCAAACGGCGGTCCGCCCGGGTCGGACCTCGAGTTCCTGCGCTATCAGTTGCTCGACGAATGGCAGATGGACTTCGGCGTCCTCACGCCACTGATTGGCGCGGGCGGCCAGCTCAACCCGGAGTACGGCGATGCGGTTACCCGCGCCTGCAACGATTGGCAGGTCGCGGAATGGTTCGATCCCGAACCTCGCCTCGTCGGTTCGATCGTCCCGTACTATGAGGATGCCCGTCTCGCCGCCGCGGAGATCGAGCGGTGCGCGGCGGAGAGGCGGTTCGTCCAGGTCCTCCTCGTCGCACGCACGGCCGAACCTCTCGGGCGTCGGAAGTACTGGCCCATGTATGAGGCAGCTGCGAAGCACGATCTGCCGATCGCGTTCCACTTCGGCGGCTCGGGCGGTGGGCCGATCACCGGCGCGGGATGGCCCTCCTTCTACTACGAGGACCACTGCGGGATGCCGCCTTCGTTCGAGTCGCAGGTCACCAGTTTCATCTTCGAGGGTGTCTTCGATCGCTTCCCGAACTTGCGACTCGTCCTCATCGAGGGCGCTTTCGCCTGGCTCCCCGCCCTCTCCTGGCGCATGGACCGCTTCTACACACAGATGCGGGCCGAAGTTCCCCATCTGAAGCGGATGCCCTCCGAGTACGTGCGCGATCACATCTGGGTAACGACCCAGCCCATGGAGGAGCCGGAGAAGCAGGAGCATTTCCACGACATCGTCGCCGGTATTGGCGCCGATCGGATGATGTTCGCCACCGACTACCCGCACTGGGACTTCGATTCGCCCGATCTGGCGCTCCCCGTTCGACTGCCGCTCGACACCGAGGGCGCGATCATGGCCGAAACGGCACGCGCGTTCTACCGCCTTGGCTCGGGAACGTAGGTACGTCGTCGGCACGGTCGACGAGATACCCCCAGGTCAGCGCAAAGTCGTCGAGGTCGCCGGGCGTTCGATCGGCGTATTCAACCTCGGTGGCGAGTTCTTCGCGATCCGGAATCGCTGCCCCCACCAGGGCGGTCCGCTCTGCAGTGGCCGCGCCTCCGGCCTGATCAGTTCGTCAGTCCCGGGCGAGTACCACTACAGCCGGCCCGGCGAGATCATCCGCTGCCCCTGGCACGGCTGGGAGTACGACCTGCGAACCGGGCAGTCATGGTTCGATCCGCGGTCGGTACGCGTGCGCGCGTACGAGGTGACGGTCGCTCCCGGCGAAGAACTGATGGCCGATCCCGAGATGGGCGGCTACATCAAGGGACCGTACGTCGCGGAGACCTACCCGGTCACGGTGGAGAAGACCTACGTGCTGGTCGAGGTGCCGACCTAGTGCCCTCACCCCACCGGCCGGCGCCGCCCGCGGCCGTCCGGCGGGGACCGCGCGCAGACGCCAACGACCGTCGG
>VGOZ01000073.1 GCA_016875715.1 Chloroflexota bacterium | reverse complement strand
GCTCCTGCTGATGAACGCGGCCTTCTACCTGAGAAGTGAGGTGGGCGCGCTCCGCCTCTTCGGGGTTGTCTGGGTCTGGGCCACCCTTCTCTGGGTGCTCATGCAGATGTACTGGCTGCCGCTGCTCATCGTACAGGAGGATCGGCGCCTGCGGCTCGTTCTCCGGAATAGCTTGTTGTTCACTGTCGCCCAGGGCATCCCTAGTTTTGTTCTCTTCGTGCTCCTCGGCGTCATCGTGAGTCTGAGCGCGCTCATAATGATGCCATATATCTTCCTCGCGGGTGGGGTCGCAGCGATCGCCACGACCCGCATGACCCATTCGCTAATCGAGCGCTTTCGTTTCCGCCCCGCTGGACCTTGATCCATCTCCTGTTCGGAGATTTCGTTGGAGCGCGCCGGCTCCGCTCGTTGAGAGCGAGACTCGGAGACGACTCCGCGGTCGCACTGAACATGGCTGTCTTCGAGGCCAGCCATGCGACTCTGGCGGAAGTGACGGCGGCATGCGATGCGATTCCCTTCCTTGCCGAGCGGCGACTGGTGATCCTGCGCGGGTTCCTCGCGCGTCTCTCGAGTTCGCGGGGGTTGGATGTCGGATGGATCGAGCAACGCCTCATGCATCTGCCGGACTTCGTGGATGTCGTTCTGCTGGAGGAATCGACTCCCGAGGAATCGGGTCTTGCACTTCAGAAGCAGCTTGAGTCCGAGGGACGGTTGCTTTGCGAGCGCGACGCCGCGCTTGATGCGGTCGGGGCGATGGCGTTCGTTCTCGAGGTCGCGCGCGAGCGCGGCTGGGATATTGCCCCGCAGGTCGCCGAGGCTCTTGTGGATGCGACCGGCCTCGATCGCGGCGCGCTGGAACGGGAGATTGAGAAACTCGACCTGTACCGTCGAGTCGCCACGATCGATCGCGACGCGCTCGAAGTCCTCGTTGCCCGTCAGGAGGCCGGAAGGGACTGGGAGTTCGTCCGCGCGCTCGGCGAGCGTGACGCCCGGCGAACCCTCGCGGAATGGCGGCGCCTCACGGATCGAGGAGACGATCCCCATCATCTGCTGTCCCGCATGGGCCGGCAGGTTCGCCAGATCGCCCAGGCATCCGACGTCCTGCGTCACGGCGGGGCCGGCGACGTGGCACGGACGCTCGGGGTCTCTCCCGGCGTGGCCGGTGCTATCTCTGCGCAGGCGCGACGCTGGTCGCCCGTGGAGGCCCGCCGGCTATTCGCCGCGCTTGTCGAGGCCGACCACCTGGGCAAGACGGGCGGTGCGCCACTCGATCATGCGCTGCCGTGCCTGATCGCCACGTTCGGCCAAGCCGATCGCCCGACTTCAGCGAGTACTGTCGGAAGCCGAGCCACCACTCGCGGTTGAGCGTCAGGCGATCATCGGGCGAATCAGTCCCACCGCTCGCCCCTGAATGCGAAGGTCGTGGGGCTTCACGTAGATCGGTTGCAGGTTCGGATTCCTCGGCTCGAGTCGAATCCGGTCACGCTCGCGGTAGAACCGCTTGAGGGTTGCGGCGCCCTCGGGTTCCGCGCCGTCGGTCATCAGCGCGACGACGATATCGCCGTTTTGTGCCGTCTCTCGAGGTTCGACGATCACGATGTCGCCATCATCGATCAGGTCATCGATCATTGATGTTCCTGCCACGCGGAGGGCGAAATTGCCGGGCCGCGCCATCGACGATGGAATCTCGATCTGCTCTGGATCGGCCTGCACCGCGTCGATCGGTCGACCCGCGGCGATGCGGCCGATGATCGGTACTGCGTACGGGCGGGATCCCGCGTCCGCGTTCTCCACGAGTTCGATTCCACGCGAGATCTCGCGATGCCGGCGAATCACTCCCACCCGCTCGAGTTTGTCCAGGTTGTAATCGACCACCGAGGTGGAAGTGATGCCGACGGCCAGACCGATCTCGCGCACGGTCGGCGGTCTCCCGTTCGCCCGTCGAGACTCGGCGATAAACTGGACTATCCGCTCCTGGCGGGCCGAAAGCCGATGGTCATTTGACAACGATTGGCGCTCCTGTCCGCCCGGCCAAAACCGAACGTGTGTTCTTGGAGCATCGTAGGGCGAACACCCGTTCGAGTCAAGAGGCCACCCGACGCACGCCGGACTGGCACGGCCGCTTCGAACGGGTCTGAGCGGAGCGACGTGCCGTCGCACGCGTCGATCCCAAGCTCAGGTGAGTCGGCCAAACCTCGAACGCAACGCAGTCCGAGGCGGAGACAGCCCTAGTCCTCGGCCTTCGTCGCCGCGTTCAACCGCTTCATGAGACGGCTCTTCCGCCGGGCCGCGTTGTTCGGGTGCAGAACGCCCTTGGACACGGCGCGATCGAGATGGCTGATGGCGACTCGAACCGCCTCGGCCGATTCGGAAGCGGGGACTCCGTCGGCGATTGCCATCTGCGCCTTCCGCACATGTGTGCGGACGGAACTTCGGATTGGTCGATTGCGCCGGCGTCGCTCCTCCGCGACGCGGATCATCTTGATCGCCTGCCTGGTATTCGCCAACAGCCGAACTCCTGAAGATTGAGAGCACTGACTATACGTCGTGCCGGCAGACGAGTTCAATCGACGGCCGGACCAAAGTCGCCGGCTGATTCACCGAGCGACAAGTTAGAGGCAGCAGCCTAGCGCCCCATTATGGCCCTGTTTCTGTGGTATTATCGCCGCCGTTATGAGGATTCGTTCGGCCAGCCAAGCCCTTGTTGTCCCGGTACCCACGTTGCGACGGTGGACTCAGGAGTTCGCGGCCGGGTTGAGTCCCGAGGCGCGTGCGAGCGAGGGGCGACCGCGCGAGTTCTCGCCTCGGGATATGCGTGTGCTGCGTCGCGCCAAGGAGATCCTCTCCGGAGAGGATGTGACCTACGAGCGTGCGCGGAGGGATCTTTCCGCGGAGGGTTTGCTCTCATACGTCGTCGATGGGGATGGTGGCGGCGTCCAGGAGGTGCGCGATCAGGCTGCCGAACAGGCTGCCTGGATCGAGTTCATACGAGGCATCGTCCAGGAGGAGATCGCGACGCTACGCGATTTGTCGGCCAACCTTGTCCGCCGAATTGATGGTTTGGAGCGATCGCTCGATCGGCCTAACGCCTCGCCCACGCCCTCCGGTGGCCCGATTTCCACGACGTCGGCCGCGGCGGTGGACTCTGAGGCTGAGCGGCGCCGGAACTGGCCGCGATTTCGCTGAACCGATCCGAGGGCGTTATATAGCGATACGGCTGTTATTCTGCCAGATCATCTCGCCACGGTACGGTACGATTGTCAGATCGTCCGATTGTGCGCCTGACAGTCTGTTAGGGGGAGGTATGCGATGGACCTTGGACTCCGCGATCGAGTCGTGGTCATCACCGGGGGCGGTGGCGATATCGGCGTCAACTGCGCGGAGATCTTCGCGGCCGATGGTGCGCGCGTGGCGGTCTCCGACGTGCGACTCGAGGCGGCGATGCGCGCCGCTGATCGTGCGCGCGCCGTGGGCGGACGAGCGTACGCCGACCGCGCCGATGTCACCGACATCCAGGACGTAGAACGATTCCTGAGCGGGGTCGAGGCTGCGTTGGGGCCGATCGACATCCTGGTCAACAACGCGGGGATCTTCCACTCCTGCTCAATCGACGACATGAGCGTCGCGGACTGGAACCGTGTGATGGAGATCAATCTCACCGGCGTGTTCATCTTCTCCCAGGCGGTGCTCCGCCGCATGAAGCAGCGGCGGCGCGGTTCGATCGTCTCAATTGCGTCGCTCGCGGGGCAGGTGGGCGGCATCCACGCCGGGGCGAACTACGCCGCGTCGAAAGCGGGTGTCATCTCCTTGACGAAGTCGCTGGCCAAGAATGCAGGCCCGTCCGGAATTCGCGTGAACTGCGTCAACCCAGGCGTGATCGACACGGCGATGACTCAGCCGTGGCCTGCGGACGTACGGGCGAACATGGAACGACAGACCCCACTCGGTCGACTGGGGCGACCCGATGAGGTCGCCCGCGTGATCGTGTTCCTCGCCTCCGATGCCGCGAGTTTCATCCACGGTGCTCACGTCGACATCAATGGCGGCATCCTGATGGACTGATGCCCCGGGGGGCGTCCGTATAATCGGTCGATGCCGGGTCCAGGTGCGCTGCCCGCGACGGTGGGTGAACTCCGCGAGCACGGCTATCAGTCGCGGACCGTCAAGGAGGAGTTGCGACGCAATCTGGTCGCGCGCATCCGATCGGGAGCGCCGCTGTTTCCGGGCATCGTCGGCTACGAGCACTCGGTACTGCCCCAACTGGAGAACGCCATCCTGTCCGGGCAGGATGTCGTTCTTCTCGGCGAGCGTGGACAGGCGAAGACCCGCATAGCGCGGTCCCTCGTTGATCTCCTCGACGAGTGCATTCCAGTCCTCGCCGATTCCGAGGTGAACGATGATCCGTTCTCGCCGATATCTCCGGCCGGACGCGCGCTCGTCGCGGAGCTTGGGGATCGTGCCCCTGTCGAATGGATCGGCCGTGACCGGCGCTACGGCGAGAAACTGGCCACTCCCGATATCACCATCGCCGATCTGGTCGGTGAAGTCGACCCAATCAAGATCGCCGAGGGCCGCTACCTCTCGGACGAGTTGACCATCCACTACGGATTGATCCCGCGGACGAATCGAGGGATCTTCTGCCTGAACGAACTGCCCGACCTCGCCGAGCGCATCCAGGTCGGTCTCCTCAACATCATGGAGGAGCGGGACGTTCAGATCCGGGGTTTCCGCGTTCGGCTTCCGCTCGACTTATTCGTCGTGGCGAGCGCGAATCCCGAGGACTACACCAACCGGGGCCGCATCATCACGCCGCTGAAGGATCGTTTCGGAGCGCAGATCCGTACCCATTATCCACGCACCATCGATCACGAGATCGACATCATGGAGGCGGAGCGAACCGCCCTCTCTGTTGAGGGCGTCCAGGTGGTCGTTCCCACCTTCATGCGAGAGATTGTCGCGGAGATTACCCATCAGGCGCGGCGCTCGCCGGACATCGCCCAGCGGTCGGGCGTGAGCGTTCGGGTCTCGATCACCAACTATGAGAACGTTCTGGCCAACGCGGTGCGACGCTCGCTGCGGCTGGGTGAGGCGCTCGCCGTGCCGCGCGTCTCCGATCTGGACGCGGTCACCTCGTCCACGTCGGGAAAGGTCGAGTTCGAGTCGTTTGGGGAAAGCCGCGATGGGCGTGTCCTCGATCGCATCATCCATGGCGCGCTGCTCGCGGTTTGGAGCCGGCGGTTTCAGGCAGCCGAGCTGCAATCGATTGCCGATGCGTTCGAGGGCGATCGCGTTGTGGAGGTATCCGATCGAACGCCATCAACGGGTTACGGCGCAGCGCTCGATCTTCCGGGCATGCGGGATGCTGTTGTTCGATTGGACATCGCGCGTCGAGACCCGGCACTGACGGCCTCGGCGGTGGAGTTTGTGCTGGAAGGTCTGCATCTCAACCGGAAGTTGAACAAGGACCGTGTGGGCGGTACGACGAGGTATCGCGGCTAGCGCCGCCCTGGCGCTTCTGCTGGCTCCTGGCTGCGGGCGAGTGCCCGACCCGCCGCCGACGCCGCGGCCCATCTCGCTTCCCACCGTCATCGTTGCTCCGCCGACTCCTGTCCCCACGGGGGTGCCACAACCGACGCCTTCGCCCACCGGTTTCGCGCCGCCCGTGTTCGTCGATCCGTTCGCGGCCTTCTACGCGACCGAGCGGGATGGGATCTTCGTCACGAGCCGCCATCCGGCCGCGCGCTATTACTACCGATGGAACGATCGTCGCTGGTACGGAGTCGACGACCGCGTCTGGTTCCGAACGATGGACGACCTGCTCTTCGTGTTTCCGGCGCGCACCCCCGCACCGTGATGGACGTCGATCGGTTCGACCGCGCGACCCGGATCGTTCACCTGGCGCATGCCGCGCTCTTCGCGGGTCTCGTCGGCACCGGATTCCTCCTCCTGTTCTTTCCGTCCATTCGGGCCATTGCGCTGGGTCCCTACCGTGTCCTTCCTCTGGTGCACACAGCACTCGGGTTGGCGATGAGCGCGCTATTTCTGTCTGTCGCCATCCACCGCGCCTGCGAACCGCTGCGGCGCGATGTCCGCGCGGCCTCTTCCTGGCGCTGGCGTGATGCGCGCTGGCTCGTGCTCGCACCTATTTCGATCGCCCTTCGCGGGAGCGCTCTCCCGGCGCAGCCCAGATTCAATGCCGGTCAGCGACTCAACATCCTGTTCACGATCGCCACAACGGCGCTCCTCGGCGTGACTGGACTGATCCTTTGGAGCGGGCGACTCGTCACGTATCGCATTCAGGAGCCTGCGTACGAGATCCATTTCCTGATCGCCCTTGCGGTGTCGGTGGTAGCGCTGGGGCATACGGTCGTGGCCTTGACTCACCCCGGATCCCTGCGCGGCATCATCGCCGGGCGCGTTTCCGAGCAGTGGGCATCGCGGCACCACGCCGAGTGGGCCGCGACGATGCGGCCGGTGCCCCGTTCAGCCGATCGTGGTGAGTGACCCTTCGAATCGTGTTGAGTGACCCTTCGAGCGCCCCCATCGCCTCATCGATATCGGCACGGGTGATGATGAGCGGGGGGACCATCCTGACCGTGTTCGGCCCGGTCGCGTTGACGATGAGACCGCGCGTCAGACACTCTTGAACAAGGCGAGGCGCGTAGTCGCCGGCCACGTCGAAAGCGACCATCAGACCGCGCCCGCGGACCTCGGTGATGCGGCCATCACGCTGCCGTAGCGATTCGAGCCGGCCGACAAAATAGGAACCCATCGCGGCCGCGTTCTCGGCAAGGCGATCGCGCACGATTGTGCGCACAGTCGCAACTCCAGCCGCGCATGCGAGCGGATTCCCACCGAACGTCGAGCCGTGGTCCGAGGGAGTGAACACGGCGGCCCGCTCGGTGGCGAGACACGCTCCAATGGGAACACCACCGCCGAGAGCCTTGGCAAGCGTGAAAACGTCGGGTTTGATGCCGTACGGCTCGTACCCCATGAACGTTCCGGTTCGGCCAACCCCGGTCTGGATCTCGTCAAGGATCAGCAGAATCCCCCGCTCGTCGCACAGCGCTCGAACCGACTGGACATACTCCCGCATCGCGATGTGCACGCCGCTTTCGCCCTGGACGACCTCAAGCATCGCCGCGCAGGTGCCGTCGGTGAGGGCATCACGCATCGCGTCGATATCGTTGAACGGCACGGTGACGAAGCCATCGATCATGGGCGTGAACGGCTTCTGAAACTTCTCCTGCCCGGTCGCCGCGATTGTCGCCATAGTCCGGCCGTGGAACGAGCCCGTCGCGGTCACGATCCTGTATGCCCCGTCAAGGTTCAGTTTCCCATACTTCCTGGCCAGCTTGATGGCGGTCTCATTTGCCTCGGCGCCGCTATTGACATAAAAGACGCGCTCGCCGCAGGTGTACTTGCCGAGAAGTTCCGCAAGCTCGAGTTGCGGCGTGCTGTAGTAGAGATTGCTGACGTGAATGAGCTGTGCCGCCTGATCCGCGATCGCTCGCACCAGTTCCGGATGCGCGTGACCGAGCGCGTTCACGGCGATACCCGCGACGAAATCCAGGTAAACCCGCCCATCCTCATCGGTCACACGGGCGCCTTCCCCGCGCACTAGGACGATCGGAAGCCGATTGAACGTGCGCATGTAGCGCTTCCGCTCGAGATCTACCCAGTTCGTCCGCTGGCTAACCACTTGTCCCTCCTTGGGGCTCGCCGCGACGAATCATGGTACCCACGCCCATGTTCGTGAAGAGCTCGCGGATCACCGAATGCGGCACTCGTCCGTCAATGATGTGGGTCGCCGCCACCACGTCCAGCGCCCGCACACAGGCAGCTGCCTTCGGGATCATCCCGCCCGCAATCACACCGTTGGCGATCAGTTTGCGCGCCTGCTGATCGGTGAGTTCGCTGAGGAGCGCGCCATCCCGATCCTTGATGCCCGGCACATCCGTCAGGAAGAGCAACTTCTCGGCACGCAGAGCGACGCTGATCTCGGCGGCTGCGGTATCCGCGTTCAGGTTGAGATGCTGACCGTCCGCGCCGAGAGCGATCGGGGCGATGACCGGGATCGCACCGGACGTGGCGATGGTTCGGATCAGCGCCGGATCGACATCGGTCACCTCGCCCACGTTCCCGAGTCGGACATCCTTCACGCGCCCTCGTAGCGTGGCCCCATCCACGCCGCTTATCCCGACGGCGCGTCCGCCGAGTGCCGCGATCTGGCCGACCAGTTCCTTGTTGACGAGTCCGGCCAGCGCCATCGTGACGACCTGCATCGTCTCGCCATCCGTCACGCGGAGGCCGTCGACGAAGACCGCCGGTTTGTCGATCCGGCGCAACCAATCGGTAATGACCGAACCTCCGCCGTGAACCAGGACCACATCGATGGCGAGATTCTTTAGCATGATCGCATCGGCCAAAGTCGTATCGCCCGAGCCAAGCGTGCTCCCGCCGATCTTCACGACCACCGTCTTCCCCGCGAATCGGCTCACATAGGGCAGTGCCTCGCTGAGGGAGCGGACGGGATCAATCACGTGGTGTACTTGCCGTTGATCTCGATGTACTGCTCGGTAAGATCGCACCCCCAGGCGATACCGCGGCCCGGGCCGAGATTGAGATTGGCTTCGATCACCACGTCGGGCCCGGCAAGCGCGGCCACGCCATCGGCCCGGTCGAATGTCTGGATGTCACCCCGTCGCATGAGCCACACGTCGCCGATCCGCAGGTCCACGCGCGCCTCCTCGACCCGGGCGCCGCTGTACCCCATCGCGCAGAGGATGCGTCCCCAGTTGGGATCGGCTCCGTAGATCGCGGTCTTCACGAGGCTCGACGCCACCACCGCCTTGGCGGCAATGCGCGCATCAGCATCGCTGGCGGCGCCAAGCACACGCATCTCGATGAACTTCGTGGCACCTTCACCATCGCGCGCGATCGCCTGGGCGAGGTCGGCCGCGACCGCGAGAAGGGCATCCTCGAAGGCCGCCGCATCCTGCGAATCGGGCTCCAGTTCGCCGGCGCCGGCGGCCCCATTGGCGAGAAGGAAGAAGCAATCGTTCGTGCTCGTGTCTCCATCCACGGTCATCTGGTTGAAGGAGCGATCGGTCACCCGGGCCAGCATCTCGGCCAGCAGCGGCGACGCGATCCGTGCATCGGTGGCGACGAACGCAAGCATCGTGGCCATGTTCGGGTGGATCATTCCCGAGCCCTTGGCCATGCCCGCGATCGTTATTGATTGGCCGCCCACATTGATCGTTGCCCCGGCCATCTTCACGCGCGTATCCGTCGTAAGGATTGCGTGCGCCGCTGCGGCGCCGCCGCGATCGGTCAGCGTCACGGCCGCGATACCGGCCTCGACTCTCTCGATGGGGAGATGGACGCCGATTACTCCCGTCGACGCAACCGCGACCTCTGACGGCCGCACACCGAGTTTGGCCGCGGTCGCGGCCACCATCCGTCGTGCGTCGGTCAAGCCCCGCGCACCCGTGCAGCAGTTGGCGTTTCCCGCGTTGACCACGATCGCTCGGAGGGTGCCGGATCGCAGGTTCTCTTCGGACACCAGGACGGGGGCAGCGCGCACCTGGTTCCGCGTCATCGTGGCCGCCGCGGCCGCGGGCCGGTCCGATGCGATGATCGCCAGATCGAGCGAATGCCTGTCCTTCTTGATTCCCGCGTGCACCGCTCCGGCCGTGATGCCACTGACATCGGTGATCGCGGCCTCACGATTGATCTGCACTGACGCAGCTCCTGGACGAGGAACCCCGGGACCGGGGAGAAGTGGCGCGGATTATACGCGCCCTATACTCGGAGCAGGCCAGAACCGCGGATCGATGCAGAGACCTCCATTACTTCCCGAGCGTTTCGGATTGGGTGGACGAAGCCCCGGGCAGTGGATCGTGCTGGCCATCATCGTTCTGGTCGCGCTACTGATGTTTGGCGGCGATGCGTCGCCGCGGGGGATAGCCGAGGCGGCGGCCGATTTCGCTCGGCTCCTCGCCCTCTTCATCATCAGTCTCACGATCCACGAGTTTGCCCACGCTGCCTCGGCCTGGTACCTCGGCGATTCGACCGCGCGGTATCAAGGCCGGTTCACGCTGGACCCGCGGGCGCATCTCGATCCCGTCGGCACATTCATGATGGCGCTCACCCTCATCCTCGGATTCGGACTGGGCTGGGCGAAGCCGGTACCGGTCAACCCCTACCGCCTTCTCTTCGGTCCGAAGACGGGAATGGCGATTGTCGCCTTCGCCGGTCCGGCATCGAACATCGTGCTCGCGTTCGCCTCGATCCATCTCGCCCGACTGCTAGGGCTCGGCGCCTCGTCCGAGGTCTCCGTGCTGCTGATTCAACTTGCTCAGATCAACATCGTGCTCGCGTTATTCAATCTCATCCCGATTCCGCCGCTCGACGGGTCGCGAATCCTGATTGGCATTCTCCCGGAGCCACTCGCGTCCAGCCTCGCGAGGCTGGAGCCATACGGGCCGATGCTCCTGATGTTCCTGGTCTTGTTCCTGCCCGGGGTCTTCCGCACCATCGTCGGCGGGGCGGTCGGGCCATTGCTCCGGTTCCTGTCCACGGTCGGCGGCCTGATCTGACCTCGCGTTGCTCCTCAGGCGACTCACCTATCGCGTACGACAGGCGCTCCTCGCGGTGGGTCTGCTGGAGGACTCGCCGCTCGATCATCGCGCGTGGCTCGCCGGCGATCTCGCCACTCTCTTCGAGCGGCAGAGCACGGTCGACCAGCGCCATGCCCGACGCGTCGCCCGGACGCTGCTGCGTGAGGGCGCGTGCGATCCTGAGGTGATTCAGGCTGCACTGCTGCACGACGTGGGGAAGTGCGTGGCGCCGATCCACCTCGCCGATCGGGTCACATGGGTGGTACTTCGTCGTGCGCCTCGGTCGGTCCGCCGTCTATGCCTGCGCTGGAGTCTCGCGCTGAGGACGCTCGATGGGCACGCCATCGTCGGCGCGCGCCTCGTCGCCGCGGCGGGCGGATCGAAACGGCTGGCCAACCTGATCGCGGGTACGGGCGATGATCCCGCCCTCGGGCGTCTGCGCTCGGCAGACGACTCGGTCTGAGGTGGCGACTCCATAGAATCGGTGCGTGGAGCCCGATAGGCCTCGCCTCACAATCATCGGTTTGGGTCTCATCGGCGGTTCGCTCGGTCTCGCGCTCAAGAAACCGGGAATCGCGCACGAGATCGTTGGACACACGCGGCGCTTCGAGGTCGCTCAGCGCGCCCGAGCGATGGGCGCTATCGACCGGGCGGAGTGGAACCTGCCCGCGGCCGTGAGCGGCGCCGACATCGTCATTCTCGCGGTGCCGCCTCGGGCAATGGCCGCTCTTATGGAGCAGATGGCGCCACACTTACAGGCCGGTGCGATCGTCACCGATGTCGGGAGCACCAAACAGGAGATCATCGCGGCCGCCGAGAGCGCGCTCCCGCCGAACGTCGCCTTCGTCGGTGGCCACCCCATGGCGGGACGCGAGCAGGCTGGACTTGAACACGCGGAGGCCGGGTTGTTTCAGGGAGCGACGTACTGCGTCGTGGCCGGCCCCCGCTCGACAGATCGGGCCGTCGACGTGGTGCACTCCCTGGCGCGAGCGGTTGGCGGTCATCCGTTCACAATTGATGCAGCGGAGCACGATAGCCTCGTAGCCGCCGTCAGTCACCTTCCCTTTGTGACCGCGGCGGCGCTGGTCCGAGTGGCCGCAGGTTCACCGTCCTGGGTCGACCTCCAGAGGCTGGCGGCCGGGGGATTCCGCGATGGAACCAGGACCGCGAGCGGCGATGTCGTGATGCACCGCGACATCGCCCTCAGCAATAGGCAGGCGATTGTCCGCTGGCTGGATGATCTCGTCAGCGAGCTTCAACGGGTTCGCGCGACGATTCTGGACGGTGACGCGGGCGGCTTGGAGGCATGGTTCGCCGAGGCCAAGCAGGAGCGCGATACGTGGCTCGAACGTCGTGGAGACTGGACTGTTCCGGGCGCCGCAGTGCCAATGCCGCCTCGGGGTGAACTGACTGACTCTTTGCTCGGTCGATTCGGACGCCTGATCAAGCCACGAGAACAGTGATAGAGGGATGTTACGGGATACCCAGGTCCAACCGCGTGTATGAATGATCGTTCAGGCACTCAGATCAAGGAGGAAGGGTCGATGATCGCTGGTTTCCCGGATCTGATCCCGGTCACGCAGCGACTCTGGGATCGGCGCGAGCCGGATATCGCCGGGCGAGTGCGGGCGATCATCCATGGGAGTCGGCTCGCCGCTCGCACTACCCCGGAAACGCGGGTGGCGATCGCCGTGGGTAGTCGAGGGGTCGCAAATATCGGACTCATCACACGATCCACAGTCGACGTACTGCGCGGCCTTGGAGCTCATCCCTTCATCGTGCCCGCGATGGGCAGCCACGGCGGTGCGACCGCAGAAGGGCAGATCCAGGTCCTCGCCGAACTTGGGATCACACCGGAGGCAGTAGGCGCCGAGATTCGATCCTCGATGGAGGTCGACGTTCTCGGCCGGACGGACCGCGGCATGCCTGTGTACTTCGATCGGAACGCGAAGGGCGCGGATGCGATCGTGGCGATAAATCGGGTCAAGAAGCACACCGACATAACCGCGGTCCACGAGAGCGGGCTGATCAAGATGCTCGCAATCGGCCTGGGCAAGCGCGCTCAGGCGGAGGCGATTCATTCCTACGGCGCGGCTGGCCTACGGGAGCACCTTCTCCCAGTCGCCAGGGTCGTACTCGCCCGTGCGCCGGTATGCCTCGGCATCGCCACGATCGAGAACGGATATGAGGAC
This sequence comes from Chloroflexota bacterium, assembly GCA_016875715.1. Lineage (GTDB taxonomy): Bacteria > Chloroflexota > UBA6077 > FW602-bin22 > FW602-bin22 > VGOZ01. Next base: position 3,849 of record VGOZ01000073.1, on the reverse strand, counting down.
ACGGCTGAGATCCATGGCTTCGAGCCCGAGGAGATCGAGGCTGGCGAGCGGCGCCTCCTCCTCCGCAACAAGCGGCGATTGCCACGACTCCCGTTTGACGCGATCGATGTCCTGATCGTCGACCGGATGGGAAAAGAGCTGTCCGGTACTGGAATGGACACGAACGTGCTCGGGCGGGTCCGGATCGCCGGCGAGCGCGAGCCGGAGCGCCCTCGTGTGACATGGATTGCGGTCCTCGATCTCACACCAGCCTCGCACGGCAACGCGATTGGGGTCGGGCTGGCGGACATCACTACGCGGAGACTCGTCGATCGGATCGACTGGGACGCGACGTACGTCAACGGCGTCACGAGCGGTTTCTTCGAGCGGGCGAAACTCCCCATTGTGGCGAGCAGCGATCGCGATGCCATCGCGACCGTCTTCTCACGACTCGCGCCAGAGGCGCGTGCCCGCGCTCGCGTCGCGCGCATCCGCGACACGCTCCATCTCGATCGCTTCAGCGCGTCCCGGGCCCTTCTCTCGGAGGCACGCGGCCCAATCGACGTGGCTGGGCCGGCGCAGCCCCTCAGGTTCGATGAGGGGGGGAGCCTTCTGGGCGATGACGCGGATGAGCGCGCGCGGCTCATCGCCTGATGCTCGATAGGCCCTGTCCGCGATTGCGGATGTCCCACCACAGTGCGGAGGCAAGAAGATGATGGTTGAGAACGGCGCGCGCGGGAGTGTCCTCGTCCGGCGGCTACGAGAGGTGGCCCGGGTAGGCGGCCGCTCGGAGCGGATGGGCTTCGGGCTCGCCCGAGGAAAGCTGAAAGTGCCGCCATTCCTGGTTCTGGTACGGGCAGGCGCGGCCGGCAGTTCTGTGGAGGCGGGCGTCGATGGCGTGATCGCGACGGAACCACCCTCCTCATCCGGTCCGCTACCCGTGCTGCTTGAAGATTCCGCGATCCCGACCCAGTCGGCGGGCGGCGGTTTCGCCCTCCCGGAGGGCATCGATCTCCTCCTTGGGACTCCGAGGAGCCTGCCGGCCGATCTGCTCGCGACCGCGGGTCAGTCGATAGGGCTGATCGTGCGGACGGATGAACTCGATCCTCACAGCGCGAGATTCATCGCGGATCTTCCGATCGCACTTCTCCTGGTGGGTCGCCGGGACGGTCGCGCCGATCGCTGGACAGTGGCCGATATCATCGCTATGAGACCTTTCATCGAGCCCTCCCGCGTGCCTGCGATCATCGTCGGCGATGGCGGCTTGCGTCCGAGCGATCTTCAGGCTCTTCGAGATATCGGTGCACTGGGCGTGGCGGTCGGGCAGGGGCAGACGGCGGGACCGTGGATCAGCGCGGCAGGCGCGGTGCGACCGCGGGCCGTCGCCAGTACGGCGGAATCGGTCGCGACAGTCCCCCGCATCGCTCCCACCGACGATCGAGACGATGACGACGAGGAATGACAGTCGGCCAGACCGACAGCTGTACGATTGTTCGCCTGTTCAGTCCGGCCAAACGTGATTGTGGAACACCCAGTCGAACAGCGGCCTGACGTCTCCGACCAGATCGGCGGAATGAAACGCTCCAATGAACACCCGGCGCCCATTGACCGTCGCTGAGGCGACGATGGTCCTGCCCGCATCCTCGGTGTAGCCGATCTTCACTCCGTCGGCTGGTTCGTATTGGGCGAGGAGGCGATTGAGGTTGAAGACTTCGTAGACTCGTTCCCCCGCTCGAACAGTATGCCGTCGCGCCAGGCTCAATTGCCGGAACCGATCGTCACGCATTCCATGTCGGGCGAACTGCACCATGTCGTAGGCCGACGAGTAGTGGTTCGGCTCATCGAGTCCGTGCGGGTTCACGAAGTGGGAGTTCGCCAGTCCTAGGCGCGTGGTGAGATCGTTCATCAGGGCGGCGAACTCCGATCGTCCTCCGGCCACGTGCGTCGCGATCGCCAGAGCGGCATCGTTGCCCGACGGAAGCATCAGTCCGAAGAGAAGATCCTCCAAGGAGATGCGCTCTCCCCGCCGCACTCCCATTAGCGTGCTGTCGATGAGTTCCGCATTGTTGAAGCGGGCGGTGACCATCTCCTTCCAATCGACACTTCGCTGCAAGGCGACCATCGCCGTCACGATTTTGGTTGTGCTCGCTGGGGCGACCCGTCGGTGCGCGCCCTGCTCGAAGAGGATTGCACCAGATCCGTCGTCAACGACGATCACTTCTCGAGCCCCGAAGGATGGCACGGTCGCCGATCCGACCTTCACCGGTGGCCGCCGCGCCGGCGTCGCGGTCGCAGCGGGGGTCGGTGTGGGTGGAGTGGTCGGCGTCGGAATCGGACTCGCCGTCGGGGCGGTCGACAAGATCGCTTCAGCCGGCGTGCGCGTGGCCTGTGCCAGGCGCGAATCTGCGATGACGGGAGTCGACTGGGCCGTCCGGACCACACCGATGTCGCGCGACTGGACGGGGATCGTCGCGCGGAGCCCGGCCATCGATGATCCTGTCGGTCCGAGCCGTGCTGAGAGAAAATCCGGCAAGCCGATGAGAGAAAGCGCGACAAAGACGATCAGCGCGATGATCAGGCTGCGGTACACGGGGAGATTTAGGCGGAATCCATGCCAATCCCGATTTTAGGGACGGAACGGGCCATGCTCCCGTTATGTATCGCTAAAAGGGCTCGGCCCTCGCGCACGTGGCAGAGAGCGACGTCGGTCAGGGGCGACGTCGTGCCCGCGATCGGACGCCAGGGGCACCGGATGGCCGTCGGAGCGCCCGCGCGAGCCGGAATGATGGCCGAGACCGCGGACCACCGTCGTGAGCCGGTGCGGACATTGGAATCCATTCGGTTATCTTCATATTATAGGCACTTAACATAGCAAATTCGTGCTCTGGCGGAGGCCTGGAGAATCGAATGACCGGTCAGATATCAGTCGAAGGAAACCGATCGCGGCAGCGGAGTAGTAGCGGATGAGCGCTGAGGTCTACGACTTTCACACGCACACCTATCTGAGCGATGGTGAACTCTCGCCGATCGAACTCATCCGCCGGGCGATCGTGCGCGGCTATCGCGTGATCGGTCTGGCCGATCACGCCGGCCCTGGGACGATGGAGGTCGTCGTCCCACAACTTGTCGATGCATGTGCGTACTGCAGTCAGCACTGGGATATCCTCGCCATACCGGGCGTCGAACTGACCCATCTTCCCCCAGGCGAAATCGACCGGTGTGCGCGCGAGGCCCGACGACTCGGTGCGCGCCTCATCGTCGTCCATGGGGAGACGCCGGTGGAGCCCGTGCCGCCGGGTACGAACGCGGCGGCAGTGGCGAGTGACGCCGTCGATGTGGTCGCACACCCTGGCCTGCTGTTGCTCGAGGAGGCGGGCGAGGCGTGTCGGCGGGGGATCTTCCTAGAGATCTCACCTCGGCGCGGCCACTCTCTCGCCAACGGCCACGTCGCTCGCCTCAGCGAGGCAACCGGCGCTCGCGGGATTGTCAATAGTGATGGGCACTCTCCGGCGGATCTCCTCACCGCAGAACTTGCCCGCCACGTCGCACGATGCTCCGGTCTGGGCGAGGAGATGGTGCGCCGTGTCGTCAAGGACCATCCTCGCGCACTGTTGGCGCGAATCGACGGACGCTCAGGCCGACGCGCTTGATCCGAGATGCGTTCCGTGTGGGCGCCTACTGGGGCGATGGACCCGTGACTAGCTAGAATCGTCTGCTCAGTGAACAGTCGGTGTCCGGGCATCGCCGTGGCGCTCCCTGCCTACAACGAGCAGGAGAGCCTGCCCCGTACGGTACCGCGCTTCGTCCGCGCGCTACGCAACGTCACCGACGACTTCGAGGTCGTCATCGTTAACGACGGGAGCAGCGATC
>VGOZ01000072.1 GCA_016875715.1 Chloroflexota bacterium | reverse complement strand
CGAGTGAGAACGCGACGGAGCCGGCGATGGAGCCGACGCCCAGGATCGTCATCAGGAAGCCGAGGCCAGAGGCGCCGATGCCGAGATCCCGCGCGAACATGGGCAGCAGCGCCATGTAAGGCATCCCCAGCGCGGTCGGCACCAGCGCGGAGAGGAGCAATCCCCGCACGGGCGGTGTCGATCGGATGTAAGTCCAGCCGTCGATGAGATCGCTCAGAGGCGTGCCGCGTGTCACGCGCGTGGTGCGCGGGACGCGCATCAGCAGTGAGGTGGCGAACGAGAAGAGGAGACCCCCCGCCTGGAGGAAGAAGCAGAACGCCGCGCCGACCTGCGTGAGGAGGATGCCCGCCAGTGCCGGGCCGAGCGTCCGCGTCAGGTTGTTGTTCGCCGAGTTGATGCCGACCGCGCTGGCCAGGTAGGCCGGCGGAACCGAGGTGGACACTAGAGTCTGGCGCACCGGAAACACCATCGAGAGCGACGTGCCAATCAGAAAGGTCAGGAGCAGGATCGTCCAAACGTCACCCCAGCGCAGCCACACGACCAGCGCCAGCGCGATCGTGAGGAGGGCGGCCAGTCCCTGCGCGATCGCCAGAAGGCGCGTCCGATCGACCCGGTCAGCCAGGATGCCGCCAGGAATCGAGAAGAGCAGCTGGGGGATCGACCGCAGGAAACCGGCGAGGCCCAGGAAGAACCCAGAGCCAGTCATCTCGAGGATGAGCCACCCGATGGCGACGCTCTGCATCCAGTTGCCGGTTTGAGTCGTGAAGGTCCCGGCGAAAAGCAACTGATAGTCGCGGAACGCCAGGGCGCCGAGAGAACTGGCGCGGCCGGCCGGCCGTACGGTGGTGGGGGCGTCGTGGGTCACGGCGCCAGTCTACCTTTCGCGGGAGACCCGGCCGGGCACGAGGGAACCTCGCGCCCGGCGCTCGACCTTACGCGGCGACGCGGGCCAGCTTCTCTCGAAGGATGCCGCCGCGCAGCTTGCGGAGGCCATCAGCCTCCAGTTGGCGGACCCGCTCGCGACTGACCCCGAGCCGGGTGCCGACCTCGGCCAGCGTCAGCGGCGTGCCATCCTCCATGCCGAACCGCAGGCGGATGACGGCGCGCTCCCGCGGGGTCAACCCCTCGAGGATCTCCTCGATCTTGGCGCGCTGATCCGCCATCTCGACGATCTCCTGCGCGTCCGGCGCGGTGATGTCGGGAACCAGATCGGCGAGAGTCGAGTCCTCAGTGCCGATGAGCGTCGACTCGAGCGAGAGCGGCTCGCGCGCGGCCATCAGCGCCTCGCGCACCCGCTCCTCGGTCAGCCCCGCCTCGACGGCGATTTCGGCCGGGTTCGGCGCGCGGCCTAACCGCTGCTCGAGGCGGCGGCGGATCTCGCCCAGCCGCGTTACGAGCTGGCCGGTGTGCACCGGCATGCGGATCGTGCGCGCCTGATCGGCGATCGCCCGGGTGACGCCCTGACGGATCCACCAGTACGCGTAGGTCGAGAAGCGCCAGCCACGCTCCGGGTCGTACTTATCGACGGCGCGGAACAGGCCGACGTTTCCTTCCTGAATCAGGTCCTCCAGCGGCAGGCCGCGGCCGACGTAGCGTCGCGCCACGGAGATCACCAGGCGCAGATTCATCTCGATGAGCCGATGGCGTGCCATCTTGCCGTCGCCGACCACCGCCTCGAGGTTGCGCCGCTTGATCGCCGACATCTGCTGCCCGCTCTTCAGGTCCTCCTCGGCCTTGAAGGCAGCCTGCACCTGCCGACCGAGCGACAACTCCTCGTCGAAGGTGAGTAGCCGGCCGTTGCCGACATCGGCGAAGTACGCGGTCAGCGCGTCGGGCGCGCCGGGAATGTCGTTCCGGTAGTCGATCTCGGCCTCCGCCCCCGCCTCGGCCTCCACTCCAGGGACGACGTCCGTATCCGCGTCTGCATCGCCATCGACGAGTTCGTCCGCTGCCGCGGTCGGTGACTCGGCGTCGTCCTCGTGGATGGCGAGCGTCTCGTCATCGGTCGTGCGCTCGAGTTCCTCGAAGGCGTCATCGACATCGCCGATCAACGCGCCCACCGCACTTTGCTCTCGGCCGGGCGCGAGCGTGCTCCAAACCACTGATTAGCCCTCCCAACGCATCCCGTCGGCGGTCCGCCGGGGCACCCGAATATACGCGCACGTTCGGGTGATGCCGCCGTACCATCTGCCTGTCGCGTACCTGTCCTTCCGGACAGGTCGACGGGGCGTTCTCTCGACGTTTCTGCTCGAAGATTACCCCGGTTCCGGTCAAACGTCCAGAGAAAAAGCACGTCGTTACGGACCTGATACGGCGGAGATGTGCTCGACGGGATCGCCGACGGCGATGGTTCCCTCTGCGAGCACTCGGGCGTAGACCCGCGCCTCGCCGGGATGCTGGTCGGCGTGGACCCGGGCGAACTGTCCGTCCGCGAAAGAGCCCTTGATCGTCACGCAGGGGGTGGTGAATCGGGTGACCTCAACGCGCGCCGGACCAATGGAAAGCGCGTCACCCGGCCGGATGCGTGCCCAGTCCAGCCCCCGGACGGTGACGTTCTCGCCGATGGTGCCTGGACCGATGGGGTGCCCCTCAGCGCGGAGCCGATCGATCACCTCGCCGCTGAACAGGCAGAGCGCCGCAGTCGCACTCCCGTGCAGGGGATTGGCATGCTCGTCACCAGCGAGGCCGGCGAACGAGAGGAAGCCGCTGAAGACCGGCCACTTCGGCACGCCGCCGGCCGAGAGATTCAGTGCCGCCACTCGCGCCGGCGCCGGAGGGCGCCCGAGCAGCGCGGCAAGTTCATCGAGGTGGCCGCGCTCGTGCTGCGAGAGCATCCAGGCGAGCTGGCCGAGGGTCCACTCGCGACCGCTCGCGGTACGGACGACGACGAGCCAGTCGCTGTCGGCGCGCGCGCGCAGGTGCTCCGCGGCGCGGGCGCGGGCCTCGTCGAGCGCACGGAGGGTGGCCGCGAACGATCGTCCCCTGCGCGTCTGGCGCCGCTCCTCGTTGATCGCGGCCAGTTGCGCCCCCGGCAGCGGCGCGGCCTCGCCGCGGGCGGCGACGAGCAGGGCCTCATGCGAGGCGTCGATGTGACTGAAGACGTCGGCGAACGTCCAGTCGTCCCAGGCGACCCGGTCTGCGTCGTCCTCGATCAGCGCGCCAATGAGGCGGGCCTGACCGCCGACCGCGTCGAGCGCCCGCGCTGCCTCGCCGAACAGATGTCGCCCGCGTGGGACCATCGTCGTCTCTCTCCTGATCCGCTCCTCGGGATTGTGCACGACGGAGTGGAGGATCGGAGTCGGCCGTTGAGCGGACGGTAAGCAGGTCGCTACCGCCACACGTTCGGCTGCAGGATGGGTATCCGATTGACAAACAGATCGCGAAGACCGTAATCGCCGCCGTACCTGTGGTCGGTCGCCGCCTGAGTGAACTCGACCCCAATGCCTTCAGTCGTTCGAAGGTACCGAGGCAATCGCCAGTCCGAACGGAGGGCTCCAGCCGAGGCGTTCGTTATGACTCGACCAATCACCGACTCACGCGCGACGCGCCCGTCCGTGCGTGCCTCCGGTTTCGGGCGCGAACAGGAGGAACGGCACCATCGTGAGCAGGGAGAGCCACGCCGCGCTCGAGAGCGAGGCTGCTGAGCCCATCGTCTCGGCCAGATACCCCAGCGTGATGGGACCGATGACATAGCCGAGGTCGGCCAGCGTCCGGTACACGCCCATCGTCAGGCCCACCGCGCCGGCCGGGGCGAGGTCCGCCGTGTAGGCCGCCGAGGCCGCCAGGAAAGCTCCGCTCAGGCCCCAGAGGATCGCGCTGAGAACGAACAACGGGTAGTCCGTGGCGAACGAGAATCCCCAGAACGATGCCGCGCCGACGACGCATCCGGGCACGATCGCCGCCTTGCGCCCGTGGCGATCCGCCAGCGAACCGGCGACACCGACGAAGGCAATGTTGCAGACGCTCGCGGCCGTAAGCGCCAGTCCCATCGTGGCCGGGTCGATGCCGATGCGCTCTACACCGGCGAGGGGGACGACGGCGAAAATGCCGCCGGTGCGGTTGAAGAACTGCACGAACGTGATTGCGGAGAGGGTGAGGAAGCCAACGTTCACCAGGAGTGCACGCGTGGCGCCGGATGGGGCAAGCGGGCCGGCGGGGCCGGAAGCTCTCGCCACCGGGCGCGACTCAGGCAACTGCGCGATCGCAAGGACTCCTGCGGCGAGCGCGAGCCCCGCGAACGCGAAGAACGGCGCGCGATAGCCCGCCCAGAGCGCGACGACTCCGCCTACGCTGGGGCCGACACCCACCGCGAAGGTGAAGAACGCCTGGTAGGTGGCCATCATCCTGCTGCGGTTCTCGCGCGTCGCGATGTCGGCCACCACGGTCTGCACCCCGGTGATCACGATCGCGGCGCCGATGCCGCCGATGAGCCGGAAGAACAGCAACTGGGTGAAGCCCTCGGCCAGACCGCAGAGAAGGCTCCCCGCGCTCGTCACGATCGTTCCCACCAGGATCGTCGGGCGCCGCCCATAGCGATCCGCCGCGTTGCCGGCCGGGACGTTGAAAAGAAGACGTCCCAACCCGTAGATCGCGACGACGAAGCCCACCGCCGTTTCGGTCACGCCGAAGCTGCGGGCGTAGATCGGAGTCACAGGCACGACGATGCCGAACCCCAGTTGGTTCACCGCGATTACGATGCAGGCCCATTGCAGCGCCCGGTTCGCGCGCAGCGCGTCGAGGCGCGCTCTCACCGAAAGCGCCGCGACGGGACCGATCGGCGCGCGCCGGCGCGAAGCGAACCGAATGGGGGGACTCCCTTAGGAAAGACGGGGGATGAAGCGCTCACGAGCGCGCGCCGACACTCGGGGCGATGGACAAGAACACGATCTTCGCTTCCGATTCCCTGGCGATCGTCGACAGCATCTGGCGACCGAATGTTCCGAGCGATGCCAATGGCTGGCTCACGCTCGCTGACCCCCTCGGCCTGCCGGACGACGACATCGTCGAGGATGATGAATGGCCCGACCTCGGGCCCATCCTCGATCTGATGATGATCTGACGCCTCCTGCTGGCACGTCTGGCGGAAGGGCCGTATAGTAGGCACGTTCGCCGTGCGGGCGTGGCGGCTCTGCTGCTTCTGAGGCCCGCCCTCGCCGGGAACAAATTCTCAAAACGGCCGCTCAACTCCCGAGTCGGTTCCGGGCGTCCGGGCGAGTGCGTTTCGATGGGGTCGTCCTGAAAGAGGTCGTCCAATAGCGTCCGTCCGCCCTCGCCCCCGCCGCATCGGTCGCCGCGGCATCGGGTTCATCCGCACTGATCGATGGCAGGAGCGGAGTCTCCCGGTCCTTCGCCTGCTCCTGGCCGATGATGTGCGCGGTACGCTCACGGCCTGGCTGAGGGCGTATGGCGAGGCGAACGGCCTGCCGGGACTGACGACCGGGCCAATCGATAGCCGTTTCAACCGGCTGCGCGATCACGTCGGCGCTGACGAGATGATCACTTGGACCACGCCAGAACGCCGCGCCGCTGGCGGTGGTCCGCGCATCCGCATCTCGGCGCTGCGCATCGACCTCGAGTGCCGCTTCGATCACGGGAACATCTCCGTCGAGAAGATGGTGCCGGTGCCACCCGACGCAATCGAGCCGATGCGCGAACGGGGCTCGGTGGGCGTGGCGATGCGGGTGGAGCGAATCGAACTCCCCGCGCGCAGCGAGAACGGCGACCCCCTCGCCCAGGAGATCGAGGGGATCTTCGATCGGCTCACAGGTAACCGGTGGCGTGGTTTCGTTGCGCCGCTGCGCGAGGCGCTGGAGGCCGAGGGCCGCGAGGATACAGAGAGGGCACAACGGCTGAAGGCAGCGTACGAACGCGCCGAGCCGCGCATCGGGAGCCGCGGACAGGACAACCCCTTCCGCCTCCTGGGGTTGAGCGCCTCGGCGGTCGCCGCGTTCGAACCGGGCGAATGGCTGGATGTGCTGAACGAAAGGGACATCGGCGTGGCCACGGCGCGCCTGATGAACGTCGATGTCGGGCACGGCACGATGGACATCGACGCGCGTGGGGCGGATCCGCCCCCACGGGGCTCGGTGCGCCCGCGGCCGCGCTCGCGCATCCTGGCCCAGAAGCGCTCCATCCTCGAGGAACTCGAGTCGCCGCAGGGGAAGATGCCCCTACTGGCCCGCCTGATGGCTTCGCCCGCGGCCATGCCGATCCCGAGGATCGCCTTTCCGGATCAGTACCTCAACGCCGCGGTCGGTCGGAGCCGCAGCCAGTCCCGCGCGGTGGGCATCGCGCTGGGTATGGCCGAGGGCGAGGCGATGCTGGTGGAAGGTCCTCCCGGCACGGGGAAGAGCACGACGACGGGCGAGATCGTCGCCCAGTTGATTCGGCGCGATCCCCAACTGCGGATCCTGGTGTGCTCGCACTCGAATCACGGCACCGACAACATGCTCATGAAGGTGGTCCCGTACGTGGAAGGGACCAGCCACGATCGGCCGAAAGTCCCAGGACTCGAGATCGCCCGTGTGGGTATGTTCGAGCGGGTACCGCCGGATCTGCGCCGCTTCTTCGTGGGCCCGGAGGAGGATCTCAGCGATCGGAATGTCGTGTTCACGACGATCGACGCGCTGGCCCTGAGCGACGCCGCGGGCGGGGCGATCTACGACTACGTCGTGCTGGATGAGGCGAACCGCGCGACGGTGCTGGACTCCCTTGTCGCGCTCGCGCGGGGCCGGCGGTTCATTCTTGTGGGGGATCGGCTCCAGTTGCAGCCGGTTCTCTCCGAGGCGGAGGAGCAACTGCGTCTCGAACCAGCGATGGCCCGAGCCGGCGTGATCGGGAAGAGCCTCTTCGTCTGGATGACCGAGCGTCATTTCCCCGATCGGGCGATCGTGTTTCTGGACGAGCAGAATCGCATGCACCCGACGATCGGCGGACTGATCGCACGGGCCTTCTACGAGGACCGGCTCCGCAATGGCGCGGCTGCGCCGCGGCGCGACACGGGGGTGCCGCACTTCCCGCATCCCGCGGTGTGGGTCGATACGCGCGGACTCAAGGGGGTGCGCGAGTCTCGCGGCCGCGGTCCCTCGCTATTCAACGTGCCGGAGGCGCGGCTCGTCACCACCATCGCGCGCCACATCCTGCGCGACGCGCCTGAGGGCATGGATCTGGGCGTGATCGCCGCCTACGCCGAGCAGGCGGCACTCCTCCGGCGCATGCTGCGCCAGGAGGCGCGGGCGAACAGCCGGGGAATGGAAATCGACACGGTCGACGCCTTCGAAGGGCGCGAGAAGGATGTGGTGATCGTCTCGCTGGTGCGGTCGAATCGACGGCGAGAGATCGGCTTCCTGCAACTGATGCAGCGCATCAACGTGGCGCTCTCGCGCGCACGGCGGCTCCTCATCGTGGTGGGCGATACGGCGACCCTGCGCGGCAGCTATTTCGATCGCATCCTGCGCTACCTGCGCGAACGGGGCACGATCACGCCGGGACCACGGGTCATCGCCCAGTTGCGGGGCGCACCGGTGCGTGAGGAGCGCGCGGAGCGGCAGCCACGCCGCCGCCGCCCGGTGGAGGCGGTCGCGGCCCCAGCGGCGAGCGCGGCGACGATCGAGACGGTCGACCTGGAAGCGGAGGTGGCGGCCGAGATCGCGCGCCAGAACGAGGGGGGTGAGGTACGCCGCTCCTCGCGGCAGCGGCGCACTCCTGCGGAGATTCTGGCCGCTCTGGCGTCGCGCGCTAACGGGACATCGGGCAGCGAGACCGATGGCACGTTAGGTACGGAGCCTGCACCCGGCGCGGAACCCACCGACTCGGGATCGGCGCCCGAGGCCGCGCGAGAGGATGCACCGGCGGCCGTACCCGGGGAGACGATCGCTCTCACGGCGCCTCGAGCCCCCGTTGAGACAGAGCCGGGCTCGCTCCCGGCGGCCGACGTCGCTCCGTGCGAAGCGGTCGGGCCCGCGGTAGATGCACCCGCATCGGCGAGCCCGGACTTCGCTTCGGGCAACGCTCGGCCGCCAAGTCGGCCCAGACGGGTGCGCAGCGCCCCCGGTCGAACGCTCGACCCGTTGCCCACCGAGAACTCGGTAAACGGGGCGAACGCCGCCATCTCGGAGTCACGGACGCCAGACGCACCGGGCGGGGACGGTGCGGCAGATGCCGAACCAAGCGTGGTCGTCGCGGCGGCGCCGACGGCTCCCAAGCGCTCGCGAGCCGCGCGCACCGCCGGCGTCGTACAGCCACCGCTGCCGATCGCCGCGCCGGAGAGCGCCACGCCGACGGGCGGACCCGAGGCGCACCCTCACACGTTGGGGCCAGCCGAGGCGGCCCTGGCACCCGCGCCGCCGGAGACGACCGCGCTTGCGGCGCCGCCGCGGCGCGTCCGCCGAAAGCCGGCGGCCGGGGACTGACGCTACTTCAGGAGCGGCGCGATCTCCCGCGCGAAGCGGAGCGCGCCATCCAGCCGTGGGAAGTCGGCAAAGCGCAGGATGAAGTCCCGGACCCCGGCGTCGATCATCCCCTGAAGACGCGCCCGAACCTGCTCCGGCGTGCCGACCACCGACCCGGCCGGGCCGCGCTGATGGAGCACGGAAGCATCGGCCAGACGCCGGGCCTCGGTCTCGGAGTCTGCGATCGCCACGCACTGGCTCTGCCAATTGACCAGGATGTCATCGACGTTCCGCTGCGCGCGCTCGCAGTGCTCCTTCAGGATGGCGCGCTTCGCGATGAGCGCCTCGGGGGTCGGCGTCGTGCAGTTCCACCAGTCGGCATATCGGGCGACGACGCGGAGCGCCAGTTGCTCGCCGGACGCGCCAATCATGATGACGGGCTGGGGGTCCGGTCGTGGCTCGGCATGGGCACGATCGATGTGGAAGTACTTGCCCGCGAATGAGGCTGGTGAGTCGGTCCACATCGCGCGGATCAACCGCACGGCGTCGGCCAGTTCGCCGATGCGCACCTTCGGATCGGGATAGGGATAGCCGTACATCCGGTACTCGCTCTCCATCCAGCCCGCGCCGATGCCAAGGATGAGGCGGGCGCCGGTGAGCGCCTGCGCGGTGGCGAACATCTTCCCGAGCAGCGCCGGCGGCCGGAACGAGTTGCCGAGGACGATCTGCCCATAGCGGTACCGCGGGTACCGGCTCGCGAAGTGGATCAGACCGGTGATGCACTCGATGGTGTCCCACTCCGGCGGCGCCCATGTCGTACCCGGCACTAGGTGGTCCGACATCCAGACCGTCTGAAACGTCTCGACCGGCAAACGCTCCATGTGCTCGTGCACCGCCGGAAGCCAGGTCGGCAACTTCGCGCCGGACGGATCCCACATGGGCATCCGCCAGCCGAATGTGATCTCGCGCGCCACGGTCCCTCCTCGCCCGCCCCCGGCCGGCGCGTGGCATTATCACGGGAGCGCCACGTGGCGGCGGTCATGGCGCGGGAGGGTCTGCTGGAACAACGGCAACTCGGCATGACCGGCGCTCGGGTCTCCGTGCTCGGGTTCGGTGGCGCACCGGCCGGCCTCACCGACTACCTGGGACTCTGGGATGCCGGCGCCGACTCCAGTGAGGCGGCAGCGGTGGGCGCGATCCGACGCGCGCTCGATCTGGGCATCACCTACTTCGATACCGCGCCCGGGTACGGCGAGGGGCGCTCCGAGGAGATCTTCGGGCGTGGCCTGGGTGGCGACCGTTCGCGCGTCTTTCTGGCGACCAAGGTGACCGCGCGGGACTGGCATCGGGCGGCGCTAGGCGCCTCTGTGGAGAGCAGCCTCCGCCGGCTGCGGACAGATTATCTCGATCTCGTCCAGTATCACGGCGGCTGGCTGACGGATGCCGACGCCGACCGCCTGCTCGATGCGGACACGCTGGCGCTCTGCGCCCGACTCCGCGACGAGGCGAAGATCCGCTTCCTGGGCTTCACCGCCGAAGGGCCGACCGGAGCAGCCGAACGGGTAATCGCGTCCGCCGCCTTCGCGACCGTGATGCTGCCGTATAGCCTCACCCACCAGATGACCCGCGCGTACCGGAATCGGAACCTGCCCGAGGCGACGGCGCTCAGCCTGGCGCGCGCCACCGGCCTCGGCACGATCGCGATGCGCACGCTCACCTCCGGACTCTTCCGGCGCTGGTTGGCCGTGATTGGCGCGGATGAGACCTTCGACTGGCACCGCGCGCTGCTTTCGTTCGCGCTCTCGCACCCCCAGATCGACGTCGCTCTCGTGGGGATGCGCACGGCGGAAGAGGTGGAGCGCAACGTCGCCGCGGCGGATCCCCGGTGGCGGGTCGACCACGCGGACCTGCACGACGGTTACGGTGCCACGCGTGAGCGGCGGCGCTCATAGCCTGCACCCGCGCGGTGGAGCGAAGCGCTGGGTGAGGTGGCAGGTGTCCGCAACCCCATCCAGCCCCTGCCTGTTCGCCTGTCCTAGCCTGCCGCCGGTCGGGCCGCTGGGCGCGCCTCGGCGCTCTCGGATGAAGGCTCCTCAGCCGGACGCAGAGTATGAAGGGCTCCGATCCGGAGCAATTGCGGCCAGAGAAACGCCGCGGCCACCACGACGAGGATGGTGCCGATTCCGCCGCTGACGACGGCGAACGCCGAGCCAAACAGGGCGGCGACCGATCCCGCGCGGAACGCACCCATCTCGTTCGAGAGGCCGATGAAGAGTGAATTGACGGCCGCGGTGCGACCGCGCAGATGATCGGGCGTGATGACCTGCTGGAGCGTGCCGCGGATGACCATGCTGAAGGAGTCGCACGCCCCGGTCAGGAACAGACAGAGCAGCGAAAGCCAGAGTTCACGCGAGAGGCCGAACCCGACCGTCGCCACGCCGAACCCGCCGACGGCGATGAGTAGGACGACGCCCGGCCGCTGCCAGGGCGGCAGCCGTATGGTGAGCAACGCGGCGACCGCCGCGCCGACGGCGGGCGCGGTGCGCAGCCAGCCGAGCCCATCCGGCCCCAGGAGAAGCACGTCCTTGGCGTAGACAGGCAGCAGGGCAATCGCGCCGCCAAGCAGGACCGCGAAGAGGTCGAGCGTGATCGCGGCGAGGAAGACCGGCGTGCGCTGGATGAAGGTCAGTCCGGCGACCATCTGGGATAGTCCGCGCTGACTCTGCCCGCCTGGCGGCACCGAGGGGACCGTCAGCAGCGCGGCGACGAAGATCAGTTGCCCGAGCGCCGCGATGGCGTAGGCGGGGGCCGCGCTGTTCGTCCCGGCGATCAGCGCGCCGCCCACGGCGGGACCGGCAATGCTGGCGATCTGTATCGTCGAGACGAGCCACGAATACGCGTTCGCGAACTCACGGGCCGTGAGTATCTGGGCCAGAAGTGTGCCCGTCGCGGGCATCGCGAAGGCGCGGCCCACGCCCATGACCGCGAGGAGGGCATAGGCCCATGCGACGGGCCAGTTCGCCTGCGAGACGATCGCCAGACCCGCCGTCGCGAGGGCGAGCAGCAGATGCGCCGCGACTCCGATGTCGCGGCGCCGGAACCGATCGGCCGCGACCCCGGCGGGGATGGTCAGCGCGAACGCGGGCGCGATCTGTACGGCGCCAACAAGTCCGAGCGCGAAAGCGTCGCCGGTCTTCTCGTACAGCTCCCAGCCGATCGCCATCGCCACGAACTGCTGGGCGAACCCGGCGCCCATCCGACCGACCATGAACGCGCGCACGAAGGGCCGACGGAGCGCGGCCAGGCTGTCGTGGGGCGATGGGTCTGCTACGTGCGGCAAGGGGGCTCGGAACTGTAGAGCGGCGCTTCGCGGTCGGTCGCGGAACGTTCCGGTGTCGGTTCCGGCTGATCCTCGAACCGCGGGCTCCAGCCCGCCCCCATATGCGCTCCGGTCGCCCGAGTGTGCCCGGATGCGCGGTGCCGGGGCGCGGTACGCGCGCCCTCTGGCGAGGCGGGTTACCTGCCATCTGGGACCGGCGGTGCCGCGCGGCACGGCAGCGTGGGGGCCTGCCAGAATGCAGACTCTGCTTCCGGCTCAGCGTGCCTTCCTCTTCCTGGGGTTCGCTTCCGCCCTGTTCGTGGGCATCCCCGACACGATGATCGCGATCTACTACGTGCGGGTCGTCGGTCTCGGCCCCCTGGAGCTCGTGCTGTTGGGCACGATCGTCGAACTGGTGACCATCGTGTTCGAGATCCCCACAGGTGTGGTGGCGGACCTCTATTCGCGCCGGCTGTCTGTACTCGTCGGCATCTTCCTTGCGGGCGCAAGCTTCGTCATCCAGGGCATGGCGCCGATCCTCCTTGCGATCGCCTTTGCGGAAGTCCTCCGCGGCCTGGGCCGCACCTTCTCCTCCGGCGCGCTGGAGGCGTGGATCGCTGACGAGATCGGCGAGCGAGAGGCCGCGGCGGCCTATATCCGCTACGCGCAGGTGCGGCAGATCGGCGCGATCCTGGGCACGGCCATCGGCGTCGGTCTGGCGAGCATCGACCTGTGGATCCCCATCGTCACGGGCGGGGCGCTGATGATCGGGCTGGGGTTTCTCATGATCGCGCTGATGCCGGAGCGCGGCTTCCGCCGCGGCCACCGTGCCGCGCTGAGTCCAGTCCGCGGCGCGATAACCACACTCTCGGCGGGCCTCAGCGCGATCCGCGGACGGGCGATCCTCGCCACGCTCATCGGGCTCACCCTGATCCTGGCCCTGGCGACAGAGGGACTCGACCGGCTCTGGGAGGCGCACCTCTTACGGCATTTCACGATTCCCGACCTCGGCGGGCTCGACCCGATCGTCTGGTTCGGCGCCATCAACATCACCTTCATGGTGCTCGGCGTCGCCGCGAATCAGATAGTCCGCCACGTCGTCACCGTCACCGACGACGTGGCGGTCGCGCGGGCAATGATGGTCGCGACGGTCCTGCAGATCGCGGGCATCGTCACGTTCGGGCTCGCTACCGACTTCGGTTGGGCGGTCGCCGGATATCTCGCGCACATGGTGTTCCGCGGGGTTAACGGTCCGCTCTTCACGGGGTTCGTGAATCGCCACGTCGAGTCCCGGGTGCGAGCGACGGTGCTCTCGCTCGCAGGTCAGGTCAACGCGGTGGGACAGGTGACCGGGGGCCCGCTGATCGGCACGATCGCCGAGTTGACCTCACTTCGCGTCGCGATGGTCGCGGTGGGCGGCACGCTTCTACCGGCGCTTCCCTTGCTCCTCCGCGCGCGGCGCCAGGCCGGTTCCTGAGGGTCGGACGCGCCTGGCTAGGGCACGAGGACCGCGCGCGTCACCTTCCCGGCGGAGAGCGCCCAATCCGCCTCCTGAAAGGCGCGATTGATCTCCGCGAGCGGATACCGGTGCGAGACCAGCCGATCGAACGGGTACTTCATGCGTGTGCGGGCGAGGAACTCGAGGGCGCGTGGGATCGCCCAGGCTTCATAGCCGACCACACCGAGCACTTCGCGCGAGGTGCGGATGATGTCGTGCGGCACCACCTCCGCCACGGCGCCGGGGACGATGTTGCCGACCAGGCAGTACCGCCCTCCGAAGCGGAGCATGTCCAGGCCTTCCTGTACGACGGCCGGCACACCTGCTACCTCGAGGGCGACGTCGGCGCCGCGCCCCTCGGTTCGCTCCCTCACAAAGGCGACGCGATCGGCACGCTGCGGCAGTTCGTTCAGGTCGATCGTCGCATCGGCGCCGAACTCCCTTGCCAACGCGAGCCGTTCCGGGATGCGATCGACGACGATGATCTGCCCGGCGCCCATCTCGCGCGCGACCGCAACGCCATAGAGACCCAGCCCACCCGCGCCCTGGATGACGATCGTGTCCCCCAGCCAGATGCGGATCCGGTGCAGGGAATACAGGACCTGCGCGAGCGCGCAGTTCACCGGCGCGACGAGTTCATCGGGCAGACCGTCGGGCACCTTGAAGACCCACTGCCCGGGTTTGACGACGTGGTACTCCGCATAGGCCCCGTGGAAGTGGGGCGGATCATCGGCCAGGGCGCGCAGCGCGTACCGCTGGGGGCACCGCGCCGTGCCGCTGAGGCAGGCCCAGCACTTACCACATGGGTTGAAGAACGAAAAGGTGACCCGGTCGCCCTCCTTCAAAGGACGGCCCAGCGAATCGGTCTGCCAGTCGCGGCCCCGGGCATGCACCACACCGGCCATCTCGTGGCCGGGCACGATCGCTCCGGAACCCAGATTGGGCATCTCGCCGCGCCACATATGGAGGTCGCTGCCACAGATCGACGCCATGGTGATTCGGGCGACCAGTTGATCCGGCGCCGGGTCGACCACCGGGTATTCGCGGATCTCCATCGGAATTCCGGAGCCGCGCGAGACGGCGGCCCGTCCTGTCACCATCGAAACCACCTCCGACAGCGGGATTCTCGCAGCCTGGGCGGAGGCGTGGCGCCGCGGTCTCCGGGGTTTTCCCCGAACCATGGTGCTTCCGGCGAAGCTATGGTCGCACGCGGTGAACGCATCCGCCGTACGACTCGGACTCTTCGGAGCCGTGCTCCTGCTCGCCAGCGTGGCGTGCGCCTCTCCACCGACAACACCGCCCCGCGAGATCAGCCTCGGGAACGCGGACGCGGCCCTGGTGCTCGTTGAGTGGGGCGACTTTCAGTGACCGGCCTGTAGGAATTACGCCCTGGGTCCAGGGCGACAGCTGGAGGCGGAGTACGTCGCCACGGGCAAGGCGCGCCTCATCTGGCGCAATCTCGCCTTCCTCGGCGACGAGTCGATTCGCGGCGCCGAGGCAGCGGAGTGCGCGGCGGATCAGGGGAAGTTCTGGGAATACCGACACACCCTGTTCGAGCGGCAGGTCCCACAGCGTAACGCAGGGAACCTGTCGGTCCCGAACCTGAAGCGATTCGCCGATGAGGTCGGGATGGATCGGACCCGGTTTTACGCCTGCGTCGACGCGCGCACTCATCGTGCGTACGTCGCGGCGGAGACGGAGGCCGCGCGCAAACTGGGGATCGATCGGACACCGACGCTGCAAATCGGCAGCCAGAGGATCCAGGGTTTACCGGCGTACGAGGATCTCCGACAGGCGGTAGAGCGAGCTCTGGGCTGATGGGCGAGCGCGTTCCGTCGGCCCGGCGGACGCCCGCCCGCCGGGCCGGTTGGGAACGTTCGGCTCAGGCCGCCGCGCGTGAGGCCTGAAAGTCGATCTCGAGGACGATTATCTCGTCGATGCTGAGGACGGGGCCGACGATCGGGCGTTCCATCCCGTAGTCCTCGAGCTTGATGCTCGTGCTCGCGGTTCCTGAGACCGCGGTGGATCCGGCGGTCGCCTTCACCCGCCAGGTCGTGGGCTTCGTCACCCCCTTGAGGGTGAGGTCGCCGACGATCGTAAACGTGACCTCGCCATCGTTGGGAAGGGGCGACGGCAAGCCCTGGACGCTTGTGACGGCGAGCACCGCGTTCGGGAAGCGCGACACCTCGAGCGTGCCGTTGCGGACGCGGTTGTCCCGCATCCGATCGTCGGTCGCGATCGCGCTGAGATCGACGGTCACCTTCGACTGATCGGCGATCGGCGCGCCGTTCCCGCCGAGAACGATCGCTCCGGTGACTCTGTCGGTGGTCCCGATCGCTTTATTGGGCAGGTTGCGCCCGACCAACTGCTCTGTCGCGACGAAGCGGGCGGCACTGCCGGCACCGATCGTGAACTTTGTCGCCGCGCCAGCTGCGGCGGAGGTGTTCGTCGCGGCCGGCTTCAGTGCCGGTGCGGCGGCAGGAGTGTTGGTCGCGACTGGCGGTGCCGCCGGTGCGGGGGCAGCGGTCGTCGCCGTTGGAGCGGCCGGGGGAGGCGGAGTCGGCGCGGGAGGCTGGGGTGTGGGCGCCGCGGCACAGGCCAGGGTGAGAAGAAGCGCAGCCGTCGCTAGCGGCAGAGTGAGCGACCGGATCACTTTGTACCCTCCAGAATGATGTCGAATTGGGCGTTTGTCATCTGCGCAGACTTCTGAACGCTCGCCAGGAGGCGGGCGCTGAAGATGCCATCACTGCTATTACGCTGCTCATCGGGGAAATAGATCTGTGTGGTGAGCGCCGAGAGACCGGGCGCCGTCACCCTGAGGTGAATGTGACGCGTGCGGCCCGGGTACAGGCCAGGCAGCACGGTTTCCAGCGCGTACCCGCCCTCAGAATCGCTGAAAAGGTGGCCGCGGAGGCGGTACCCCGTGTTGTCGTACACGCCATTGCCATCCGCCTGCCAGAAGTCGAGCTTGACGTTGGCCATGGGGATGCGATCGGTCGTGAGCACGCGACCGGTCAACCCTAGGGGATCGCCGACGACTCCCGACTCCATGACCGACTTCCGCTCCGGCGAGCCTGACTTGAAGTAGGGGCCTTCAGTCTGCGCCGGCGTGGGCAGGAGCGGCGGAAGGGTGGCGCGCGGCGCCACCGCGGTAGGCGGTACAGCAGGTGAGGGAGGGGGCGCGACGGGCGGCGGTGGGGTCGGTGATGGCGGTACGACGGCCACGGTGGGCGGCACTGGGGTCTGCGGCACGGCGGCGGGTGTGGGCGGTGCGGCATTCGCGGGCGCCGTGGTGGCGAGCGGGATCGCCGTGGGTGTGGGCTGGGGCACGGCGCACCCAACCAGCGCCATCGCGGAGAAGAGGAAGAGCAGGCGGCGGCGCGAGTAAACCTGCCCGTACGACGTCGGTCCTTCCATTGGGGATGGGAGAGTAGAGACGCTTCGTGAGCCGCAAGTTGAGATTCGGTTAACAGAACGCTAAATGCGACGGACCCTACCTGCGCTCAGCGCGTGCA
>VGOZ01000071.1 GCA_016875715.1 Chloroflexota bacterium | reverse complement strand
CGGCTCGCCGGGTAAGGCGCCAGATCGCAGGCATCCCTGGCTAGTGGCTCGCCACGTATGTAGCGGCATCACAGGAGCGGGCGCTCCACAACGCCGCGACCGGCGCGGCTGGTTCTGAGCCGTCCGTATCGTTCACTGTGTCGCGAGCGCGTGCCCGCGATGGACTCTACCGCGGGGATGGACGGATATAGCCCTGGTGGTGTCTTGGAGAAGCCCCCTCAGGCTGGACGAGCACGGTGGTACGCGCGTTGGAGGGACACGGGTCACCCTGGATTCGGTCGTGATGCCTTCCAGAACGGGCGACTGCCGAGAAGATCGATCGCCCTGGTGCCACGTCTCGATCCTTCAGCCACAAAGCGGCGTGATCAGGCGGCTGGGGGACCACTGGCCGCTAATGATGCGCTTGGCAGGGTCGGCCTGAGAAACGTGCAGCGCTGGGTCGGCGAACAGGGCCATGGCATCGCCCGACGATGTATATTTTGCGGAATTGGGATCGGTTCGCAAGCAGATATACATCACGACCGAACACGACCGAAAGCTGAAGCGTCTTGCCCAACGCTGGAACTGTACCGAGGCGGCTATCGTGCGCCGTGCCCTGGATGACGTTCGGGACGATGATCTCTCCCCGGAGGATGCGTTCTTCGAACAGCTTCGGGCCCAGGGGAGCATCGTCGACTACTCGAATGACCCGGATCTGCCTTCCGAGGATGAGGTCCGCGCGATTCGAGCGCGGCTCGCGATGTGGGTCGCTGCCCATCCAGGCTCCATCGGATTGGATGAAGCTCTCCGCGAGGATCGTGACACGCCGCACTGATGGCGATTGACTACCTCGATTCCTCCGCATTGCTGCGTCGATACGTCGCGGAACCGGGCTCAGAACTGGTCCGCGACCTGTTTGGCGGCCCGCGTACAGCGCGTATCGCCACTTCGGTGATCAGCGGTCCCGAAGTCGCTTCCGCCCTCGCTCGTCGGCAACGCGACGGTACGATCGACACAGCGACCGCGCACGACCTCTGGCGGTACTTCATCCGCCACCGCGCGGACCAGTACACCGTCATCGACCTCGGACCGGCGATCGTCGCCCTCGCGGAGACGATCGTACAGTCCGAGCCACTCCGCGCCGCCGATGCGCTGCACGTCGCATCAGCGCGTTGGCTTGTCGACAGGTCCAGCCGCTCCGAGCTAGTCTTCTGGACCGCCGATCAGCGTCAGGCCGCTGGTGCCCATTCGGTTGGTCTGGCGGTCCAACTCCTCGGGTAAGACGGCACCCCGGAAAGTGAGAACTTTCGCGCGGGCTGGTCGCAACAGTCGCCACCCGAGACCCTCGATCCCGGATGCCCACCGCGCGTCCGTTCACGCCGTCGCGCGTGGATGTCGCTTCAGCAGTATCCCTCCCACGGCGATCGGCCGATCGGTCGGCGCGATCCGAAACACGATCTCGCCGTAGTCCCGGCGATCGAATGTGACGTCGATCGTGCCATGGACCGCCGACGAGACCGCGGCGGCCGTGCGCTCTGTAGTACGTATGTCCGGCGCGGTAGACCGCCGCGACGATCTCGGGTGGCAGATCGGTCCGGCTAACCGCGATCGCGATGAGCCGTGGATCGTCCGGGGCCGGGGGATTCAGCGTGACGATCAGCGGGAGGACATCGGGAAGCGCGTCCGGTGTCAGCTCTGCCGCGGCAAGGGCTGCCTCACAGCCATCGCGATCGATCCGCATCACTTCCAACCTGGCCGGCGCCGGTTCGTCGCCACCGATCGTCGACACCGCCGCAAGCGCTGTGTACCGCCCGATCGGCAGCGCGCCCTCCGTCTGGCACAGGACCGCGCCGGATCCGGCGTCGCGGCAGCGAGCCGCGGGGAGCGTCGTCTCGGTTCCCAGCAGTGAGGGGAAGAATTGGTTGAGAGGGACCGTGACGCCGGCGACTCGGTACAGATCGCGACCCATATCGGCCAGCGCCCGGTTCCCGAGGTCGCTATCGAAGAGGCGACCCGGGAGCGCCGCGGCGTAGCCGGTCACGATCGCGCCCGGAACGAAGCTGAGGACGAGCAGCCAGCGGACGATGGGGACTGTCCGGCCCAGCGCCAGTGCCAGAGGTATCGCGCCGAGGATCAGCCCGGTGACGACATGGCGGGGAGGGATATCGTGCCCGGGCCCGAAGGTCGAGGCGCTGCCGAGCGCCGTGACGACGAGGCACGCGAGCGCCACGATGAGCACCCGACGCAGTGCGCCGCCTGTCTCACGACAGGCGGCGATCCATACGATCAAGATCACGACCGTTTGCGGTGCGTAGGTGAGCAGGCCGCGTCCATCGTCGAGCAGGAGCAGGGTGAGGCCCCGAGTTAGATTGCTCCAGGATGAGATCGTGCCGAGTGGGGCGTACCCATCCGTCACCAGGGCGCTTCCATAGGTGTGCAGGGAGTAGATCGTGAGCCCGATCGCCGAGAGGATCGGCGGGCCGAGGAGCCAGGCCGCGTCGGCGCGCGGTCGAGGGACACGGGCACGAGCCCACAGGTAGCCGAGCACCAGTACGGCCGCCAGGAGCAGGTTGCGCTGGTGGAGCCAGGGCAGTGCGCCGACACAGAGACCGACGCTCAGGTTCATCCACCGCCCGGGTCTCGAGACGAGCATGGCGCCGAGGACCCCCACGACGAGGAGCGCCGCCGAGAACTCCGGATAGATCTGTGTGCCGTACGGGACGACGGGTAACGTGCCGGCGATGAGAAGGATCGCCACGATCGAGGTGCCGGCCCCGCCGCCCGCGTGACGTATCAGCCGTTGGAGGGCGACCGTCAGCCCGATCGCGATGACGAGCAATGTCCCCACCGCGCCCGCGTAGGGCGTCCACTCTGGCAGCCACGGCAGGGTGCGCCTGCCCAAATTGCCCAGGGCGTACCCGGGAGCGAGCAACAGCGATTGCCCGGGAGGTCGGATGTGGAAGAGACGGCCATCGCCGTGGAAGTCGAACGCGTGGTTGCGAGGCTCGAGTTCGGCAACGAAGTCGCGGTACTGCCCCGTCGCATACTGGTTCGCGAGATCCAGGTCTCGATCCCTCACCAGGCTCTGCGTGACGATGAGGTAGTGCGGCTCGTCTCCCGTGGGCGCGATCCGCCGCGGAAGAGCAGCATCGACCCGATTTGAAGAACCGTCGCCAGGAGCAGAACCAGCCGCAACTCGTTCACCAGACGATCCAGCGCGGCTGGCGTGTCAGCGACACGTGCCTGACGCGAACGCCGTGTTCGCTGAGCGGCACGACACGGTAGACCACCTCGGCATACGACGTGAGCGTGACGTCAGCGGTGATGAGTGTCCGCACGGGCGCGTCGAGCATCCGTGCGTAGACATCGATCAGTCGCGGACCGGTGTCCGGCGTGATGAGTTCCTCGACACCGGCGGGACCGGCAGAGGCCCGCAGTTTTGCCTCGAGGTGACCGAGCGGAATCCTGCGCGCGTTCTCCCGGAAGTACGTCGCCCCGGCGCGATAGGCGGCGACGATAACCTCGGGCGGCAGCCCGGTCTCGGCCCGCGCGGCTTCGATCAGCGCCGGGTCATCAGGTGCAATCGAACCGTTTGGAATGGGCGACAGCACGATCCCTACGCCATCACCCACGTTGCCTTGACTCGCGATCAGAATCTCGGGGCGACCGCGCGGACGTTGAACGACCTCCAGGCGTGCCGCGACGGCGTTGCGGTCCTCGCGATCGGTCAGAACGGCATGGATCACGTATCGACCGAGCGGTTCCGTGCCGGCGGAGCGGCACTCGATCGCGCCGCCGGACACCTCCCGACATGCCGCCGGGTCGATGAAGCCCACCGTATTCCGGTAGGCGGGAAGCCAGTCGTTCGGGCGGATCAGCACACCGGTGGCCGCCTCGAGGTCTCCGGCCATGTCGGACCACGCCCGGTTGCCCAACTCCACGTCGAACATCCGAACGGTGTTCGCGGTGCAATACAGAGTCAGGATCAGCCCCGGAAGCAGCATGACGCCGAGTGAGACTCCAACCGCTCGGCGCCAGGATGCGCTGAGCGCGATCGCGAGCGGCACCACCGCCAGGATCAGGCCGGCCACGAGGTGACGTGGGGGAATGTCGTCGCCACCGCCGAACGTGCTCGCGCTGGTCACGATCATTGCCGCGAGAGCTCCGGCTGCGCCGACCATCCAGATCCGCTGGGGCCCGCATGCGCGCCACACGACGATCGCCCATAGCCCGGCGACCAGCACATACTGCGGCGCGTAGGAGAGGAGACCGCGGCCGTCGTCGAGAAAGAGCAGGCCGAAGCCCACCCGAAAGTTCGCAACCGATGAGATGGTGGTCGCGCTCCAGCCGGCGGTCGGCAGCAGGCTCCCATAGGCGTGCTGGGAATACAGCCCGAGTCCCAGCGCGCCGACGAGCGTGACCGCGGCGAGGCCCACGAGTCGAGCGGGTGAGCGACGCCACACGATCGCTGCGACGAGGAGCAAGAACGCCGCGACGGGGAGAAATCGCTGATGGAGAAACGGCAGCGCCATGATCGCCGCGGCCGCGATACCTGAGCGGCCGCTGTAGGTTGCCCACGTCATCGCGTGCAGCGCGATCACGATCGCGAGGGCGGCGCTGAACTCGGGGTAGATCTGTGTCCCGTACGGCAGGACCGGTAACAGGCCGCCGATCGCCAGGAGCGCGATCAGCGACGCAACCGGCGTCGCACCCGCCCGGCGGGCGGCCTGATAGAGCATCACCCAGAGGAGCGACGAAAGGCCGACGAGGAACGCCAGCATCGCGACGTACCCGGTCATGACCTGGCGGCCGAAACGATCGGCGGCCAACTCGCCGGCAGCGTACGCCGGAAGCAGCAGCACCGATTGACCGGGCGGGCGCAGATGGAACAGCCGCCCGTCGCCGTGGTAGTCGCGCGCGTGTCCCAGCGGCGAGAGGTCGTCCCGTCGAAAGAGCTGCGACTGACCCAGGGCGTACTGGTTGGCGACATCCAGGTCCTGGTCGTAGACCAGGACCTGGGTCACGACCAGATAGTGCGGCTCGTCGCCGGTCAGGTTGATCGCCCGTCGAATCACAAGCGCGACCGCGGTGTGCACGATCACGGCGATCAGCGCGACGAGGGGATCCGACCGGGCGCGTATCACGGCGTCCCTATCGTTCGCCGAACCGGCGTGGGACCACCGACGATATGCGGTTCGACGAAGGTAGGAACCCGCGAGCACGCGCGAGCCTCCTCTGGCCGAGCGCGGGCGCTCCCACGACCGCCGCGTCGTGGGAGCGAGCTGGCGACGACTGCTCATAGGGCTGGCGAGCACAATCGGGTTGAGGCGATCCTGGCCCGCTCCCGGCCCTGGTGTGCGGCATCGAACCGCGGGCGTCTCGCCCGCCACTCCCCGTCGCGGCGGAAATGGATGAGGGTGAAGGCATCCCTGATAAACGACTCATCTCCCTGGGCGCGGGCGCGTGCCCGCACGGGGTGCATCGCGGCCGCGAGCCGCAGCGCAATCGCCGGCCGAGTGACCGAACTGAGCATCGCGCGGCCGGCTCAGCCGATCGGATCGGCACCGATCGCCACGATTCGTAGTATTGACGTGGAACGGGTTACGGTCAAGTTGGGTGATGCGAAGCGCGGGGTAAGGGTCGCCGATCGGGTGGTCAGCCACGGTCGGGCCGGGCAGGATGTTCGCGGTCCCGGTGTTACCGCGCTGCGAGGACCGCGGGCTTCGGGTCGTTCCGGAACGGCGCCTCGCGCCCGGTGAATAGCGCCCGGCGCCGGTCGGGTCAGGCGCGCGTCGAGGTCCGCCAGATCGAGCGCAAGGGATGCCGGTGCCAGCCCGGCATCCTCACTGCCGCTCACAGCATGATCTGTCCGCCGTCCATTATCAGGATCTGCCCGGTCGCGGAAGGGTTCTCGATGAGCTGGATCGCCGCCAGGGCGATATCTTCGAGGTGCGCGTACCGCTTCAGAGCGCGCACGCCGACCCCGGCTGCGAACTGCTCGGGCGTCTGCCGGCTCGACCACCAGCGCGTGTACATCCCGCCCGGCGCCACGGAATTGACGCGGATCTCCGGGCCCAGGCCCACCGCCAGGCCACGGGTCAGGTGGTTCATCGCCGCCTTGGAAACCGAGTAAGCGAGCGAACTCCCCGAGGGACGCAGCCCGGCGGTGGAGGTGATGTTGACGATCGCGCCCGCGCCGCGCTGGCGCATGTACGGCGCGGCCGCACGCGCGCAGAAGAACGTGCCCTTCACGTTCGTGTTGAGGATCTCGTCCCAGGCCGCACCGGTCAGAGTCGCCAGATCGCTGAACGCCGCGTGGACCGTACGTCCGGCGTTGTTCACCAGGTAGTCGATCCCGCCGTGGTCGCGGGCGATCGCGGCGAAGGCCGGCTCCACGGCGGCCTCGTCCGATACGTCGAGGTGGTGCGCCTTCGCCCCGCCGCCGATCTCCCGCGCGGTCGCCTCGGCATCCTCGCGCGAACGGGCGTACACGATCGCGACGGACGCTCCTCGCGCCGCGAACAGCTTCGAAATCTCCCGACCCAGACCCGTGCCCCCGCCGGTCACGATCGCGACCTTGCCCTGCATCGTCATCCGATCACCTCAAACTTCTGGAAGTTGTGCGTCCCCGCGGGTACCTGCCCCGGCCGTACGCCGAACGTCGCGTTACGACTAGCCCTTCAACCCCGTTAACGCGATCCCGCGCGTGAAGAAGCGCTGGCCGAGCAGGAACACGATCAGGATCGGCACTGTCGCGATCATGGTCCCGGCCATCAGCAGCGTCCAGTCGGTCGAGCCCTCGCGCCGAAACTGCGCCAGCCCGACCTGGATCGTCTTCATCACGTCGGAGCGGGTAGTCACCAGCGGCCAGACGAAGTCATTCCAGACGTTCTGGAAGGAGAAGATGCCGAGCGTGGCCATGGCCGGCCCAGAGAGCGGCACGACGATGCGCCAGTAGATGCCGAACTCCGACGAGCCGTCGATGCGCGCCGCATCCTCCAGCTCGACCGGCAGGCCGAGGAAGAACTGGCGCAGCAGGAAGGTGCCGTAGGCGGTCGCGAACATCGGGACGGTCAGCACCCAGTAGGTGTCGAGCATACCGAAGCCGCCGGTGCCCCAGAGGTCGTTGTCGCCCAGCAGCGGCCAGTGCTTTACCAGGATGAAGAGCGGCACGAGCGTGGCCTGGCTGGGCACCATCAGCGTCGCGATCACCAGCGCGAAGAGGGCGTCGCGGCCGGGGAAACGGAGCCGGGCGAACGCGTAGCCGGCCGTCGAGGCGAGCACGAGGTGTGCCAGCGTCACCACGATGGCGACGACGAAGCTGTTCAGGAAGTAGCGCGTCAAGTTGGAGGTCGTCAGGAGGCGCGTGTAGTTGTCGAAGTGCCAGACCGACGGGAGCCAGGTGCCGAACTGGAAGACCTCCTGGTCGGACTTGAGCGAGGTCAGCAGGGCCCAGGCGAAGGGAAAGACGAAGATCACCGCCAGCAGGCACAGCAGCCCGTAGATGAGGGCCTGCCGGGCCAGCTCGAGCGCCGCGACCCGCTCGGTCGGGCGCGCCGCTGGCCGTGCGGCGAGGCTAGTAGTAGGTGTCATAGCGGATCACACGCGTGTTGACGTAGGTCACGATCGCGATGATGCAGAACAGGACCATCGACATCGCCGCGGCGTAGCCCATCTTCAGGTACTCAAAACCGTTCGAGTAAATCAGGTACACCACCGTCAGCGTCGAGTCGAGCGGGCCACCCTGGGTCAGGATCCATGCCTGGACGAACATCTGCAGTGCACCGATGAAGTAGACGACGAAGACGAAGAAGGTCGTCGGGCTGAGCAGCGGCACGGTGATGAACCGGAAGCGCTGCATCGAGCTGGCGCCGTCGATCTTGGCCGCCTCGTACAGGTGCTCGGGGATGCCTTGCAGCCCGGCCAGGTAGATGACCATGTTGTAGCCGACGTTCTTCCAGATCGAGAGGATCGCGATCGAGAGCAGCGCGGTCGATGGGTCGCGCAGCCAGAAAAGGCGGGGCAGCCCGAGCATCTCGAAGAGGTCGTTCAGGACCCCGAACTGCGGCTCGTATATCCAGAGCCAGATGAACGAGACGGCCACGAACGAGGTCACAACCGGCATGTAGTAGGCAGCGCGGAAGAACATGACCCCGCGCATCGTCCGGTTGGCCACCAACGCGAGCAGCAGCGCCAGCGCGGTCCCCACCGGCACGGTCATCAGGGCGAACAAGAATGTATTCCCGATCGCCTTCATGAACCGCTTGTCATCGAGCAGGTTGACGTAGTAGTCGAGCCCGAGCCAGACCGGCGCCTCGATCAGCGTGTAGCGGTGGAACGAGAAGTAGAGCGCGGCGAAGATCGGGTAGACGACGAAGACGGCCAGGAACATGAGGGACGGCAGGACGAAGAGGTAGGCGGCGTAGCGCTGTTTGTGCATCCAGCTACGCCGCCGGATGGGGATGCTAGCCGCCGCCACGCTAGCTCTTCAGGATCTTGGTCACTTCGGCGTCCATATCCTGGAGCGCCTGCTTGACCGTCTTGGCGCCCTGCATTGCCGCCTCGACTTCGCGCCCCATGGCCGGTTGGACGTCGAAGTGCTGGGCGACCGCCTGGCGGATGCGGCCGTACTTCATGTTGTCGACGATCACGGCCATGCGGGGGTCCTTGTAGATCGGCGAGCTGTCGGCCGACGCCTTGCGCACCGGCAGGCCCCAATCGGCCTCGATGCCGATCCGGTTGTTCACCTCCGGGGCGCTGAGTGCCTCGACGAGCTGCCATGCCTGATCGGGTACCTTGCTACGCCGGAAGATGAAGTACTTGTCGATGTACAGCTGCAGCACCTGAACCTTCTTCTTCAGCGGCGGCGCAGTGAGAGTGTCCTCGAAGACCGGCTGGGCAAAGAGGCGGGCGTTGTTAATGAAGCCAGGCCAGGTCGGCGTCATGGCGACCTTGCCGGCCGAGTAGGCCTGGAGGTTCGGCACGCCCGAGTCCATCCCCGCCTTCGGCACGAGCCCCTTCTGGACGAACGAGACCATCGTCGAGAGCGCCTCCTCGCCCTCGGCGGTGTTGTTGGTCGGCCTGGTGCGCTCTTCGTTGAAGTAGCCGCCGCCGGCCTGGAACAGGAAGTCTTCGTACTGCTGGCTGAGGTCCGGCGGCGCCGGGTCGAAGTTCCAGCCCGAGACCTCGAAGCGGTCGCCCTGCTTCTGGACCAGCTTGGCGCCGTACTGCTGGGCTTCTTCCCAGGTCGTGGGCGGCTTCTTGGGGTCGAGCCCGGCCTTCTCGAAGAGGCTCTTGCGGTAGGTGATGTTGCCGCGGGAGTTGCCACGGTAGGGGATCGCGACGACCTTGCCCTGGATCGTCACGTCCTGACGGGCGACCTCGAAGTAGTCATTCCAGTCCTTCATGTTCTTGACATAGCCGTCGAGCTCGAGCGAGCCGCCGCGGGCCGGCATGACCGCGTGCCAGAGGCCGCCGCCCATGAAGATGTCGGGCGCGGTGCCGCCGGCGATGCCGGTGGTGATCTTCTGGAAGGAGGATCCCCAGTCCGTGTAGTCGATCTCGACTGTGACGCCCTTCTCTTTGTTGTAGTCGGCGATCCACTTGTTGGCGAACTCCTGGATCGGCGGAGAGATGCCGTTCAGGCGCAGCAGGATCTTGGCGCCAGTGCCGCTGGCGGCGGGCGCGGCGGCGGCCGGCTTGGTCTCGGCTGGCTTGTCGGCTGGCTTGTCGGCTGGCTTGTCGGCTGGCTTGGCTGCCGAGGCCGGCTTCGGCACCTCGGTCGGCCGGCTCGGCGTGCCGCAGGCGGCCAGCAGGGCCGCGCCGCCGAGACCGGCTAGCGCTCCGAGCAGCTCTCGACGGGTCAACGAAACATGACGGTTCATAGCGTGACACTCTCCTCTTTCACATGTGCTCGCGAGCGCCCGAGTTGGCCGAGATCTCGCTGGCGGCGCTGCGGACCCAGGCACCCCGGAGACGGGCAGCCGATAGTGGGCGCCACCATAGGCGGCCGGAACCGCGCCGTCAATAGCGAGCGGGCGGCCGGTCGCTAGGGTAGCCGATACCACTCCCGTGCCATGATCGACTGCTGGTCGTACACAGGCAAGGCCTCGCCGCCGGCGTCTGCGACGACGCGGGCGCGCATGTCGCTGACGACGCGAGGGTGCCTCCCCGCAACGTCGACGTTGTGCATGGGGTCGGAGACGATGTCGTACAGCTTGGCGTCCCCTCCATCGTTGCGTGCGATGTACACCCAGCTCGTATCGCGGCACCAGACGTAGTCGTTGAACCCGCACGTCACGTACTGTCGCCGCGTCGCGTTGCCAAGGATATCTATCCCGTCCATCGGCGCGGCCTGGGGGATACCGGTCGCGGCCAGGATCGTCGGTGCCAGGTCCTGATCCTGTACGAAGGCGTCGTTCGTCGTGCCGGCCCCGACAGCGCCCGGACGTCGGACGATCAGCGGGATGTCCATCAGCTCCGGGTGCAGTCCCATGCTGATCTTGCCAGTCAAGCCGTGCTCTCCGAGCTGGTGGCCGTGGTCGGCCGTCACGATCAGCAGCGTATCGTCGAGCAGGCCGGTCGATCGCAGATGATCCACGAAGATGCCCAGCCAGCGGTCGGTCATGGTGACCTCACCGGCGTAGAGGGCGCGCATGTGGCGCAGCTCGGCCGGGCTCAAGTATTCCGATGGTCCGTACTGCGGGTTGATCACCTCGACGCCGTCGTAGCCGGGGTTGTAGAGATCGGTGTAGTAGCGCGGCGGGTCCCACGGCTCGTGGGGGTCGAACGAGTCGATCGCGAGGAAGAAGGGGCGGCCATCGTGCTTGCCGAGCGCCTGCTCCTCGACCCACCGCATGGCGGCGGTGAACACCTTCGGCGCCTGGTAATCCTCCTCGCCACGGCGCGAGCGCGCGTTCGCCAGGTACTGGCGCACGAGTTGGCGTAGGCCGGCGGAGGTCGTCTTCGCGGTCATGTGCCGCTCGACGTCGGCCTCGGAGACGAGCGCGGTCGAGCCGGCCGGGTCGCGCTCCTGGCCACGCACCCAGTGCCAGTAGTCGAAGCCGCGGTGGAAGTTCATGGACGGCTTGAACTGGTGGTAGGCGTCGGTGATGAAGGCGGTCCGGTAGCCGTTCGCGCCAAGCGTCTCGGCCAGCGTGACCTGCTCCTCGGGGATGCGCTGCCAGCCGTAGGCGCGGACGGTGTCCCCCTTCTGCGGCACCCAATCCTTGAACGGGAAGGTGCGCGTGCCGGTGTGCACGGCGCGCCGGACGGGGATCGTCGGCAGCGCCTCCGGGAAGGCCCTCGTGAATCGGATGCTCTCGGTCGCCAGCCGGTCCATCGCCGGGGTCTGGCAGGTCCAGCCCTCGAGCGTTGGACCGTAGCCGTAGCAGCCGACGTGGTCGGCGCGAAGCGAGTCGAGCATGACGAGGACAACGTTCATCGGTGCAAGTCTCCTTCTGTCAGCGCCTGATAGAGGACAGCGCCCTCCGTGTTGAGCGGCATCGGGGCGCGGATCAGGTCGGCCAAAGTCGGCGTGATGTCGACGTAGCGCGCCTTCGCCCCGCCGCCGATCTCCCGCGCGGTCGCCTCGGCATCCTCGCGCGAACGGGCGTACACGATCGCGACGGACGCTCCTCGCGCCGCGAACAGCTTCGAGATCTCCCGACCCAGGCCCGTGCCCCCGCCGGTCACGATCGCGACCTTGCCCTGCATCGTCATCCGATCACCTCAAACTTCTGGAAGTTGTGCGTCCCCGCGGGTACCTGCCCCGGCCGTACGCCGAACGTCTGGGTGACCTCCGCGACGTAGAGGTCGCCGCGACTATCGACGCAGAGATCGTGCGGCGCGACGAAAAACCCTGGCTCCGCCCGCCGCGACGAGGAGTCGCCGAAGCGTGTGAGCACCCGTCCCTCATCGGTAAACACCGTCACTCGACCGGCCCGATCGGAGACGATCGGGCCGTGGACCTGAGACTCCTGACCGACCCGCCACCAGAGTTCGGAGACGAATAGCCGCCCGTGGCGATCGATCCGCACATTGGTCGGCCGTTGGACGTCCGTCCAGGTCGCGAGATGCCGCCCATCGGCGGTGAAAATCTGGATTCGATCGTTTTCCCGATCCGCCACGAACACCCGCCCGTCTGGAGCCACCGCGATGCCATGCGGTAGGTTGAACTGGCCGGGGCTGGTGCCGGGCGTGCCCCACGACTGGATCAGATTCCCCTGCGCCGAGAAGCGATGGACCTTGCAGTTGCCGTATCCATCGGTCACGTAGAGATCGCCGCTCGGGCCGATGGCCAGATTAGTCGGCCGATTGAAGGGCCCGCCGCCCCGGATGCTCTTCAGCGACCCATCGTACCCGGTGTCCGACGCCTTGCCTGGAGTCCCGATCGTCTGGAGCAGGGCCCCGGCCGAGGAGAAGATGTAGACACAGTGGGCGCCATCGTCGACGACGTAGACGCGGCCGTCCGGCCCGACGGTGAGGCCGTGTGTCCGTTCGGTGAGCAGGTCCTCGCCCCAGGATCGGAAAAAGGAGCCATCGCGTCGGTAGACGGTGACGCGCGCCTTCTCGCGGGTGAGGAGGTAGACGTTGTCGTCGGCATCGGTATGGACGCCCACCGAATCGAGGTGCTGCCAGCCGGCCGGGAGTTGCTCCCAGGTCGCAAGGACGCGATAAGTCGGGCTCATCGGTCGCGGTTCTCCTTTCCCTCGTGCGCCACGCTCAGAGCGCGCGGAGTTTCGGCATCACCCGCTCCGCGTAGAGGTCCATGAATCGCTTCTGGTCTGGCCCCGGGGCGTGGAACACTAGGTGGGTCAACCCGAGGTCGGTGTAGAACTTGATCTTCTCGACGTGCTCGTCGGCGTCGGTGGAGACGATCCAGCGCCCGGCGGTCCGCTCCACGGGCAGGGCGTCGGCGAGCCGCTCCATCTCCAGCGGGTCCTCCACGCCGGTCTTCTCTTCAGAGGAGAGCGCCAGCGCGCCCCACAGCCGGGTGTCCTCGAGCGCGCGCTTCCGGTCGGTATCGAAGGAGACCTTCACCTCGATGAGCCGATCGAGCCTGAAGGGATCGCGGCCCGCCTCGCGCGCGCCCTCCTCGAAGGCGGGGATGAGCTGCTCCTGGTAGAGCGCCGCGCCCTTGCCGCTCGTGCAGATGAAGCCATCGCCGACGCGCCCGGCGTACTTCGCGACCTGGGGACCGCCCGCGGCGATGTAGAGGGGCACTCCGCCCGCCGGCCGGTCGTAGAGCGTCGCGTTGTGGGTCTGGTAGTAGGTGCCCGTGAAGGTCACCCGGTCCTCGGCCCAGAGCTTGCGCATCAACTGGTTCGCCTCGCGCAAGCGGGCATACCGCTCCTTGAACTCCGGCCACTCGATCCCGATGGAGGGGACCTCGTTGAGCGACTCCCCCGTCCCGACGCCGAGCATCACCCGCCCGGGGAAGAGGCAGCCCAGGGTCGCCATCGCGTGGGCGACGACCGAAGGGTGATAGCGAAACGTCGGCGTCACGACGCTGGTGCCGAGGACGATCCGCTCCGTCTTCGCGCCCAGCGCGGCGAGCCAGCCGAGCGAGAAGGGTGCGTGACCGCCGTTGTGGCGCCAGGGCTGGAAATGGTCGCTCACCAGCACCGAGTCGAACCCGCATCGCTCGGCGTGTATCCCGAAGTCCAGCAGTTCCCGCGGGCCGAACTGCTCAGCCGATGCCTTGTAGCCTAGTTTCAGTCGTCCCATTGCGCGGTACGCCCTCCGGCGCGGAGAGGGTACCAACCCGACCGTGGGCGGAGATACGGGTGCGCCATCACCCCCTCGCCGGCGCGTGCGAGTCGCAAGCCTCAGTAGAGCAGTCTATCCGCTCGCGGATCCGGCGTGTACTCGATATCGGTCGCACCGTTCTCCTCGCAGTATTTCGCGAGCAGATGGTCCTCACCCGGGTTGTACTCGCCCCAGGTCGACCCCATAAGCGCGGGTCGGAGCAGATCCGGCCGGTCCTGAAGCTCCTTGCTGGTCCGACACCGCGTTCGGCCCCTCCCGATCCACACGGTGTGGAGCGCTCCCTGGAACGGCATCTTCAGCGTCCAGTACTCCGACATGTCAGGACACCCCCCCTGGAGAGATGGAGAAGCCAGGCAGCCGGTCCTGAAGATCCTTGGTTCGGAGCCGCAGGCTTTGCCTGCTCCGGATGCGCTCCGAAAAGGCATTGTAACTTTCTTTCCCTCCGTCCGCCAGCGCCTGACGCCGCCCTCGCCGCGCCTGCGTCCGATCGGCGGATGCATCCATCAGCGACTCCACGCGCGGGACGAACAAGAGCGAATCGCAGGCTTGAACCATCGTAGCCAGGGATGGTCTGCCGAGAAGCGAGCACGGGTCATTTCGGCGAACTCTATCCTACCGGAGGTCGAACCCCGTGACTGCGCGCCGCGAGATACGGCACGGCCGGCGCCAGAGACATGTCGTCAGGTACGCCCGTTCCTGTAAGCTGCCTGCCCATGCTCGACGCCACCCTCCAGTCCTGCGGCCCAGGCGAGTTCATCAAGCGCGACCGGCCCGGTCGCTTGCTCGCCATTGTCGGCTTCCTCCATCGCCACCCAATTGGCGTTCCGCTCGAGGAGATCGCCGCGCACGCCGGAGTGTCCAGGCGCACGGTGCAGCGCGACCTGAAGGTCATCGAGAGCCAGATGGGAGTCGCCCTCTTCCAGCAGGGGAATCGGTGGGGCGTGCTGAACAAATCCTTCATGCCACCCTTGAAGCTGACGCTGCTGGAAGCAGTGACGCTGTTCCTCGGCGCCCGGCTTCTGGCGCGGTTTCTGGACCGGCGGGACACACATACCATCCGCGCGATGCAGGCGCTGGCCGCGGTCTTGCCCTCGGATGTCGCGCGCCACGTCGATAGCGCGGTCAAGCACCTGACGGCGCGTACGGCCGACGCGGCGTATGAGAAGATCTTCGACCTCGTCACGCTCGGATGGGTCGAGGGCCGGAAGGTGCGCATCGGCTACCCTCGGCGCCACGCCGACGGGGAGATGCGCGTCGGCCTACAGTTCTTCGCGCCGTACTTCCTGGAGCCGAACCCGCGCGGCCACGGCTGCTACGTCATCGGCCACGACGATCGGTCGAACGCGATTCGCTGCTTCAAGTTGGAGCGGATCACCGACGCCGAACTCACCGACGAGCGCTTCACGATCCCGGAGGACTTCGACCCCCACGCCCGGTTCGATCGCGCCTGGATCGTCAGCGACGAGGATCCTGTTCTCGTCCGCGTGCGCTTTTGCGATGAGTCCGCCGCCGCACACGCGCGCGAGAACGACTGGCACCCCTCGCAGGAGGCCGTCGAACTCGACGACGGCACGCTGGAGCTCCGTTTCACCGTGAGCGGTACCACGGAGATCCTCTCGTGGGTGTTGGGCTGGGGCGCCGCGGTGGAAGTCCTAGAGCCGCCGGAACTGCGGGAGCGGGTAATGGCCACCGCCCGAGGGATGATCGATCGCTACGCGTGAGTCCCGCCGTCCGCCACCTGCGTGACGCCTTGCCCCGATCCTCCCCCGCCGCCGCGGTCGGTGACCGGGGAATGCGCGGTCGATCGACTGATTTTGCGGCGGTCAGCGTGAACGGAGCCGCGTCGCGACAGACTAGCTGTCGCGGGCTCCGGCTATCCATGGGAGAACGCGATAGATCAGGAGTCGTCCCGTGGAACAGTCCCCACCCGAAGCCGTTGTCACATCCTTCCTCGCCTGGC
Organism: Chloroflexota bacterium; assembly: GCA_016875715.1. Taxonomy (GTDB): domain Bacteria; phylum Chloroflexota; class UBA6077; order FW602-bin22; family FW602-bin22; genus VGOZ01. The sequence continues at coordinate 1,222 of VGOZ01000071.1, read as the reverse complement.
TCAGCTCCGCCAGCCTGGGTCCGCCGAGGACCCTCGGCACGCTGAGCGTCGTGCCGGTGCACGCGCCCGAGGGCGCGCCGGCGCGGTACCGACCGTTCGACGCCGCCCTCGCCGCCGGATCGGTCACGATCACCGAGAAGCCCCAGGCCACCGTCCCCACGCTCCTCATCGAGAACCGCGGCGACCTGCCGATCCTCCTCCTCGACGGTGAGGAGGTGGTCGGCGGCCGCCAGAATCGGGTCCTCAACACGTCGCTCATCGTTCCACCGAAGACCGCGTTCGACCTGCCGGTCAGCTGTGTCGAGCACGGGCGCTGGCACGAGTCGCGGCCCGACTTCGCGCCCGGCGAGACGATGTACCCGGCTCTGCGGATGATGAAGATGGCCCAGGTGCGCGAGTCGGTCGAGTTCCGCGGCACGCCGATGAGCGATCAGGGCGCCGTGTGGGAGGAGATCGCCGCCCGCCACCGCCAGGTCGGGTCGCACTCCGCGACCGGCGCGGTGCGCGATGCGTACATCCAGAACGAACGGCTCCTCCGAAATGCCGAACAGGAACTCCCGTGCCCGGCCAGTGCCGTGGGTGTGGTCGCGCTCGTCGGCGGTCGGGCGCTCAGCGCCGATCTGTTCGATCTACCGGAGACGCTCGCCCACTACTGGCGCCGTCTCGTCCGCTCCTACGCTCTGGAGGCAATGGAGGGGAATCTGGCCGAGCCAGATCTCGCCTCGGCGGAGCGTCTGTTGCGCCGGCCAGGCCGTGCGGAGTGCCGCGCGTTCGCCTCGGCCGGTCTCGGGACCGACGTGCGGATCCGGGGCAACGGCGTCGTTGGCACAGGCCTCCTTTTCGAGGGCAGCGCTGTCCACACCGCGCTGTTCCGAGAGCGGGGCGACCAGCGCCGCCAGGGCGGGTCGATCCGGCGCCCGAGCGCGCGGCGTTCGTACAGAGACTAATCCCCATCACCCTCGAACCCCCTCTTCCGAGACCGGAAGAGGGGGTTCGAGGGAATTCCCCCGGGGGCTTCGGCCCCGGGCCCCCGGTCGCGCCCTCCCCCGGGCCCCCGTCGCGCCCCCGCGGATCCCCGTGGCGTCCCCCCGCGGATCCCCGTGGCGTCCCCCCGCGGACCTCCGCCGTGCCCCTCCGGCCGGCACGGGGATTGCATCGGACCGCGGGCTTCCAGCCCGCCCCGTACCCGAAGCCGGACGATGCGAAGCTGCGGCAGCCGCCG
>VGOZ01000070.1 GCA_016875715.1 Chloroflexota bacterium | reverse complement strand
CCGGCGATAACGTCCAAATGACCATCTCCCTCATCGAACCCGTCGCCTGCGAACAAGGCCTACGCTTCGCCATCCGCGAGGGCGGTCGCACCGTCGGCGCCGGCGTTATCGCCGAAATCCTCCAGTAAGGGGCAGACAATGGCCAAGAAGAAAGGCGAAGCGCGCATCCTGGTGACGCTCGCCTGCAACGACTGCAAAGAGCGGAACTACGCGACCCAGAAGAACCGACGCAACGACCCCGACCGGATGGAGCTGAAGAAGTACTGTCCACGGTGCCGCCAGCATCGCGCACACCGCGAGACGCGCTGATCGCTGACCGGGTCGATCGTTCGTGATCGATCCGGACACGATCTGGGCGGTGGTGATGGGGATCATCGCTTTGCCAACGGGTCAGGCCTTCGGCGCGCTCGATGTGGTCGCACTCCTACTTCTGGGCGCTTTCGCCATCGACGGCGGACGCAGCGGGATGATCCGCGGGGGGCTCGATTTGATCATCGTGCTCGCCGCCGTCATCGCGGGACTCGCGGCTCTGCGCCCTGCCGGTGCCCTCCTCGCGTCACTCCTTCCGATCCGACCGGCGGTTGCCGAACTCATTGCGTTCGGACTCGCTCTTGCGATCATCACCGGCCTCGGCGTCGTGGTCACCGCGACCCTCGCCGCCGAGGGGCGGCGCTTGACCCACCGCGCCGGATCCTTGAAGAGGCTCGACGCGGTGCTCGGCGTGCCGGTCGGGGTCCTGCGCGGCGGTGTGATCCTGGCGCTACTCGCGGCGACGATGAGCACGCTGCCGCTTACGCCGGAAGTCGCGCATCACATCGCGGCGGCCCCGACCCTCGCACGGATCGCGCCTCTGGGAACGGCCCTGGCGCCAGACCTGGCCGCGGCGCTTGGCCGCCTTGCCCTCGACGGCACCGTAGACATCCCACCGCCGCTCGGGCCGTTCGCGCAAGTCCCGGCCGCGATCATCCCGACCACGGGGCGGGCGCTTCGCGATCCCGGCGGCGAACGCGAACTGATCGTCGCCATCAACCGGGAGAGGAGGATCGGTGGCCTTCCCCCTCTCTCGGTCGATCCCGGCCTCAGCGACACCGCTCGCGCCCATAGCGAGGACATGGTCGCGCGGAGGTTTCTCTCCCACCAGTCGCCGACCGCAGGTTCGCCTCGGGCGCGACTCGATGGGGCAGGGGTCTCATTTCGCATTGCGGCGGAGAACGTGGCACACGGCCAGGCTGTCGAGGCGATCCACCGGATGATGCTCAACAGTGCCGATCATCGGCGGGCGATCCTCGGGGCGCAGTACCGAAGGCTCGGCGTGGGCGTCGTCGCAGCCGATGGCTGGGGCATCGTCGTCACACAGCTGTTTGCGGACTGAGGCATTCCCCCTACCATCGAGGAATGGACGGAGTCATCCTCGCCGCGCTGCGCTCGCCGATCGGGCGATTGAATGGCTCCCTTGCGGCGCTCACCGCCCCGCAGCTGGGCGCACAGGTCGCGCGTGCGGCACTGGCCAGGGCTGAGATCGATGGGGAATCCGTGGATGAGACGCTGTTCGGGTGCGTCCTTCAAGCGGGCCTCGGCCAGGCCCCCGCTCGCCAGGTTGCGCTCGGTGCGGGACTCCCGGAGTCCGTGCCCGCGACGACCATCAACAAGGTCTGTGCCTCGGGACTCAAGACCGTGGCTCTGGCGGATCAGGCTATCCGCGCAGGAGATGGGCATCTCTTCCTGTGCGGGGGTATGGAGTCGATGTCGAACGCGCCGTATCTCGTAGCCGGGGCGCGGGCCGGACTGCGCGCCGGACACGGGCAGATGACAGACGCGGCGATCCACGACGGCCTCTGGTGTTCGTTCGGACTCGAGCACATGGGGGCTGCCGCAGAGCGGATCGCCGAAACATGCGGCATCGATCGTGAGAGCCAGGATCGCTACGCGTTAGAGAGCCACCGCAGGGCCGTAGCGTCCGTCACGAACGGCGAGTTCGTCGCGGAGATTGCCCCCCTTGCCCTCTCCGAACGATCTGGCACGCGCCAGGTCGCCGCCGACGAATGCCCGCGAACCGATACCAGCCTCGACGCGCTGGCCCGACTACGGCCCGTGTTCCGCGCCGACGGAACCGTGACCGCGGGGAACGCACCTCCCCTGAGCGATGGGGCGGCCGCGCTCGTGGTCGCGTCGTCGGAGCGGGCGCGAGCGCTCGGTCGACGCCCGCTCGCACGCATCATCGGCTACACGCAGGCAGCGCGCGAGCCGGGAATGATCTTCGCGGCGCCGCCACTCGCCATCCGCGCGCTGCTGGAACGCACACGCACCCGGATGGCCGATTATGACCTCTGGGAGGTGAACGAGGCGTTCGCGGCGCAGATCATCGCCAACCAGCGGGAGATGGAGTGGGATCCTCAGAGGGCCAACGTGCGCGGTGGCGCGATCGCGCTGGGACACCCGTTGGGCGCGACAGGAGCGCGGATCCTCGTGACTCTGGTGCACGCGTTGCGCGCCCGGGGCGGCGGCCGCGGGATCGCAGCGTTGTGCCTGGGCGGCGGTGGCGCCGCCGCGATGGCCATTGAGGTCGATAGAGCCTGATCCGGCGTGCGAAATCGCCGCCCGCGGTGTTATAGAGAGAGGCGCGCCACGCCACCCGGCAGCGCTCTACATCCTGTGGGGAGGCTGGCAAGTGTCGGACAGCGTGATCGCGATATCGCAGACGCGTATCGAACAACTGCGCAAGCGGCGCGCGCTTAACGAACTGGGCGGCGGCCAGGAGCGGGTCGACGCGCAGCACGCGCGCAACAAACTGACCGCGCACGAGCGCGTGCGCATCCTCCTCGATCAGGGATCGTTCGAGGAACTCGATGCCTTCGTCGTGCATCGCTCGAACGAGTTCGGACTCGATCGGCAGAGGATTCCTGGCGATGGCGTGGTTACCGGGTATGGGCGCATCGCCGGCCGACTCGTCTTCGTGTATGCACAGGACTTCACGGTCTTCGGCGGATCGCTCTCCGAGACACACGCCGCGAAGATCTGCAAGGTCATGGATATGGCGCTCAAGAACGGAGCACCGGTTGTCGGACTTTGCGACTCGGGCGGCGCGCGCATCCAGGAAGGGGTAGTCTCCCTCTCCGGCTACTCGGAGATTTTCCTGCGCAACACCCTCGCATCGGGGGTCGTGCCGCAGATCTCGGCGATCATGGGCCCCTGCGCTGGCGGCGCGGTGTACTCACCCGCACTCACCGACTTCTGCGTGATGGTGCGGGAGACGAGCAATATGTTCATCACCGGCCCCAGCGTCATCAAGGCCGTGACCCACGAGGACGTGACCTTCGAGGAACTGGGAGGCGCGATGGCACACAATGCCCGCTCGGGAGTCGCGCATTTCGCGGCGGAGAACGACGAGGAGGCGCTCTACCTCGTCCGGCGTCTCCTCTCCTACATGCCGCAGAACAACCTCGAAGATCCACCGCGCGAGGCGACCGACGACGATCCACAGAGGCGCGACCTCGCGCTCAACGATTTCATCCCGGATAGCCCGAACAAGCCGTACGACATGCGCGATGTCCTGACGCGCGTGTTCGACACGGGATCCTTCTTCGAGATCCAGGAGCACTTCGCCGGAAACATCCTCATCGGATTCGCCCGACTCTGCGGGCGCAGCGTGGGCATCGTCGCCAATCAGCCCAGCGTCCTCGCCGGCGTGCTTGATATCGACGCGTCAGTGAAGGCCGCCCGCTTCGTGCGCTTCTGCGACTGCTTCAACATCCCCATCATCACATTCGAGGATGTTCCGGGCTTCCTGCCGGGTGTCGCTCAGGAGCACGGCGGCATCATTCGCCACGGGGCGAAACTGCTCTTCGCCTACTGCGAGGCGACCGTGCCGAAGGTCACCGTCATCACCCGGAAGGCGTACGGTGGGGCCTACTGCGTCATGAACTCACGACACGTCCGCGGCGATATCGTGTACGCGTGGCCCAGCGCCGAAATCGCGGTGATGGGCCCGGATGCGGCGGTAAACGTGGTCTTCCGGCGGGAGATCGAGTCGTCCGCCGATCCCGAGGGAACTCGTCAGTCCCTCATCCGGGACTACACGGAGCGGTTCGCGACTCCGTACGTCGCCGCGGCACGCGGCTTCGTGGATGACGTCATCGAGCCGGCCGAGACGCGTGCGCGCCTCGTCGCGTCGCTCGAGATGCTCAGGAACAAGCGCGACGCGAACCCGCCGAAGAAACACGGGAACATGCCCCTCTAGTGGCGACACGACCGGAACGTCTACGCAAGGTCCTGATCGCGAATCGGGGCGAGATCGCCGCTCGGATCATCCGTGCCTGTGGCGAACTGGGCATCCCGACCGTTGCGGTGTACTCAGAGGTGGACCGGGCCGCGCTCCATGTCCGCTACGCCGACGAGGCGTATCCGATCGGACCGGCACCTGCGCGCGAGTCCTATCTGCGGATCGACCGCCTGATCGACGTGGCGCGACGATCCGGCGCCGATGCAATTCATCCCGGCTACGGCTTCCTTTCGGAGCGCGCGGAGTTCTCGGCCGCGTGCCACGATGCCGGCATCACCTTCGTCGGGCCGTCGCCCGAAGTGATCCACGCTCTCGGCGACAAGTTGACGGCCCGACGCACGATGATCGAGCACGGCGTCCCGGTCGTGCCCGGGTCGGCGGGAGCGATCGATTCGCTCGATGAGGCGATTGCGGTCGCGCAACGCATCGGCTACCCGCTGATGATCAAGGCAACCGCGGGTGGCGGCGGTAAGGGCATGCGCGTCGTCGAACGAGAGGAGGATCTCGAGCCATCGCTGAGGATGGCCTCCAATGAGGCGCAGGCCGCTTTCGGCGATGGCACGGTCTACATCGAGAAGCACCTCGACCAGGTTCGCCATGTCGAGGTGCAGTTGCTCGCCGACGCGCACGGCAACGTCGTCCACCTGGGCGAACGCGAGTGCTCCATCCAGCGCCGCCACCAGAAACTGATCGAGGAGTCCCCTTCTCCGGCGGTCGATGAAGTCCTACGCGCTCGGCTCGGTGACGCGGCCATCAAAGCCGCTCGCGCAGTCGGATACGAGAGCGCCGGCACCGTTGAGTTTCTGCTCGATCGAGTGGGGAACTTCTATTTCCTCGAGGTCAACACGCGCATCCAGGTTGAGCACCCTGTGACCGAGCTCGTCACCGGGATCGACATCGTGATCGAGCAGCTGCGGATCGCCTCGGGCCGTCGCCTGCGCTACCGACAGCAGGATCTGACGATGAACGGTTGGGCGATCGAATGCCGAGTCTCGGCCGAGGACCCCTACGATAGCTTCATGCCATCGACGGGCCGCATCACCACGATCAGTGAGCCGAGCGGGCCGGGGGTGCGCGTCGATAGCGGGATCGGTGAGGGGCACGAGGTGACCCTCTACTACGACCCACTCCTCGCCAAACTGATCGTCTGGGGTGAAACTCGCGGTCAGGCGATCCTGCGCATGCGACGGGCGCTCAGTGAGTACCGAATCCTGGGCATCCGCACGACCATCCCGTTCCACTACAGGGTCATGGAACTCGCGAGCTTCATCGCCGGTCGCATCGATACCCGGTTTCTGGATCGGGGCGTCCTCAGCGCCGGAGAGGCGACGTCCGAGACCGCGCGGATTGCCGCCATCGCCGCGGCGGTCGTGACCCATCGGCGACGGCAGGCCGCCAGGGTACCCGTGCGCGACTCCGCGGACGATGCCGCGGCCGCGGCGTGGCGCCTCTCCACCCGACCGCGGCCCGTCGCACCGTGAAATACTACGTCACGATCGAAGAGCACCTCGTCGAGATCGAACTCTCGGATACGCCCGCGGGATACACGGCGACCGTCGAAGGCACCACCCACGCGATCGACGTCGCGTCGGTGAGCGGGGATGCCGTGTACTCACTGCTGGTCGACGGCCGCTCGCACGACATCCTCGTGGAATCGACCGCGGCAGGCGTGGAGATCACGGTCGGCGCCGATCTCTTCCAGGTCACCGTCCAGGATGAGTGGGAGCGACGCCTGGCGAACATCCAGCGCCGCGCAGCGGTGGAAGGCGGCGAGACGATCGTGCGCGCACCGATGCCAGGCGCGGTCGTCGCCGCGGAGGTCACCGCGGGCGCGCGCGTGAAGCGGGGCGACGGTCTGATCGTTCTCTCTGCGATGAAGATGGAGAATGAGATTCGCGCCCCGCGCGACGGCATCGTGCTCCAGGTTCTCGTCGCGGTAGGTGATAAAGTCGAGAGGAACGCCTCGCTCGTGATCATCGGGACCGGGTAAGCGCTTCCTGTGACTGAAACGATGTCGTCGGCGTCGGCCTTCGGGACAGCGCGCGACGCATGGGAATCGCGTGTGGTCACCCCGGCGCTGGCACGTATGCCGGAGCGGTCGACACGGTTCGCGACCGCGAGCGGGATCGAAGTCGAGCGACTCTACGGCCCGGACGACCGCGACTACGACCATGCGCTGGGGTTCCCGGGCGAGCCGCCCTTCACCCGCGGCGTGCAATCGACGATGTTTCGCGGCCGCCTCTGGACCATGCGCCAGTACGCGGGGTTCGGCACCGCTGAGGAAACGAATGAGCGCTTTCGCTACCTGCTGCAGCAGGGGCAGACTGGCCTCTCCACCGCCTTCGACCTCCCGACGCAAATCGGTTACGACGCGGACGATCCGATGGCCGAGGGCGAAGTCGGCAAGGTGGGGGTCTCGATCTCCTCCATTCTCGATATGGAAGACCTGCTGAGCGGGCTGCCACTCGATCGCGTCACTACGTCGATGACCATCAACGCGACTGCGGCGATCCTCCTCGCGATGTACGTCGTGGTGGCGCGGCGCAACGGTTTCGCGCGTCAGAGCCTGGGCGGGACGGTCCAGAATGACATCTTGAAGGAGTACATCGCGCGGGGAACCTACATCTTCCCGCCGGCGGCCTCGATGCGGATCGCCGCGGACATCATTGAGTGGTGCGCGCGCGAGACTCCGCGCTGGAATCCCATCAGTATCTCCGGTTACCACATCCGCGAAGCAGGATCGACCGCGATCCAGGAGATCGCATTCACCCTCGCGAACGGCCTCGCCTATGCGGATGCGGTGGTGGCGCGAGGGATTCCCATCGATGACTTCGCGCCACGGCTTTCCTTCTTCTTCAACGCCCACAACGACCTGTTGGAGGAGGTGGCCAAGTTCCGCGCCGCCCGGCGACTCTGGGCACGCCTAGTGCAGGAGCGCTACGGCGCGCGGGATCCTCGCTCGTTGGCGCTGAGGTTTCATGTCCAGACCGCCGGATCCTCGTTGACCGCCCAGCAACCCGACATCAACGTAGTCCGCGTCACGATCCAGGCACTCGCCGCCGTGCTGGGTGGGTGCCAATCGCTCCACACGAACGCCCTCGACGAAGCGCTCGGGCTTCCCAGCGAGTCCGCCGCGCGACTGGCGCTCCGCACGCAGCAGGTAATCGCCCACGAGAGCGGCGTTGGCGCGACGATCGACCCACTCGGCGGCTCCTACTACGTGGAGGCGCTGACCGATGAACTGGAGGCGCGCGCGAGGGACCTCATCGAGGAAATCCAGCGTTCAGGCGGCGCCGTCCGCGCAACAGAGCGGGGCCTGCAGTCCGCAGCGATCCATCGGGCGGCGTATGACTACGAGATGCAGATCAACCGTCACGAAAGGGTCATCGTCGGGGTCAATGCCTTCGCGGAGGCTGGCGCGACCGAGGTCGAGATCTTGCGCGTTCGCGACGAGGTCGCGCACCGTCAGGGCGAGCGCCTGCGCCAGTTGCGACGCGACCGCGACGGCGGCGCGTGGGACCGCGCGTGCGCGCGACTGGATGATGCGGCACGCGGCACCGCCAATCTGATGGAACCGATCGTCGAGGCGGTGGCGGCGGGTTGCACCACCGGAGAGATCTGTCAGGTGCTGCGGCAGCGGCTCGGCGAGCACCAGCACGGGCGGCAGGCGTGAACGGCCGGGTCGATCACGTTGGCATCGTGGTGGCGGACACGGCAGCGGCGATCGCTCTGTATGGCGCCCTGGCTGGACTACAGGCCGATCCGACCGTCGAGCACGAGCGGGAGGGTGTGCGCATCACATTCCTGCGGGCGTCGGACGAGTCCGGCGGTGCGACGACCGTCGAACTCATCGAGCCGACGCGCCCTGACACCGGCGTCACCCGCTTCGTGGAACGCCGCGGCGAGGGGATGCACCACGTCTGCTTCGAGGTGGAGGATCTGAACGCCGAGATCGGCCGCCTCTCCGGGGAGGGCTACGAACTCCTCGATCGCGCTCCCCGGCAGGGGATGCACGGGGAGAGACTCGCCTTCGTGCACCCGCGGTCGGCCCGGGGAGTGCTCATCGAACTGTACGAGCGAGGATCGCGAAATCGGTGAAGCCGCTGCGGGTACTCGTCGCCAAGCCGGGACTCGACGGGCACGATCGGGGCGCCCGCATCGTCGCCCGTGCGCTACGTGACGCGGGGATGGAGGTGATCTACTCCGGTATCCGGCAGACGCCCGAGGCGATCGCCATCGCGGCAGCGCAGGAGGATGTCGATGTCGTCGGCCTCAGCATTCTGTCCGGCGCTCACCTGACGCTGGTGCCGCGCGTGATGCAGGCGCTCCGAGAGCACGACGTCGGAGACGCGCTGGTGGTCGTTGGTGGGATCGTTCCTCCGGTGGACGTCCCGATGCTCGAGGCCGCGGGTGTCGCGCGCGTCTTCGGCCCGGGTGAGCGCCTCCAGACGATCGTCGACTTCATCCGCGAACGCGCACGCCGTGAGCGGTGATCCCGACCGGACGGGCGCCTCAAGCGGAATGCGTACGACCCATCGCGCGCTCGCCAGGACGCTGAGCACCATCGAACGCGGCGATACCGCGACGCACGGGTTACGTGGTGGCGGTTCAGACCCAGGCTCCCTCCGAGTCGGCGTCACCGGCCCGGCGGGGGTCGGCAAGAGCACGTTGATCGACGCGATGATCGCGTTCTGGCGTCGGGCGGGTAAGACCGTTGCGGTCCTGGCGATCGATCCGACGGGTCCCACAACCGGGGGCGCGCTGCTGGGCGACCGCGTGCGCATGGAGCGACACAGCGGCGACCCGGGTGTTTACATTCGGAGCATGGCCGCGCGCGGCGATCGCGGCGGCGTGGCACCCGCGGCCGCGGCCGCCGTCGGTGCGCTGGGCAGGGCGGGCTTCGCCGTTGTCATCATCGAAACGATCGGCGCGGGTCAGGATCAGATCGGTGTCGCTGCCATCGCAGACACGGTCGTGCTGGTCGAGGCGCCGCAGACTGGCGACGAGATCCAGACACTCAAGGCTGGACTCCGCGAAATGGTGGACTTCATCGTCGTCACGCGCGGCGATCTCCCCGGCGCCGAGGCCGCCTACGCGACTCTGCTGCAGATGCTCGGCGAGGAGCAGCGGCGAGGCGTCGCCGCCTTTCTGGTCAGCGGCCGAACGGGTGAGGGCGTCGCGGAACTATGCGGGGCGATCGAGTCCCAAGGCGTCACCGAGGATCGACTGGACCGGCTTGAAGCACTCGTGCGCGAGGCGATCAAAGTCGCCGCTGCAGAGCTTGCCCTTGCACAGCTCGATCAAGGCGCTATCGCTTCGTTAGTCAATGACCTGAGGAGTGGTGCCGATCTCCGCGCAATCACCAGAGATTGGATTCTGCAACGTCTACATCTGACTGGCACGCTGCCCGAGCACGGCGCGCGTTCGCCCCGTAGTGTCCCTCAGTAGCCTGCGTGCATTCACGCGATGAAGCCCAGTTTCATGGGTGATTCGCCATTCAACCGCATCTGTCTCTGCGCATCTAGGCCCTCGGACTGATCTAGCCACGCAACTCCACGCGGCTGTGGTCGCCCAGCGTGAAGCGATGCGCTTGTGGGAGTGACGGCGCAACGGCGATTTCGGCATTGCGGCCGATCAGACTCGACTCGATCCGCCCCTCGATCCCCACAATGCGACTGCCGCGCATGACGATCGAGTGCTCGATCTCCGCGTTGACGATCTGACAGTCCTCCGAAACCGAGGAGAATGGCCCGATGTAGGCATTCTCAATATGGGCGCGCTCGCCGATCGCGGCGGGACCCCGGATGACGCTGCGGATGATGCGCGCGCCTGCGCCGATCGCGACGCGGCCGGTGATCGACGAGGCGTCATCGATGTCACCCTCGATCTTCGGATCGATCAGATCGAGCAGTATCCGGTTCGCCTCAATCACATCGTCCTTCTTGCCTGTATCCAGCCACCAGCCACGATGAATGTGCGGTCGCACGTCGTGGCCATGCTGAACCAGGTACTGGATCGCGTCCGTGATCTCCAGTTCCCCCCGGAACGACGGCTTCAAAGCCTCGATCGCCGGCCACACCGTCCCATCAAAGAGATAGATTCCGACGAGGGCGAGGTTGCTAATGGACTCGCGCGGCTTCTCGACCAGGCGGACGACGCGATCGCCCTCCAGCACCGCGACACCGAAAGCGGAGGGATCCTTCACCTCGGTGAGGACGATCGAGCAGTTCATCGTCCCGTCGCGGAACTCGCGCACGAGATCGTTGACCCCGCCCTGGGTGACGTTGTCAGCGAGGCACAGGATGAACCGATCGTCGCCGAGGAACGGCCGGCTCTCCTTGACGGCGTGGGCGAGACCGCCCGGGCGCGACTGCTCCACGAACGTGAAGCGCACACCCCAGCGCGACCCGTCGCCAACCGCCTGCCGTATCTGCTCGCCGGTATCGCCGACGACGATGCCGATTTCGTCGATCCCGGCCGCCACGAGATCCTCGATGACGTAGAAGATGATCGGCTTGTTCGCCAGGGGAACGAGTTGCTTCGCCCCCGTATGCGTGATCGGGCGGAGACGGGTCCCCTTGCCGCCGCTCAGAATGAGCCCCTTCATGCCGCTGAACCAGGCAGACGGGCCGACGGTTCGATCGTTGCGACGCCGACCAGATGCGACCCGATGCGATCGAGCAGTGCGCGCGTCCGACGCGCGTCGTCACGGCGCGTTGCACCCGGTTCGGCGACGACGAGCACGTCGTCGACCATGCCAGCGAGCACGACTGCGTCCGGAGAGCAGAGGATCGGCGCAACATCGAGGATCAACAACGCCACGCCATCAGACAGCGCGCGCAGCACGGCATCGAGTCGCTCGCGCAGAGGCAGCGCGGCGCTGGCCTGCGTCTCGGCCGACCGCCCGGCCGGAAGGAAGCTCAGGCCAGCGACCTCGAACAGTCGCACCGTGTCAGGCAGCGCCCCATTGAGGAGATCGGCAAAACCCGGCGTGTTAGCAACACCGAAGGGAACATGGAGCGCTGGTCGTCTCACGTCGGCATCGACCAGACGCACCCGATAGCCGGCGCTCGCCGCCGCCAGCGCCAAGTTTGCCGCAACACCATTCCGAGGGCAGCGCGCATCGCACGCGGTCACCAGGAGAGAGCGCGCGCGGTCGCCGGCGAGAGACGGGCTCAAGGCAGCGAAGAGAGATCGGTAGGCATCCGCGATGGGCCCGGCGGCACTCTGGCGGTCGATCAGCCCGATCGTGGGCAATTCTCTTACTCCAGCCGGGGTCCGGATCGCGCGCCAATTGGCTCGGTGGGTGTCTCCACGGTCGCTTCGGCGCGTCGCGATTCCAGAATCGCGCTTCGACGCGCCGAAGCGACCGTGGGGTCGACGTACTCGAGCGCCAGGACGAGTAACACACCGGCCAGCAGGCCGAGAACCCCCGCCGCGATCATGATTTGCGTCCGCTTCGGCCAGTTCAGTTCCGCGGGTGGCGGTCGATCGAGCAGATTGACCTCGATGCGATCGCGTGGATCGACCGACGCCATCCGGTTCTGGTGGAACTTCACGAATTCCCGGCTCCACTCGAAGACGATATCGCGCGCCCGGTTCGGGTCGGTGTCGTCCACCTGGAGCTGGAGCGTCAGGTCATCCATCACCGGGCTTGCCTTCATCTTCTCGCGCAACCGCGGGATCGGCAGATCCAGCTTCAGGATGTGGTTGACCTGCTCGGCGAGGCGCTCTGTCTGAAGTTCGCGCGCGTACTGGCGAATCAGGTTCTCGATAACGAGGGTCTGCCCGTAGTCCATCCGTGAGGGCGAAACGGTCAGACTGGCCGAGGCTCGGTACACCGGGGTCTGGACCCGCGAGAAGACGAAGCTCGCCACGACCGCGGTTACAGCCACCGCGAGAACGACCCACCAGCGACGGCGAACGATCAGCAGGTAGTCTCCGAGGAGCACGACCGGTTGCTTCGCCCCCTTACTCGGCGTGACGCTCGGGCCCGGCAACAGGGCTCTCCGCACGTTCGCGCGCGCGGACGCGAGATCGCAGTATACCACCGATCCCTCGCGCGACCGTTTTCAGCAGGCCCAGGAGCAGGAGAAGACCAAGCGCAAGGCCCAGGATGGAGATAGCGATCTCCCGGATCCTCTGCCCTTGGGCCAGGCCCGGTGGCGTGAAGCGCAGTTCCACGCGCCTATCTCCCGCCGGCACGTAGACGCCGCGAAGCAGTCCGTTCACACGATGGATCGGCACGGAAATCTCATCGAGCGTCGCGGACCAGCCCGGATACTCCCGCTCCGCGAGAACCAGCAGCGCGTCTCTCGGCGAGTATGTGTCGATCACCATCCGTTCGTCGTGGCGGAGGACTACGTCCAACCGCGTCTCCCCGCTTGGTGCGCCACCATCGAGAGGCGGCAGGGAATCGGTAACCGCGACCTCATTCCGCAGGTCGAGCGTCGGGACGACCGCGATCGCGGCGTCAGCAGCGCCCACGGTCACGACGCGATGGACCAGGCGTGGCGTCGGAAGCCGAAACTCCGCATTGGTCTCGTAGACGATCACCTCGCCTTCCTGGAGCACTCTGCGCAGCGCAGGGTGGTCGAGCGCGCGACGCGTGAGCACGAAGCGCACATTGAGAAGTCGCCAACGATCGACCTCTGGAACGATCTGATCGAAGAGTCGGTACCGCCCCAGTTCGAGCGGCGTATTCCCCACTACGTCGGGCAATCGGAAGAGGGCACCGGCATTGCCGTTGCCGGGCAGCAGTCCCTCGCTGGCGATCCTCTCGCCAGGCTGAAGCTGCTCGCGAAGCATTCGCACGGTAACGGTCGGGGCTAGCCCGTCGCCGGGAGCGCCCTGCCGTAGATTGATCGAGCCGGGCGTCGTGAATAGGTCCAACGCCACCACCGCGAGCAGGCCGACCGCGATCAGGCGTGCGGAAGAGTCAGCCCTCCGCACAGCGCCGAGTAGCGCCACCGTGAGCCCCCCGAAGATCGCGACCAGCCCGAATCGGTCGGAGAGCCATGTGAAATGGGACCGCGCCACGCCCTCGCTCATCGCAATGCCGAAGTCGATGCCAAGCGTCGCCACGGCGAACAGCGCGGCGATCGCCGCGCCGGAAGTGACGATCCTCCGATCAACCGCCACGCTCGCGTGCGTGCGTCGGGCAATGCGATCGATTCCCGCCGAGGCGAGAACGGCGACGGCGAGGACCACCAGAATGGACACCCGCTCGTGATTGCGGAAGTACTGCAGCCCAGGAACAAGGACATAGAGGGCGGAGTAGAGGAACGTATTGCCTCCCATCGAGAGGACCAGGCCAAATCCGGCGGTCCCAACCCAGAACGCGCCGCCTGACGGACGGAGGGAGAATCCGATCGCGGCGAGCAGCAGCGCCGATAGCCCCACGTACAGGGGATAGCCGACACGATCGGTCCAGACGATCAGACCGAGTAGTTCGTGAGGTTCGTGGCCCGCGGTAGTGAACGCGTACGCGACGTCCGTACGTGACGTCTCCGCGAGATGGCTCAGAGCGGGCAGCAGCGCTGGCGCGGCCAGTCCAAGGCCGAGTGCCGTCCCCGCCAGCGTGAGCGCCGCACCGAGCAGCGCGCGCAGAGCGAGCGCCCGATGCAGGCCGAACGCGCCCGCGAACAGGAGCGTCGTGGCCAGGGTCTGTGGGTGGCCGACAAGAGCGGCAAGAGCGACCGACCCCGCGCACAGAGTTGCGGCCAGCAGACTGCGTCGCCGTACGGTGAGCTCGACCGAGAGCAGTATCCAGGGGAGCCAGGCGAGCGTCTCGAGGATGATGATCTGCTGAATCGGAAACGTCACAAGGTAACCGGCGTAGGTGAAGATCAACGCGCCGAGGAGCGCGCCGGTATGTCGGCGTCCCAGTGCCCGAAGGAACAGGTAGAGACCGGCGGACGCGATCGACAGATGGGCCACGACGTGGGCCTGCAAGTGAAGGACCGAAAGATCTCCGCGGGCGAGCACTGCGGTCAGCCAGGTGGGCGGATACTGAAGCCCGAACTGGATGTCGCCCAGAGCGGGATGTCCCGCGGAGACGAAGGGATTCCAAGTCGGAATGATGCCCTGCCCCAGCCATTCGACCGCCCAGGATCGATAGGGGAAATGCAGGTCGGTGAAGTCCCCGGCGACGATCGTCATCGCGTCGGCGCGGCTGGCGATGAAGAGACGCCAGTAGCGCAGGAATGGCAAGCATCCTAGCAGCGCAATGAGAAGGAGATCGAGAGACAGAGATCGCGCGCGTGTGGCGAGTCCTCCGGACTCGCTCCCTGACATCACTGCGACCGATTCTACCGGGCCGCTCCGCGCCTCACGCGGCGCGCTCCACGATCGCCGAGGGATTCGAGGGACGCGTCTGTGGCGAGTAGACTCACGCCGATGGCCTCATTCGCCACCGACTCGGTCGCCTCCGTGCCCGGGGGGAGGATCGGCGAGGTGATCGCGACAACGACCGAGGCGTTCTCCGCACAGTGCCACGCACTCGACGAGGCGCCCCCGTTCGCGTCGTTCGTACGCACCGATGTCGATGGAGTGATCGTGCTGGCGGTCGTGGCTCGGGTGACCACCGGACCGATCGATGGCTCCCGGCGGGTGATCGCGCGGGGCGCGGAGCACACCGACGCGAGCGAGGTCTGGACCAGCAATCCGGAACTCGAGTTGCTCCTACGGACGGAGTTCGAGGCGCGCATCCTCGGGTACCTGGAGAACGATCGCGCCTGGCTCCAATACCCGCCGCGGCCGCCGCGTCTGCACAGCTTTGTGTACACCGCCTCTTCGGCGCAGATCGCCGCGCTCGGCGAGGACCCGAGTTTCGTTCGACCGCTCGCCGACGCGACCGCACGCTCCGACCAATTGATCGGCGCAGCGATTCGCCGTGTCGCTGACGCCTCGGGCGATCAGCGGACCTACCTTCTCCGGGCCGGAAGAATGCTCGCGCCGCTCATCGAGCACGACATCAGCCGCCTGCGGGCGATCCTGGGCTACGCCACCCAGTGATCCATCACATATCCGGCCGGCGGATCGGCCGCGTCAACGGGGGATCGCTGACCCGCGGCCTGGAGGTGCGCCTGCACCCCGACATCTCGGTCGAGGATATGGCGGTGGGGCGCTACGTCGTCGTCGAGGGAGAGGTGCAGAGGTACCTCGGAATGGTGACCGACGTAAGGCTCGAGGCGGCCCATCCGCGTGTGCTGGCGGACCTCGGTGACGAACAGAATGCGCTGCTCGACGAGATCCTCGCCGGTGGAAGCACCTTTTGCATCCTGGAGGTCCGCCTGATGCTGGCACTGCCGCGGTCCGCGACAAGCGGCGAACTGGCCGGGCCGCGACCGATCAAAACGATCCCCTCCCACTTCGCGGGAGTTCGAGATGCGACAGACCAGGACGTCCAGGAGGTGTTCGGGCGGGAGGATGAGACGCATTTCCATATCGGCGAACCGCTCGATATGGCCACGCCGATCTGCATCAATCTCGGCCGCTTCGTGGCACGGTCGAGCGGCATCTTCGGCAAGTCCGGGACGGGCAAGACCTTCCTGACGCGCCTTCTGCTGGCGGGAATGATCCATAAGAGCGTCGCCGTCAATCTGGTGTTCGATATGCACTCGGAGTACGGATGGTCCGGCGTCTCCGAGGGCACCCAGCAGTCGGTGAAAGGGCTGAAGCAGCTTTTCGGCTCGCGGGTGAGCGTCTTCAGCCTCGACGCCGAGCATTCTCGACAGCGGGGCATCGCTCCGGACCATCTGGTGGAGATCGGCATGAATGAGGTCGAGCCGGACGACTTCGAGCTATTGCGCGACGCGCTCGACATGACGACCGCGCAGATCGAATCGATCCATCGCCTGTTCAATCGCCTGGGATCGCAGTGGTTGACGACGTTTCGGAACTCCGAGGCAGCCGAGCGGGAGCAACTCGCCGCCGAGTTCGGCCTGAACGCGGGCACGCTCAACGTGTTGCATCGAAAGATCGAACGCCTGGGCCGCCTGCCGTTCATGAAGAGCAGTTCGAGCGCCGACTCGGTGCGCCAGATCCTCCAGACTCTGAAGCGCGGCCGGAACGTGGTCCTCGAGTTCGGTCGGCACAGTTCACTTGATGCGTACATCCTCGTCGCGAACATCCTCACACGGAAGATCCACGAGAGTTATGTCGAGGAAACCAATCTCGCCCTCGCGGAGGGTACACCTCGACCGCGACCACTGGTGATCACGATCGAGGAGGCGCACAAGTTCCTGGCGCCGGAGATCGCGAGCAAGACGATCTTTGGCACCATCGCCCGCGAACTCCGGAAATATTCGGTCACCCTGCTCGTCGTCGACCAGCGCCCCAGCGAGATCGAGCCCGAGGTGATGTCCCAGATCGGTACTCGGGTCACTTGCCTCCTCGACGATGATGCCGATGTCGGCGCGGTCCTCGGCGGCATTTCCGGTGCGAGCGCGTTGCGCTCGGTGCTCTCGCGCCTCGAGACCCAGCAGCAAGCGATGATCCTAGGGCACGCCGTGCCGATGCCCGTCGTTATCCGGACGCGTGACTATGGCGAGGCGCTGTACGCAGCGCTCCACGCCCCCAGCGCCGGTACCCCCGAGGGGGACGGCGCGGCGCGGATCAGGAGTCTGTTCGGGTAGCCAGTTGCAACTTCTCGCGCGCCTGCAGGAACCCCGCGAAGGTCTGGACGACGGCTCCGGCGGCGAGGAGCAACTCGGCCGTATCGGTCGCGATCGCTGCCGCGGTCACG
>VGOZ01000069.1 GCA_016875715.1 Chloroflexota bacterium | reverse complement strand
GTGCGCGAGGTGATCCTCGCCAGCCTCGCGGCGGGTGCGGCGCGGGATGGCGATCCCCAGGGCACCGTCTGGGCCGCAGTCGCCGCGGCGCAGGAGCGTGCGCAGGTCTCTTCACGCGCAATGCCGCGCCGCCCCACTGGCGACGCTTCGTGCGCTCGTGCGCGATGGCGGCTGGTCCTCGTGCGGAGTCGACCGCGGTCCGCGAACCGGCGCGACGCTTTCTCGCCTCCGCGGAGCGTGCGCGCTGCCGCGTCGTGCGCGGACCGGCGGACAGCGAGCAGATTCTCCTCGACAGCCGAACGGTCATTGGAACCGCGCTGGTGCGCGATGGGGGCGTCCTCCTGGCGACGATCATCTCCTGTGCGAACCGCCGGGCGGGAGTGAGCGACACCCCGACACGCGGCGATCGCGTCCGCTCCTGGCGGTAAGACCGGGCCGGCGACACCTTCATCCCGGCGAACCAGCCGCGACATCCCGCCGGCAGAGACCCCGGATCCATCGAGTAGCCGGCGAGTGCCGGAGCGTCGAACGCGGTCCGACATCCCAGTGTCGGGCGCGGAGGTCGCTTTATGATCGATCGGACACGGAGAAGATCCGTGTGATTCATGACCCCGTGGGTCACACGCTCACGGCCTGGTTCGATGACCCGGGTAGTTCGATGACCCGGGTAAGGAGTACGCGTGCGACGAGACGACCGAAGAAGTCATCCTCGTGAAAGACGTCGCGGGTCGCGTGATTGGCTTCGAACTCTTGCACCACCGGCCAAGCGACACGTCCGGAACGGAACTGGCGGTCGATACCGTGATGAGGATCCGAGGACAACGCGATCGGGCCGAAGTACCCATCGGTCCTGGCCGAGCATCTGACGTGAAACTGTGAGAGTGGACTGGTGTGACTGATGCGCGCGCCACGGTCGATGCCTATCTCCAGGCCCTGATCGCGAGCGGGACCGAGCGCGGCATCCAGATCGCCGCCTACGTCGATGGGCGGCTCGTGCTGGACACCTGGGCGGGCGTGGCCGACGACGAGACCGGACGGATGGTCGACGGCGACACGCTCTTCACGATCTACTCGGCGACGAAAGGGATCGTCGCCACCGCGATCCATATGCTCGTCGAACGAGGGAGACTCCGCTACGATGCGCCGATCGCGGAGTACTGGCCGGAGTTCGCGGCCAACGGCAAGGGCGCGATCACGCTGCGACACGCGCTGAGCCACCAGGCAGGCATCCCGCGCCTCCCGCCCGGGACGACCCGCTTCGATCAGACCAACTGGGACAAGATGGTCGCCACCATCGCCGGGCTAACGCCGGAGTGGCCGGCCGGTACCCGCACCGAGTACCACGGCCTGACGATCGGCCACACCGTCGGCGAGGTCCTGCGGCGAGTGGATGGCCGAACCGTGCACGACTTCATCCACCAGGAAATCGGCCGGACGCTGGGGATCGCCGATCTCAATGTGGGCGTGCCGCCGGAGAAGGAGGCGCGGGTCGCCCTCCTGCGCGATGCGGTCCAGCCGCCCGGACCGAACGGCCCGCTGCCCTCCACCGCGGGAGCAATGAACCTTTCGGAGACCCGTCGGGCGATGCTGCCCTCCTCGGGCGGGATCGCCAATGCGCGATCGCTGGCCCGGATGTACGCGATGCTCGACGGGGGCGGGATCCTCGACGGCGTGCGTCTGCTGCGACCGGAGACGATCGCGTCCGCCACCGTGCCGCACACGGCGCCGGAGGATGGCCGCCGCGAGGAGGTCAATTTCGCACTCGGCTACCGCTGCGGCGGGACCTACTTCTCGTACCCCAGCCTGCTCCGCGCGATGTCGACCCGACCGACCGTGTTCGGCCACAGCGGTGCGGGCGGGATAATGGCGTTCGCCGATCCGGAGCGACGCTTCGCAATGGCGATGACCCACAACCTGCTGCGCCATCCGGAGCCGGAAATCGAGTTCCCGACCGTGGGGATTGTGCGGGTCGTCCGCACGGCCGTGGGGGTGGCGGATTGAGTCGGCGGGCGCGAACCGGTTTGCTGGCACCGCGTCGCTCCAGAGCGCCCTCGTCGCGTCACCGACGCTCGCGATCCCGATCGCGTTCGGCCACTTCGTCGAGGGGCCGCAGGGGACGATGGGCGCGCGTTGACGGTCGGCGCCGCGGCCGACGGCCTCGTCGGCGAAGGGCTCTACGGTCGACCGCCACCCTGGGCGCGGCGCCATGCCTCGTACTCCCCGCGGGCTTCATCGCTGAGGGGATAGTACCGGCGCAGATCGCCGCCTTCGAGCAGTTTCAGCCGGCTGAACTCCTCCCATTCGCTGTGCTCGCCGGCCTTCTTCGCCAGCTGCGGCGCGAGCGCGATCGGTACGACGACCGCGCCATCGTCGTCGGCGACGATGATGTCGCCGGGCACCACGGTCACGCCGCCGCACGCGATCGGGACGTTCATCGCGTAGGGGAAGATGTTCGTTTGGGTGTGGAAGTTGGGCGTGACACCGCGCAGCCAGAGCCCCAGGCCGAGCGACTTGATATTCGCCACGTCGCGCACGCACCCGTCGATGACCACGCCCACGCCGCCGCGACCCTTGAAGTAGGTCATCATCATCTCGCCGAACACGCCGCTGGTCATGTCCGCGCGGGCGTCGACGACGACGACATCGCCTGGCCTGGTGCGGTAGAGGACGTGCCGGTGGAGTTGTCGCTCCGGGCTGACGTACTCGGCATCCGGGTAGAGGTCCTCCCGTTTCGGCATGAACTGCAGCGTCAGCGCTGGACCGGCGATCGCGATCCCCGGGGTGTGGGTGACCGGCCCCTGGAGGTGCGCGCTGCGAATCCCTAGACGCTTCAGTTCGCCCGAACAGGTTGCGCTGCCGATCTGACCGAGCGCCTGGACGAGCGCGCGCGGCGGCCGCTTGATGTCCTTCGTGCGGATCGGGGTGTCTGTCGCCATCGGGGTTCGGACCTCCCTTGTGTGGGCGCGGATGCTTGCCCGGGCCGCGCCGGGCGGTTTGTATCAGAATAGAAGTGCTGGCGCGTCCGGAGACACCCCGGACCCCGCTTCGGGGACCTCACTCCTCGCCCCACTCCTTGGAGAAGGAGAGTGCAGAGGAGGGTCAACTCGGGGGCTTCGCCCCCGAACCCCGCTGGCGGCGCGGAGCGCTCACGGCCACCGTCCGGAGCTGCCCGGAACCACCTGAAGCGGGTCCCGAGAGGTTCTACGGCACGAATCCGGCGTGAGCCCTCGCGACGCCAAGTATGTCTCGTTTATAAAGACCCGCCGGTTCGGGAGTCAATGCCCGGGTCGGGCACGGAAACGAGGACAAGCGCCTGCCACTCTCCGTCGCGGATCTGCTGTTCGATGCAGGCTGGGCGTATGTCGCCCTCGCCGCGATCGTCGCCCTCGGCGGCGGACGGGCGCGGTTGGCGCGCGCGGTGGGGTACGGCGGCTGCGCTCTGATCGGCGGCGCGATCGCGGGCGGATCCACATGGGTTCTCCTCGGCGATCTGACGTTGCAGACGGTGCGGCGTGGGCCGGTCGACCTGCTGCCGATCCATCTGCGCATCGACCCGCTCGCGGCGCTGTTCCTCCTGCTGCTCGGCGCGGTGAGCACGGCGATCGCCGTGGCGGCACTGGGCTACGCGCGCGCGTACGACCATCACGGCGGCACCCGCCTCGCCGCGCTGTTCGCGCTCTTCCTCGGCGCGCTGCACCTGGCGTTCCTCGCCGCAGATGCGTTCACCTTCCTCCTCGGCTGGGAGCTGGTCGCGGTCGTCGGCTATTTCCTCGTCGTCCACGAGCACGAGGACCCGGCGGTGCGTCGGGCCGGGTTTCTCTACCTGGCGATGGCGCAGCTCGGCGCGGCCCTCCTCGCAGTCGCCCTTCTCCTTCCCGCGGCCTGGGCAGCGGATCTAAGCTTCAGCGCACTGCGCGAGGCGATAGGCCACATGCCGCTCCTGGCGCGCGATCTCGCGCTCATCGCGCTTCTGGGCGCTGTGCTCGCTAAAGCCGGTGGCGCGCCCCTCCATGCCTGGTTGCCCCGCGCTCATCCCGTGGCGCCCGCGCATGTCTCGGCGCTGCTCTCCGCGGTGATGATCAAGCTCGGTGTGTACGGGACGATCCGCCTGGCGATCGACATCGCCGCTGCACCGGCCTGGTTCGGCTGGGCGCTACTCGTTTGCGGTGTGGCGTCGGCGCTTCTGGGTGCACTGCAGGCGACGGTCGATCGCGACCTGAAGAGGGTTCTCGCTTACTCGTCGATCGAGAACGTCGGCCTCATCTTCAGCGGCGTAGCCCTAGCGATCGTGACCTGGCACACCACTCCGTTGCTGCCCGGGCTGGCACTCACCGCGGCCCTGCTCCATACGCTCAATCACGGTCTGGTCAAGGCGCTGCTCTTCATGGGCGCGGGGGCTGTGGACCGCGCGGTCGGAACCCGCGATCTCAACCGACTCGGCGGCCTGGCGCGTTCGATGCCGTGGACGGCCGGTCTCTTCCTGCTCGGCGGCGCGGCGATCGCGGCGCTGCCGCCGCTGAACCTCTTTCCGGCGGAGTGGCTGCTCCTCCAGGCCCTCCTCGCACTGGGCGCCAGTTCGGGCGCGGAGCGGGTCGCCGCCTGGGTCGCGATCGTCGCGATCGCGCTGACCGGTGGACTCGCCCTGGCCGCGATGGCACGCGCGTTCGGTATCACCTTTCTCGGCCTGCCCCGAGAACGGACCCTAGCTTCGGGGACCGAGGCACCTGCGGCGGTCCGGATAAGCCTCCTCGCCCTGGCCGGGGTGGCCGTCGGGCTGGGACTCTTCCCCGGTCTCGGAGTGCGCATCGTCGCACCGGCGGTGGAGGTCCTGGGCGTCGTGCCGCTCGAGACGCCGCTTCCATACGCGCTCATCGTGGGTGACACGGTGCTCGATGCGCTCTATGGACCGGTCGCGGTCCTGTCTGTCTGTATGGTCGTGTGGCTCCTGTTCCGCGTGATGGGTCGCGTGCCCGTGCGGCGGGGACCGGTGTGGGTCTGCGGGTTTGCCCTCCAGTCCCGGATGCAGTATTCGGGAACGAGCGCCGGGGAGACGGCGCGCCTCTTCTTCCGTTCCATCCTTCGGACCCGCCGCGTGGCGCGGGAGATCTGGGCGCAGGCGCCATACTTCCCGCAGCGGCTCAGCACCCACGCGGAGACGCCGCATCCGGTGGAGGCGACACTCTACGCGCCCGTGGTGTCCACGGTGCTCCGCGCGGCATCGGCGGCACGGGCGATCCAGAACGGGAACATCCGCGTCTACCTGCTCTACGTGTTCGCGACCCTGGTCCTGCTGCTGGTCGGCACGCGATGACCGACGGGATCGTCTCGCTCCTGCTCATCCTCGTCGCGGCACCATTCATCCGCGGGCTCATCCAGAAGGCGAAGGCGTTCTTCCAGATGCGTAACGGGTCGCCGCTCCTGCAGCCGTACGCCGACCTCTGGAAGCTAGTTCACAAGGGCGAGGTCATCCCCGAGCCATCGACCTTCCTGTTCACGGCTCTGCCGTGGGTCAACTTCGCCGCCACGGTCGCGGCGACCACGCTCGTTCCGGCGCTCGGCGTGGGCCAGGTCGGACCAGGCGATGCGATCGTCTTCGCGGCGCTGCTGGCGCTCGCGCGGTTTGCCCTCATCGTCGCCGCCTTTGATGGCACGAGCAACTTCACCCATATGGGCGCCTCCCGCGAGATGGCGATCGGCGCGGTCATCGAGCCGGCGCTCATCGGCTGCCTGGCGGGTCTGGCGATCGTGGGTGGAGGATCGGGCCTTGGCGCAATCGCGGAGAGCCGCCACCTCGCCGGCCCGGCTGCGTTCGGTCCGGCCGCGCTGATGATCCTGGTGGCGCTCATCCTCGTCGCCCAGGCCGAGAGCGGCCGCGTGCCCTTCGATAATCCAGATACCCATCTCGAGCTGACGATGGTTCACGAGGGAATGCTGCTCGAGCATTCGGGGCGCTCGCTCGCGCTCCTCGCCTACGCGGCGCAGATCAAGCAGGCCGCGCTGATCGTCCTCACCGGCACGCTGCTCTTCCCGGTCGGGTGGGGAGAACTGCTCCCCGCGGCGCTGGCGTGGATCGTGCGGGTCGTGGCGATTGCACTTCTCTTCGCGTGCATCGAGACCGCGAACGCCAAGCTGCGCATCCTCCGCGTGCCACAACTCCTGGTCACTGCCACGGCCATCGCCGGTGCGGGCGTCGTCGTCGGGGTGACGCTCGGTGGCTGAGGTTGTCGATCTCGTGGCGCTCGGCGACCGGATCGCCGCGGCGATCCTGGTGATCGCCATCTGCTCGCTGCTCATCCGCGACCTCGCGACCGGGATCGTCTCGCTAACTGTCCAGTCCGCGCTGCTTGTCGCGATCGGCGTCGCGGCCGCGCTGCACGGTGGTGCGTGGCACGCCTGGATGGCCGCCGCCATCACTTTCGCCGTCAAAGTGGTGGTGATCCCGCTCGTCCTTCGGGCGGCCCTCGGTCGGGTGCGGCTGAAGCGGGAGGTGCACGGCGTAATGCCCGACCGCTATCTCCTCGTCCTGGCAATCGGTCTGGCCGTGATCGCCTATCGCGCGGCCGGGCCGCTGGCGCCGGCTGCACCGACCGCGACAGGTCACCAACTGCCCATCGCGATCAGCCTCATGCTCATGGGGCTGCTCACGATGGTCGCGCGGCGCAAGGTGATCTCGCAGGTCATCGGCCTGGTCACCCTCGAGAACGGGATCTATCTCGCCGCTCTGGCGCTCAGCGACGGACTCCCCCTCGGCATCGAACTCGCCGTCGCGTTCGATGTCCTCGTCGGCGCCATCCTGATGGCGATCCTGGCGGGCCAGATCCACCAGTCGTTCGAGACGATCGATGCCGATCGTCTCTCCGCGCTGCGCGACCGCTCTCCAAGGAACAGCCGGTGGCTGTAGCGGCGCTCCTCCTAGTCCCCCTCCTCACGATGCTCCTGGTGCGCTTCCTCCCGGCGCGCATGCTGGGTGGAACCCAGCTCGGCGGCGCAACCTTGACGCTGCTCCTCGCGCTGGCGACCGCGATCGCGGCGATCGATGCGCCGATCGATCACTCCCCTCTATACGTCGACGCACTGAGCGGACTGCTTCTCGCCGTCGTGGCGCTCGTGGGCTGGCTGGGCGCGGCGTACGCGATCGGGTACACGCAGCACGATGTCGCCGCGCGGCGGATCACCGCCGGTCAGGTGCGCTGGTTCTACATCTGGTACCACCTGTTCGTTCTGACCATGCTCGCCGTGCTGGTGACCGACAACCTCGGCCTCATGTGGGCGGCGATCGAGGCGACCACCCTCGCCTCGGCCATCCTCGTCGGCTTCTATCGCACGCGCGAGGCGCTCGAAGCGGCCTGGAAGTACCTGATCCTCTGCACCGTCGGCATCAGCTTCGCGCTGTTCGGCGTACTCTTGCTCAGCGCTGCGGGCATCCAGGCGGGGCTCCTCGGCGACGCGGCCCTCTCCTGGCGCGAGTTGCGCGCCGCCGGCGCGGCGCTCGATCCACAGATGGTCCGCCTGGCGTTCCTCTTCATCCTCGTCGGGTTCGGCACGAAGGTGGGGTTCGCGCCGCTTCATACCTGGCTGCCGGATGCCCACTCCCAGGCGCCCACTCCCGTCTCGGCGGTGCTCTCTGGAGTGCTGCTCCCCTGCGCGATCTATGGCATCGTCCGCGCCCAGGGCATCGCCGCAGCAGCCGGCAGCGGCGGCCTGGCGTCGGCACTGCTCATCGGCGCCGGACTGCTCTCCATCCTCATCGCGATCCCTTTCATCCTCGTACAGCACGATTTGAAGCGACTCCTCGCCTACTCCTCGATCGAGCACATGGGGATCATTGCCGTCGCGGTCGGCATCGGCGGACCGGTCGCGCTGTATGGAGGACTGCTCCACCTAATCCTCCACGCGATCGGGAAGGCCGTGCTCTTCATCAGCGCGGGGGCGATCGTCGAGCGCTTCGGGACGCGGGAACTGACCCGCATCGTCGGCGCGGCACGGGCGATGCCCCTGACTGGCATGGCGCTGCTCATTGCGGGTCTCGCGCTCACCGGCATCCCGCCGTCCGGCCTCTTCGTCAGCGAGTTCACGATCGTCGCCGGCGGTTTCCGTGGCGGCTACGCGCTCGCGACCGGTCTGCTTGTCGCCGGCATTGCCCTCGCCGCGGTCGGGATCACGTTCCATTTCGGGCGAGCGGTGCTCGGCGAGGGGCGGGGTGTACGAACGGGCCGCGAGTCCCACGGGCAACGGCTGCTCGTGGGCGTCCCGCTGCTGGCGCTCATCGTCGCCGGGCTGTGGCTGCCACCACCGCTCGCCGAGGCGATCGAGCGCGCCGTGCGCGACTCGGGACTGCCGCTGTGATCGAGACGATCGTCGCGCCGGAGGACCTGCGCGACTGCGTCGCGTCCCGTCTCGGGTCAGGCTACCGGCCGCTCACGCTGGTCGGCACCGATGACAGGGCCGCCGGCGAGGGTTTCGCGATCCATCCGGTCCTGCTCGGACCGGGGGGCGCAACCCTGGCGATGCGCGCGCCACTCGACCGGAACGCTCCGCGATACCCCTCTCTCGTGCCGATCGCGCCGGGGTTCCACTGGGACGAACGGGAGGCACAGGACCTCCTCGGCATCGTTCCGGAGGGTCATCCCGACCCGCGCCGGCTGGTCCTGCGTGCGGAGTGGCCGCCCGGACACTATCCGCTGCGCAAGGATTTCCGGCCCGATCAAATTCCGCCGCTGCCGAGAGACGATAGCTTCGACGGTCATGTGGTGGGCGGCCACGAGGTCACCGAAGTGCCGGTTGGTCCGATCCATGCCGGGATCATCGAGCCGGGGCACTTCCGGTTCTCGACTGTCGGGGAGTCGATCCTCCACCTCGATGCGCAACTGTTCTACACGCACCGCGGCCTCGAGAAGATCGTCGAGGGGCACGATCCGTTGCGCGCGCTGGCCGTCGCGGAGCGGTGCTGCGCCGCGTGCACGGTCTCCCACGCCGCGGCGTTCTCCCTGGCCTGCGAGGACGCTGCCGAAGTCACGGCATCGCCGCGCGGCGCGTGGGGGCGCGCCGTCTTGCTTGAGATGGAACGGCTCTACAACCACGTTGGCGACGCGGGCAACATGTGCTCAGGCGGTGCCTTCGCGGTCGGGGCGATGACGGGCGCGCGCCTCAAGGAGACCGTGCAGCGGGCGCTCGACCGCCTCACCGGCCATCGATTCGGTCGGGGCGCCCTGGTGCCCGGCGGGTTGCGTCGCGACATCCCGATGGAGGTCTGCACCGAGATCCGGCGGTCGCTGGGAGCCTGGCGCGCGAGGATCGGCGATTTCCGCGACCTGGTCCTGGGGAGCGACGGTTTCGTCGATCGGATGCGGCGCACCGGAGTGCTGAGCGCTCAGGCGGTGCGAGACCTCGGCGGCGTCGGTGTGCTGGCGCGCGCCGCGGGAGTCGACGTGGATCTGCGGCGGGACCGCTCGTATTCGCCGTACGACCACCTCTCCGTCCACGTACCCACGCAAAGCGCCGGGGACGCTGAGGCTCGATTCCTGCAGCGCATCGCCGAGGCGCTGGAAACGCTGGAGATCCTCCGGCAACTGCTGGACGCGCCGCCCGCGGGTCCGATCGCCGCGCCGGTGCCGACCGCGGAGCATCCCGGCGCGATCGGACTCGGCGCAGTCGAGTCGCCGCGCGGCGCGTGCGTACACTGGCTCCGGCTCGACGGGAGCGGCGCAATCGACCGCCTGCGGATCCGCTCGGCGTCGTTCGCCAACTGGCCGATCGTGCCGCTCGCCGCGCCGGGAAACCTCGTGCCGGACTTCCCGATGATCAACAAGAGCTTCGAACTCTGCTACGCGTGCTGCGATAGATGAGGCGTACCCGATGAGACCTCTCTTCGAGCGATTCCGGCAGCGGGGCGCGACCGCCGGATATCCGGTGGTCGCCGAGCCTGCGCCGTCCATCGCACGCGGCTTTCCCGCGCTCGACCCGGCGCTCTGCCGCGGGCACGCCGCCTGCGCCGCAACCTGCCCCACCGGGGCGATCCGGGTAGAGGATGGAGCCAGCGGGGGATGGAGGTGGTTGCTCGATCTCGGGCGCTGCGTCGCGTGTGGCCGGTGCGCCGAGGTGTGCCCGACCGAAGCTCTGAGGATCGATCCCGCGTACGAATTCGTATACCCGCGCCGCGAGGATCTCGTGCGCTCGGTCACCTTCCAGGCCACGTCGGCGGACCCGCTCCCCCGTCCAGCCGAGGCTCTGCGTGTGCGGATCCACACCATCTTCGGGCGCTCGCTCCACATCCGCCACCTCGACGTCGGCTCGGACAACGGCGCCGACTGGGAGATGGCGACGCTCCTCGGCCCGGTCTACGACGTGCAGCGCCTGGGGATCGACTTCGTCGCCTCGCCGCGGCATGCTGACATGCTGCTCGTCACGGGCGCGGTCTCCCGCAACCTCGCGCCCGCGCTGACCCACACGTACGAGGCGACACCCGAACCCCGCCTCGTGGTCGCGCTGGGGACGGATGCGTGCGGCGGCGGGATTACCCAGGGGTCCTACGCTGCGGCCGGTGGCGTCGACCGGGTGATCCCGGTGGACTACTACATCCCTGGCGACCCGCCCCGGCCCCAGGCGATCATCCACGGACTGCTCGTCGCGCTCGGCCGACGTGTCGCCGTCGCCGCGACGCGCGATCGGGTGGTGGCGATACCCGGTCCGCAGGGGGGCGGGCGCACTTGGAAGGGCAGCCCGAGCGGATAGAATCCGCCTGTGGCCGAGCCAACACCGCTCGTGGCGCACCGGTGCCTGGTCTGGGCGGGGCGAGCCGATGGCAACACGTACGAGATTTCCCGCTACGTGAACCGGGAGGATCTGGACGAGGTCGAGCGCGCGATGCGGATGACCTGGACCCCGGTGGAGGCACGCCGGCTCGCGACCTACCTCACGGGCATGGGCTGGCACGACGTGGGCATTGAGCGCATCGCGCTGGCCAATATCTCCGATGGCTCGCGTCAGCTGGCCGCGATGCACGATGAGGAGGGGCGGCCGCAGATGCGCTTTGCAGCCGCCGGGGATCTGACCTGCCGGGCGGTGGCAACGGCGCGCCCGCCCACGGTGGCACGATGAGCGAAGAGACCCCGAGCGCGCCGGTCCCGGGGGGCGATGCGATCACACTGTCGGCGACGCCGAAGGCGTCGCCGACAGAGCCGCCCGCGGTCGCACCCCGCCCGCGCCCGATAAGCGACCCGGCGCTGAATGCGGTCCGGCTGCGCGCGGCGTACCTCACCAGCCTGCGAAACGTTGTCAACGCGGGCACCGACTCGCGTCGCGCATGGGTGCGACAGGTGGGCATTTTCATGCAGGACGCGCTGAACCGGCCGATGGGGATGGTGACCCCGCAGGCAGCCAAGATTGGCCAGGACTAGATAAAGGACTTCCAGGGCATTCGGGAGAAGCTGGACGATCTCAAGCCGCCCGACGGCCTGACCGACTGCCACATGCTCCTGCGCACCTAGATCGACCGGCACGTCTCAATCTGTCAGATGCTCGTGGACTTCGGCACCAGCGGTGAGATCGCGCGGCTCAAATCCGTCCAGCGCCTGCTCGCGGAGGGGCGCACCGACCTCCGGCTTCCAGGAGGAGTACGGCCGCCGCGCCGCAGCTCTGCGCAAACAGATCGAACTGGCCAGAATGCGGCGAAAGGCAAAGTGGCCATTCAGCCCGCGTTAGAAGGTGCCGCTGTTACAGCGTCGAAATGTCGCGCGCGGAAACTCAACGATAAAATGGTCACCGATGCGCTTAACCTCAAACCGCACGGTCAACGTCATCATTCCGCGTCCCACCGCGGACCTGATTGTCGACCGGGCGCGCTCTCTGTGGGGATCGAACGCCCTGCTCACGACCGGCGCGGTTACCACCGTCTTTGTCCGGCCGACCCGCAACGGGCAACGTTCGATCGCGGCGAGTCCGATCGGGGCGTTCCACATCACCTTCGATAGCCCGACCCACGGTCAGGCGACGATCGTTCGCCTGGAATGGGGCACGCCGACCGGCGGCACCGAGGATGACATTCGCCAGTTCCTCAACGGCCTGACCGGGTGGCCGGTCGTCGGGTACGGCCTGCCGCGCACTGCGTGAGTGACGGCCGCGCCGCGACTCGCTTCGGCCTCGTCACGCATTATGCGCCCGGCGGCGGCAAAACCCACGCCTATCGGTTGAGCCTGGGCACGAACGATCCGCATAAGACACTCTGCGGCCGGCAGCGGACTGCGGGCACCAGTCGCGGCCACGCCTGGCACGACGATGGCGAGATCGTTGGCAGGGTCCGCGCCGGTGACATCGCCTGCGAGGAGTGCCGGCGGATTTTCCTCGCCGAGATCTAGCCGCCGACAAACCGGCGAACCCGCTCCACGATGAGGTCGGCATCCCGATCGTCGATCGGGCGTGGGTCGATCGCGACGAACCCCTCGTCTACGCGGTGGCCGCGCGGATAGATCGCGACCGGCCCCTCGGTGAGGAAGCGCGCGAGTCCGGCGGCATCTTTCCCTGTGGCCGGATCGACTGCGATCGCGGCGCGCACGATGGCGCGGCCCGCCTCGTCGGCGCGGGACGTCACAGAGATGCCCGGCAGTCCGCGCAAGCCGCTGGCGATGCGATTGACCAGTTGCTGCTGGCGCGCGATCTCGGCGGCGACCTTCGTGGCATCCCGGGCGAGGTACCGCTCCATGGCGACGAGGAGGCCAACGATCGTCTCCTTCCCCACCTTCATCGGGCGCGCGATCCCTCGCTCCTGGGCGCGGCAACCGCGGATCAGCGCGGCGCGCCCGAGGATGAAGCCGGAGGTTGGCCCCCCGAAGGCCTTGCCTCCGCTATAAGTAACGGCGTCCACCCCCATGCGCACGTAGAGCGACGCATCCTCCTCCGCGGCCGCGTCCACGATGACGGGCACGCTCCGCTCGTGGCAGATCTGGATGCATGTGTCGAGCGAGAGCATTCCGTGATGCACAGTGTGGTGCGACTGGACGTAGAGGTACCCGGCCGTCTTCGCCGTGATCGAGAGCGCGAGCTGCTCCGGGCAGACGCTATTCGCCAGGCCCACGGGCGTCGGCCGTCCCCCGCCCATCCGCACCATCTGCGCCACGGGCGCGCCGAAGCCGACCCAGTGCCCGAGCTGGATGAGTATCTCACGCCGCTCGTGTGCGACGTCCGGCAACTGCTCGACGCCAAGGGGGTCGTCGCCGACGACGCATGCCGCAACCATCTGGACGATGCCGGCCGCCGCGCCAGTGGTCAGGCAGGCCGCCTCGGCACCGGTGAGACGGGCGATGATCTCTCCGGCGCGATTCTTGAGATCCTCGAGCCGCACGTAGGCACGGCCCGCCTCGGCCATCGCCGCGGCGACCTCTTCGGTGAGCGCGACGCCACCCAGCATCGTCATACGCCCGGCCGCGTTGATGACGCGCTGGACTCCGAAACGCTCGTAGACGTCCGCGCTCGTGACCGTCATCGTTTCTGTTCCTCCTCGTACACCGCATCGGCCAGGCGCACGTACCGTTCGTAGTGCGGCAGATAGCGGTCCAGCAGATCACGGTCCGGAGAGATCACGCGCAACGTGCGGATCCACTCCGCGCCGCAGCTCTCAATATCGGGATACCAGCCGAGACCCACCGCGGCGCACATCGCCGCGCCGCGGCTCCCCTCATCCGATTCGCCGATGTGGAAGGGACGCTCCACGAGTGAGGCCATGATTTCCATCCAGAGCGGGTTCTGCGCCCCGCCGCCGCTGACCCGCCAGTCACCCCACCCCAGGCCCAATTCGTCGAGCCGCAGCCTCACCGAGCGATAGAGGTAGGAGACCCCCTCGAGTGTTCCCCGATAGAGTGCCGCCCGGTCGGTTCCCGGGTTGAGTCCCAGGTAGCCGCCCCGCGCCTCGAGCCGTCGGTGCGGCGCGATCTGCCCGGTCAGGAAGGGCAGAAACGTTATGCCGTTGCTGCCGGGTGGCACCGACCGCGCGGCCTCGGTCATGGCGTCGTGGTCGCCACCAATGAGGCCGAGCAGCCAGGTCGCGGTCGCGCCGGCGTATCCAGCGTCGCCGCCGCAGCACCAGCGGCCGGGCAGGAAGTGGTAGGCGGAGATCCCCATCCAGGGGATCTGCTGGGCCGGGAAATCGCTAATGGAGCGGGCGACGACGTTGGTGCCCATCGTCACACAGACGCTGCCAATCGCGTAGGCGCCCGCGCCGATGTTCGCGCACGCGCCGTCGTGCCCGCCGTTCGCCACCGGTATCCCTTCGGGGAGCGCCAGGCGGCGGGCGGTCTCGGGCAGGAGCGTGCCCACGATGTCGGTGTGCGCCCGCATGGGCGGGGCGATGCCCGGCTTGCCGATGTACTCCCATACCCCCTCGGGCCAGGTGCGTTCCGGTCGGCGCGGGCCGGAGGAGGGGTCGGTCGCCACGGCACCGCTGAGTCGGTACACGAGGAAGTCGTGGATCATGAACGCGTGCGCCAGGCGGGGAAACCGATCCGGGTACCGGTGCTTGAAGGCGAGGGTTGCCGAGGCGAGGCCGCGGTTGTCCGATTCCGGCCCGAACCTCTCCACGAGCGCGGCGTGATGGGGCCGCGTGTCCACCCGCGATTCGAGCGGGGCCAGGATCTGCCCCTCGTCGTCGATGAACACGCCGGCCGATCCTCGCGCGCACGGCGCGACGCCGCGCACATCCTCAGGCCGGAACGCGTCGGTCGCGAGCATCTCGCGGATGATGTCCCCGGCCGTATCGATCCACCCCTCGGGATCCTGGCCGCCGGGACGCTGACTCTGGGCGCCTCCGATCATCGTTCCGTAGCCGGAAGGGACGATCTCGCGGTAGGGGCGTTGACCGCGCGCGACAGTTCGCCCGCGCCGATCGAGCGCCGCGACCTTCAGGTTGCTGGAGCCGACGTCGATGCCAATGAGCACGTCCATGGGAGGGGCCGCCATTGTAAGGCGGGCCGACCGGTCTCAGGGTCCGACGACGATCATCCCCAGATCAATCGTGTCCCCCGAAGGTCCGCGCATCCGCTCCCCTGTCTCGGGTCGATAGAGGCCGATCAGGATGCGGCGGACTCCAGCGTCTCCCGTGGGTATGATCACCGGGAAGGAATCGGCGAGTCGCTCGCCAGGCTCCCACAGCGACGTCGGATAGTCGCCGCGCACGGGCGGGGCGTCACCCTGCGCCACCGGTCGCCCTTCGCCATCGGCGAGGTGGACGAAGGCCCGGTAGTTGTGGTGCGGGCGGGCCGTGACCTGCCACACGGGCTGCACAAAGACCACTGCTCCTGGACGGACCTTCCCCGGCAGTGCCTCGGTCAGACCAATGACCCGAACCTGGCCAAGGTTGCCCGAGACCGGCGCGCCGAGCACAGGGGAGGATGGGGGACGCACCTTCACCCGCCCCACGAGCCACCATTCGGCATTGCGCTCTGGCGCGGTCCACAGGACGCGATGTCGATCGCGGCTGCGGTAGGCGCCGAGCATCAGGGGGAAGACGCCTGGGCCAGCGTCCGACGGGATCGTCAGATGGAGTCGGAAAGGAATGACGTCACCGCGCCGCCATCGGTCACTCGGCTCCGGTGGCCGATCATCCACCTGCGCGATGGCCCGGCGGCGCGCGTCGAGGATCTGAGCGGAAAAGGTGTGGTCATCCCGCGTTTCGGTGAGCGCGACCCACCGCTGCGTCAGCTCGATCGTGGCGCCTCGATCCACGACGAGGATGGAGGGATCCGGCACCCGCTCGGTCGTGAGGCGACCGAGCAAACCCCACAACAGGTGCCCGGTACGCTCCCAGGCGGACGCGGAGCCGTAGAGCGGGCCAGGCGTGCCCTCAAGCCGCGGGAGCGCGTGCGAGAGACGGAGTTCGCCTCCGAGGCGAGGACTGACGTCGGCCTCGGTCAGATCGAACTGCCCGATCAGGATACCCAGGCCGCGGGTGCCCGGTGCACCACAGGCGCAGTCGTCCTCCCAGTGGACCACGTTCTCCACGGAGGGCGCGGCGTAACCCTTCGGGCTGGAAACGCCGACGAGAAGGTCGTAGCGGCCCGGCTGAGCGCCAGGGGAGGGGATCAGGTCGTGGCGATCGTGCACGATCAGTCCGGGCGCCCACGCCACAGTCGGTTTCATCCCTAGGCCTGGGACCCCATCGCTGCGCGCGACAACAACTCCGGAAGGATCGATGGCTCGGACGGCGATGCTCATCCCCTCGCGCATTGGCCCACGCGTGGTCCACCGCAGGGTCACCGTCCCTCTCCGCACACTCCCACCGAGGAGAACTGCGCCGCCGTCGAAGGCGCCCCTTGCTCCAGCCAGATCGCTCCCGGTGGTCTGAGGGCGAACGAGGGCGAGTCCGAGGCCGACGAGCGCGGTGGCAATCGAAGCGGCGATGCGCACCCGGCGCGAATCGAAGAGGACGAATGCCGCGCCCACGCCGGCGACGAGAGAGATAAGCAGCCCGAGTCGCACCGCGGCAGTCGACTCGCGCGCGATCGTCACCCGTTCCACGTGGGCGGGGATCTCGACCGCGAGCAGACCTCGCGCCGCCTCGGCTCCGGTCGGAAGGACCCGGGCGCCGGCGCGCGCGACCCAGAACGGGAACGCGTGGGTATCGAGGAGGAGGCGCGTCGGCTCGGGCGCAGACTCCAGTTCGACCACGATCTCGTCGACGGCGTTCGCGCGGGCTGCGCGGGCACGGGCGGCGGGAACCTCGCCGCCATCGGGCGTGAGGTGGAGGTGATCGAACGGATTGACCGGCGAGGTGCGGGGAAAGAACTCCCGATTCATCTCGTAGCGCGCCGCTGCGGCAGGTCCAAAGCTCTCGCCGGTGACATCCGCGACGTTCGGCCGTAGTTCCAGCGATACGGCGCCTACCCAGAGCGTCACGGCGACGACGCACGTGGCGACTCTTAGAGTGGGATGGGCCACGAATCTCACGGCCCCCGCGGCGAGGATCGCCTGCGCGAGCGAGGTGAGCGCAAGATAACGAAACGGGAATTGCACGAAGGCCAGGCCCGGTAGGAGTGCGCTGAGTGGCGCGACGAGCGTCGTCTGAAAGAGAAGCGAGATCAGCAACACCCCTGTCCAGAAGGCGCTCGTCGCCCGCGTCCCGGAACCGCGCAGCAGGAGGAGCACAGCGCCCATACAGGCGAGGACGGTCGGGATGAGCGCAGCCTGGAACCGAGGACGGTCCGGACCGAGCGGATGGGTCGCGCGCATTTCGACGACCTCAGCCAGCGGGAGCAGATTCGCGGTCAGGTCGTACCCGCGACCGGTCAGTTCTCCCGCGCGCACCAGGCCGAGATCGAGGATCGCGGGGAGCCAGAACGAGGCACCGAGGACGACTCCTATCAGTCCGCACGCCCCGAGTCGGCGGAGCAGCGCGCGAT
>VGOZ01000068.1 GCA_016875715.1 Chloroflexota bacterium | reverse complement strand
GGGCGATGCGAGTGTTCTGGGCAACGACAGTCTCAAAACGAGAGCTATCGTGCATCTCACCCCCGCCATAGAGCGCAACGAGGCGCAGGCGCCGTGCGTGAAGGACGCTCCGGAACTCCTCGAGCCCGTCGAAGTCGAAGTCATCCACCACGAATGCGAACGCCTCGAAGCCCTCGAACCCCATCTCGGCGATCTCCCGAGTAGCGGTGTCGAACCCGTCACGACCCCACGTAATACCGTGGCATGCGATCCGGAGCGCCATGGCCGGATGGTAGCGCAGCCGTTCCTATACTCGACGGCATGCCGCTGGCCGTGGTACTGCTCCACGGAGAACTGGGCGGTCTGGATGAAGTGGCGCTCCTGGTCCTATCGGTGCTGATCGGCCTGGCGCTGGCGCGCATCCTGCGCCCGAGCGAGAGGTAGGATGGCGCGACGGTGCCACTTCACTCGTCCCCTCACCCTCGCGGTGGCACTCGTCGCAACCCTGAATCTGAGTTGTGCGATACCCGCGGAACCGACCCGACCCGCCAACGTCGTGCAGGCCGCGACCGCGATCGCGCTCGGTCAGGCCGTTCCGGCGCCACCGACTCCGGGGCCCACGGCATCCCGGGTTCCGACACGCGAGTTCCTCCCTCGCGTGGAAGGGCGTCTGATCGTGGGCAGAGATACGACGATCGACGTGATCGAGGCCGGCATCAATCGAACCGTGTTCGAGGCCGCGGCTGGAGGGAGTGTCAAGGAGCCGCGCTTCTCACCGGACGGGAAGCAGGTCGTTTTCGCCTACGCGCCACCACGCCCCGACCTCCCGGCCGATGCGCCCCTGGCTGATCAACTCATCTACTCAGACATTCTCGTCGCAGACCTCGGCAGCCGAACCCATCGCGTTGCTGTGGCGCACGACCGACCGGGGACAATCCTCGAAACACCGATCTGGGCACCTGACGCGGGCTCGATCGTCCACGCGTACTACTCGCCCGTCTATGAGGGGCGACGACTCGCAGGTCAGGTCTCCGAGATCCGGCGGTCGTTTCCCGACGGACGCACCGAGACTATCGCCGCGGATGGCCTGTATCCGGCACTGACTCCATCAGGGTCTCACCTCGTCTACGTGCACGAGTCGAGGGCCGATGGACTGAGTCTCCGCGTTCGCGAACTGGGAACCGGGAGCGAACGGGTGCTCGTGCCAGCGGTGCGCTTCCAGGCCGTCAGATCGCCCGTCGTCTCGCCCGATGGAATGACGGTCGCGTTTGGAGGCGCGGGCGCGGCGCCGGAAGCGCGTTCGAGCCCGCCAATCGCGCGCCTCACTTCGCTTCTGGTCTCGTCTGCGGAGGCACACGGGCTGCCCTGGGAGATCTGGACCGTTCCCCTCACCGGGGGAACTGCCCGGCAGTTGACGCAGTTCTCCGAGGATTCGCCAGCCTGCGCGTGGGCGCGCGACGGGGCACATCTCCTCTGCCTGGGCGGCGGCGGGCTCTACCGGGTCCGGGCCGATGGCACGGCCACCGAAGCATTGCTCGACCACGGGGCGCACGGAGGCCTGGATTGGCGGTGGTTCGGCTGAGCCAGCTTCCACTCGGCAAAGTCCCGCCCGAACTCCTGGTGCAGCGCGCCCTCTCACGCCTTGGTGCCCCACGCGACGAGGTGATTGTGGGGCCGTCGCTTGGCGTCGACGCGGCGGCTCTCGCTATTCCCGGCGGGATCGCCGTCGTCTCGTCCGATCCAATCACCG
Organism: Chloroflexota bacterium; assembly: GCA_016875715.1. Lineage (GTDB taxonomy): Bacteria > Chloroflexota > UBA6077 > FW602-bin22 > FW602-bin22 > VGOZ01. Next base: position 16,028 of record VGOZ01000068.1, on the reverse strand, counting down.
GTGCTCAGCGACGGGCAGGATGGTTAGCAGTCCACGTCGCGTGCAACGACATCGCAGTGATGGGGGCAGAGCCGGTCGGTATCCTCGCGACCATCCTCCTCACGCGATCGAGTGGCGACAGCGATCTCGAACAGTTCACGCTGGACATCGACGAGGCCTGTCGCGACCTCGGAATCGCAGTGCTGGGCGGTCACACGGAAGTCACCTCAGCGGTCACTCAGCCGGTGCTGATGCTCACCGCGATGGGAGTCACCGACCAGTCCCGTCTAATTCGACCAGGCGTGGCTGAGGTCGGCGACACACTGCTCCTCGTGGGCGCGGCCGCGATCGAAGGTACAGCCATCCTGGCCACGGAGTTTGCCGATGAGCTATCTCGCGCACTGGGCGCGGAGCAGGTCGAGTCCGCCCAACAGTTCTGGCGCGAGATCTCCATCGTTGCACCCGCGCTCGCCGCAGCGCGATCCGGGGCGAAAGCGATGCACGATGTCACCGAGGGCGGGGTTGTCACCGCGCTCGACGAGCTCGGCAGGGCAACCGGGTTGGGTGTTCGCGTCAACGTAGAGGAGATCCCGCGGCGGGCAGTCACCGACGCGATCTGTTCTCACTTCGGGCTGGATCCCCTGGCGCTGATCTCCAGCGGCGCTCTCCTCATCGCGACCGAGCAGCCAACTGCGGTTGAGACGGCCGTGCGAGCAACCGGCTCGGCCTGCGTCGCAATCGGCGAACTCGTCCGCGGGCCGAGCCGACTTCTGACCCGCGGCAAGTCACTCAAGCTGATCCCCCCGGCCAGGGACGAGCTCTGGCGCTTTTACGAGGAACGACTCTAGCCCGTACCTATACTTGACCGGCTCGGTGGACCAGTCTCGCATCCGCAACTTCTCCATCATCGCGCACGTCGATCATGGCAAGACCACTCTCAGCGATCGGATCCTCGAGCAGACCGGCACGATTTCCGATCGCGAAGTCGCCGATCTGGTCCTCGATTCAATGGAACTCGAGCGCGAGAAGGGCATTACAATCAAAGCGCGCGCCGTTCGGATGTTCCATCGCGGGAGCGATGGCGATACCTACGAGCTCAATCTGATCGATACGCCGGGACATGTCGACTTCAACTACGAGGTCAGCCGAAGTCTCCAAGCGTGTGAGGGGGCATTGCTCGTCGTCGACGCTGCCCAGGGTATCGAGGCGCAGACGCTGGCGAACACCTACCTCGCGCTGGAGCACGACCTCACGATCGTCCCCATCATCAACAAGATCGACCTCCCCAGCGCGAGCCCCGCCACAGTCGCCGCAGAGATCGAGGAGGTCATCGGCATCGCGCGCGAGGATGTCCTGCTCGCCTCGGCGAAGGAGGGTCGCGGGGTCGCCGAAGTTCTCGAGGCGGTCATCCAGCGCATCCCACCGCCCCGTGGCGATCGTGCCGCTCCTCTGCGCGCGCTCGTGTTCGACTCACACTACGACTCCTACCGCGGCGTGATCGCCTACGTCCGACTTGTGGACGGCGAGATCCAGGCTGGCGAGCGGATCATGGTTATGTCAACGGGCCGCACGGCGGACATCCTCGACCTCGGCGTGTTTCAGCCGGAAGGTGTGAGCGTTGCGGCCCTCGGCGCCGGCGAGGTGGGTTACGTCGCCACAGGTTTGAAAAACGTCGAGGATTGCCAGGTGGGCGACACCATCACCCTGGCGCGCGCGCCGGCTGTCGACCCGCTGCCCGGCTACCGACCGGCGAAGCCGATGGTTTTCGCCGGCGTCTATCCGGTCGAGAACAGTGCGTATCCTGGCCTGCGGGATGCGCTCCAGAAACTGAAACTGAACGATGCGGCCCTTTCCTACGAAGCGGAATCGACTGTGGCGCTCGGGTTCGGCTTCCGATGCGGGTTTCTTGGCCTTCTGCATATGGAGATTGTGCAGGAGCGTCTGGAGCGCGAGTTCGATCTCGACCTCCTGATCACCTCACCGAGCGTCGAGTATCGCGCCGTTCTCCGGAGCGGCGAGGAGCGGGTCGTCGACAATCCCGCGCAAATGCCGGATCCAGGGGCGCTCGAAGCGATCCTGGAACCGTGGATGCGGATCAGCATCGTCAGTCCAACCCGCTACATCGGCGCGATCATGGAACTCGTGACGACGCGGCGCGGGTCGTTCGAGCGGATGGACTACCTCGACGAACAGCGCGTGCTCCTTCAGTATCGCGTTCCCCTCAGCGAGATTCTGGTCGAGTTCTACGACCAGTTGAAGACGCGCACGCAGGGGTACGCATCGCTTGACTACACATTCGACCGGTACGAGCAGGCAGACCTCGTCAAGCTGGACATCCTGGTGAATGCCCAACCGGTCGATGCCCTCTCGGTGATCACCCACCGCGATAGCGCCTACGACCGGGGTCGTGACCTCGCAGAGAGGCTGCGCAAACTCATCCCGCGGCAGATGTTCGAGGTTCCGATCCAGGCATCGATTGGCAGCAAGGTCATCGCTCGGGAGACGATCCCGGCAATGCGCAAGAATGTGCTGGCGAAGTGTTATGGAGGGGATATCACGCGGAAGCGGAAATTGCTCGAGCGCCAGGCGGAGGGCAAGAAGCGCATGAAGCGGGTCGGAAACGTTGAGATTCCCCAGGAGGCGTTCATGGCCGTCCTGAATATGGGCGACTAAGTCGTCGAGGCCATCACGCGATTGCGTCGTCGCCAGAAGGCGAGTCTGGCAAGTTCTCCCTTCTCCCACGATACGAGAAGGGCCGCAGCGTTGAACACAGAGGAATACGTGCCGCTGATCATTCCAGCGAGCAGGGTCAAAGCGAACAGCTTGGTCGTGATGCCACCAAAAATGATCAGCGCAAGCAGAGTGAACGCCGCCGTCAACGACGTTGTCATCGATCGGCCGATCGTCTGCATAATGCTGTGATTGGCGACTACGTCGAACGGTAGATTATTGTAACGTCGAACGTTCTCGCGAATGCGATCGAATACAACAATTGTATCGTGGACGGAGAAGCCAATCACGGTAAGCATCGCGGTGACAAAGAGTGAGTCTACTTCGACGAAGTACAGCTTACCAAGAATCGAGAACATTCCGAGCACCAGCAACGCGTCGTGCAGCAGGGCAATGATCGCACAGACACCGTAGCGGACAGCGTGTTCCACGCTGCGAAATGCCCATGCAACGAACAGGAGAATCGCGACCGACGCGAGACCCACCGCGGCAAGCGCCCGTGCCGCGATCTCCTGACTGACGATCGGGCCGACGGTCTCGAAGCGCAGTTCCTCGAACCGACCGAATCGCTCGGTGAGTCGCACAACAATCGCCGCCTTCCCATCATCCTCAGCGCGGATCTCCTTCGCCCGGATGAGGACCCCGCGATCTCCCGTTGTCTGCACGATTGCGTCGCCGTATTCAAACTCGCCGAGGACATCCCTCACCTCTCCGGGCGCAACTGTCTGCTCGAACCGCAGTTCCCACAGCGTGCCCCCGGTGAAGTCCACCGCGAGGCGCAGACCTGGCGGAATCAAGAGCGAGATCACCCCGGGCAGGATCAGCGCGAGCGAGATGATGTAGAAGATGTGGCGCTTCCCGACGATATCGATCACGCTCGTGCCTCAATCGCCACGAGTCCGAGCTTCCCTTCGCGTGGCAAGATCTTCAGTTGCTGGAGCACGAGCAGCAGCGTCCGCGTGACCGTAATGGCAGTGAACATCGAGATAATGACTCCGACGCCCAGGGTCAGCGCGAAACCCTGGATGATGCTCGCGCCAAATGTCGCGCCGAACCAATAGAGGATGGCGCAGGTGATGAGCGTCGAGATGTTGGAGTCGCGGATCGATGTCCACGCCCGAGCGAAGCCCGCGTCGATGGCGGCCGCGAGAGTCCGTCCGGAACGCAACTCCTCCTTCATCCGCTCGAAGATCAGGATATTGGCGTCGACCGCCATGCCGATAGAGAGGATGAACCCCGAGATGCCGGCGAGGGTCAGGACGACGGGAATGAGCCTGAAGAATGCCATCGTGATGATCGCGTAGATGATCAGCGCGAGGGTTGCGAGGACTCCGTAGGCGCGGTAGTACAGGATCATGAACCCCGCGACCAGACCGAGACCGACTGCCCCAGCGATCAGGCTCTTCTGAATCGAATCCTGACCCAGCGTCGGTCCGACAGTCCGATTCTGGACAACGGTGAGGGGCACCGGAAGGGCACCGTACTTCAGTTGAGCCACGATGCTCTGGGCTTCGGGCAGCGGGAACCCTCGCGGCCCTCCACCGGTGATCGTACCCTGACCGCCGACGATGGGGCTCTGGATCACCGGCGACGAGATCACCTGTTTGTCGAGCACGATCGCCAGGTAGCGACCGACATTCGCGGTCGTGAATGCTCCGAACAAATCGGCTCCCTCGCTGCCCATCGAGAAGACGATGTTCCGGCGGTTCAGTTCATCCGCGCTCACCCACGCCGAGACGAGATGCCTGCCCTGGATAACCGTGGGGAACACACGATCGGGAAGAGCCACCACGACATCGGCGGGTGGATCTCCCAGCGATGTCCGAACGTGGGCACCCGGGGAGAGAGGCGTAGTCGCGGCGTCGATGAACTCCAGAAGTCCCGTGTTCCCGAAGGTGCGAATCGCCTGATCGGGATCATCAACACCAGGGATCTCTACGAGGATGCGATTGTTCTGCACGGCCTGGATCACCGGCTCGGAGACGCCGAGCGCGTTGACCCGGTTCTGAATGATGCGTTGTGCGGCGGCCATCGCATCGGGATCCAACTGCTGTCCAACCGATACACGTGCCTCGAGCAGAACCTGAATGCCGCCGCGCAGGTCAAGTCCCTCGCGTAACCTGATGTCGCGCTGCAGCGGCACGCCTATGACTGAAAGGTCAATCACTTCGGCCCCAGGACGGGCGATCGCGCTCGCCGCGATCGTGACGAAGAGGACGAGGGCGATCCGGCGCCAGAGGTTACCGCGCATCGGCCCGATCTCTCACCCAACGCTCCCGAATGACATCGTGGCGGTACCCACCACCTTCGTGAGCGCCATCTGGATATGCATGGAGTTCGACGGGCCCTCCGAGGCGCCTCCGTAATGCATAGGCGGTGTGCGGAGGACAGACGTCGTCATTGAGCCCAACACTCATGAGAACTGGGCAAGCAACCCGCGGCGCGAAGTTGATCGTATCAAAATGATCGAGACAAGTCAGAACGCGCTCCCTTGCCCACGGTTGAACGCGCACGTAGTCTCGCACTTCCTCATACGGGTACGAACTGCCCAGGACCAGCACGTCGCGCATCGCCGTGAGATAGGGAACATCGGCCGAGACCGCCCGGACCGGTACCGGCCCGTCGCGCCCACGATCGCCACGCCGCCTCCCTGGCTTCCGCCCATATTGACGATCCGCTCGGGATCCACGCCGGGCAGGTCGGCGAGGCTCTCAAGGGCGCGCCATACGTCGCAGTAGACCCCCCGGTAGGCGTACTCGCGCGGGTTCTCCAGTCCTGCCGTCATCAGGCCGGGGAATCCGGGTGCGTACACCTGATCGCTCATGTGGTGTCCCCGGGGACTGATCTGGAGCGCCACGAAACCGACCCGTGCCCACGCCCGCGGGACCATCGGGACGCCGCTGTACCCCGGGAAGATCGCAAGCCCGGGCAGCGTCCCCGCCACCCGCGGACGAGCCTCCCAACCGAAGATTCTCCACACCATCAAGACTGCCGTAATAGATCTCGAAGATGTCCACTTCGACAGTCGATCGCTCCCGGATCAAACCCACGGGGACCCTGGCGAGATCCCGACCAGTCTGCGCCCAGAACTCGTCGTATCCATCGGGCAGCAAGGTGGAGTCAACGAATGACTCGATGGCGGCCGGGGTCATGCCAGGCTGCGGTGGGCGACGATCTCCGCGACCTGCACCGGGCCCGGGGCGACCTCGATGCCGGCCTGCTCCAGCGCCCGAACCTTTCCCTGCGCGGAACCCGTCCCGCCGGTGATGATCGCTCCGGCGTGCCCCATCCTGCGTCCGGGAGGCGCGGTCAGTCCGGCGATGAACCCTACGATCGGTTTGGTTACCGCCGTCCGTGCGTACTCTGCGGCGGCCTCCTCATCCGTGCCGCCGATCTCGCCAACGAGCACGATTGCCCGGGTCTCCGGATCGGACTCGAACAGAGCCAGACAGTCGATGAAACTCGTCCCATTGATTGGATCGCCGCCAATCCCGACGACGGTCGACTGTCCGATGCCCCGGTTGGTCAGCGCATTAACGATCTCGTAAGTCAGCGTACCGCTGCGCGAGACCAAGCCGATTCCACCGGGCCGATGGATCTGACCCGACATGATGCCCACTTTCGCCTTACCCGGCGAGATCAGGCCCGGGCAGTTCGGGCCGATCAGGCGCGCGCCGCGGGAGCGCACGTGAGGAACGATCCGCACCATGTCGAGGATCGGAATCCCCTCGGTGATACAGACAATCAGCGCGATCCCATTGTCCGCCGCCTCCAGGATCGCGTCCGCCGCGAACGGCGCAGGGACATAGATGATGCTTGCGTTCGCAGCCGTCGCCGCCACTGCCGAACGCATCGTGTCGAAGACCGGCACGCCGGCGACCGTCTGACCACCCCGACCGGGGGTGACCCCGCCGACGACGTTTGTGCCGTACTCGACCATCTGCCGGGCGTGAAACTCGCCCTCACGGCCGGTGATTCCCTGAACGATGAGGCGTGTGCAGCGATCGACAAGAATGCTCATGGCCGACTCGCCAGACGCACAGCAGCCTCCGCGGCCGCGGACATGGTCGTCTGCGCTTCGATCCCCGCCGCCGCCAGGAGTGCCCGCCCGTCGGCCTCGTTCGTGCCCACGAGCCGCACGACCATCGGAACTGAGACATCCACCTCATCGCGCGCCCGAAGGATCCCCCGCGCGACCTCGTCGCAACGGGTGATTCCGCCAAAGATGTTGATCAGAATCGACCGGACGTTCGGGTCGGACAGGATGATCCGCAGCGCCGCCGCGACGCGCTCCGAACGCGCCCCACCAGCCACGTCCATGAAGTTCGCAGGGGATGAGCCAGCAAGCTTCACCGCGTCCATGGTCGCCATCGCCAAACCCGCGCCATTGACGATGCAGCCCACCGCGCCATCGAGGCGCACGAAGTTGATCCCTTCCGACCGGGCCTGCCGCTCGAACGGATCCTCGGCCTCGAGATCGCGCATCGCCTCCAATTCGGGATGCCGATACAGCGCGTTGTCATCGACCGTCAATTTCGCGTCGAGTGCGATGAACTGATCGCTCGCGTCGATGACCAGTGGATTGATCTCGCAGAGGGAGGCGTCTGTCTCGAGGACCGTTCGGAACAGACCGTTCACGATCGGGACGAACCGTCGGATCATCCCGACCTCGAACCCCAACTGGAACCCGAGATCGCGGGCCTGGTAGTCGGCGATGCCGAGGAACGGATCCGCGGTCATCCGCAGGATTCTCTCGGGGGTCCGCGCAGCCACGTCCTCGATATCCATCCCGCCGTCCGCCGACGCCATGATCGTCAGGCAGCACTGCGCCCTATCGAGGATGCAGCCCAGATAGATCTCGCGCTTGATGTCGATCGCGGGGACGACGAGCACCCGATGGACCACGAGGTCGCGGATCGACATGCCCAGAATCGCCTGAGCAGCACGGTGCGCCTCCGCCGGGTCGGCGGCGAGCTTCACCCCACCGGCCTTACCGCGCCCACCGGTCAGGACCTGAGCCTTCACGACGACGGGGCCGCCAATGCGCTCGGCGGCATCGCGCGCTTCTTCCGCGGTGGCGCAGACGATTCCCTCGGTGATCGGAACCCCGCGTGCGGCTAGAAGTCCTCGGGCCTGGTACTCGTGAAGATTCATCGCCAGTTACCGCGGTTGACCACGCGCCTCAGGCGGCGCCCGCGGGATCGTCGCGCGTCCGCTCGAGCGGTCGCAACTGATCGGGACTCTCGAGTCGATCGACGAAAAGCACGCCGTCCAGATGATCGATCTCGTGCTGGAGCGCCTGCCCGAGGAGACCATCACCGCGGATACGGAATTCGCGCCATCGGCGATCGCGCGCATTGACCGTGACGGCCCAGTTCCGCCGGACGTTGGCCACATACCCGGGGATCGAAAGGCATCCCTCGTCTGGCTCCCACTCGCCTGTCGACTTCACGATCTCCGGATTGATCAGGGCGATGTCCTGCCCCGCCGCCGGATCATCGTAGTCCTCCGGGATGCGCACCACTGTCACCCGCAAAGGAACGCCAACCTGCGGCGCGGCGAGACCGACGCCGCGCGCATGCTCCATCGTCTCAAAGAGGTCATCGATCAGGCGATGTAGCCCGATATCGCGGGAACCCACGCGCTTGCACTTCACTCGCAAGCGCTCATCCGGGTGATGCAGAATCTCCCGAAGCGCCATGCGCCGAGCATCATAGAAGCGCGATGGGATCGACGTCGACTGTCCAATCGGGCCCCCAACGGTAATTCCTCGCCAGCGTGTGGGATCCGTCGCCCCGGAGGATGAGTTGCCAGCGCGCCTGCCCACGCAGACGGCGATGGAAACATGGCACCGGGCCAAGAATGTCGACCGTCGGTGTAGCGACGGTCGCGCTCATTTGCGTGAGATCGCGGGCGACGAGATCGCATTGCTCCTCCGCGTATCGATCGTCTCGCGCCGCGACGACCGCGCGGACGAGATCGGCAAATGGCGGGTAGCGATGCTCGCGTCGGAAAGCGAGTTCGGCGCGCACCCGAATGGACGGATGGTCGGGATTGAATGTCTGAACGATCACGTGGCCCCGAACGGGGCCACGCCCGGCCCGACCGATCAACTGACTGATCATCTGGAACGTGCGCTCCCCGGCCCGATAGTCGGGCATCCATAGCTGTGTATCGGCGCTGATCGCAGCCGCGACCGCGACGCCAGGGAAGTCGAGTCCCGTGCCAACTCTCTGAGTTCCCACCAGAATGTCGATGCGGTTGCTGAGCATTGCCTCAGTGATCGCATGTGAGGCCTCGCCGCCGCGCACGTCGCTATCCCAGCGCGCAACTCTGGCACGCGGAAAGCGCTGGCGCACCGCCTCGACGACGCGCTGCGTGCCGGCGCCGAAGTACTGGAGCGCGTGCAGGGCGCACGCTGGACACGTTTCGACCGGTTGAGCCCGGAATCCGCACTGATGGCAAAGATGCAGACGAAGGTCTCCGTGATAGGTCAAGGCGACATCGCAGCGGCGGCACCGGGGCACGTAGCCGCATCCCGGGCAGAGCCCCAGCGTCGCCGTTCCGCGACGGTTCAGCAAGAGGATCGATTGCCGGCCGTGCTCCAGCGCCCTCGCGAGTGCCGCGTGCAGAGCATCGCTGATGATTGGATCCTCTCCTCCACGGACTGCGGCCCTCATGTCGACCACATCCACCCGCGGCCCCGGGTTATCCGCCCCCCCCACGATGCGATGGGGCAGTTCGATCAAGCGTGATCGGCCGCTGCGCGTTCGATGCCAGGTCTCCACGTCGGGCGTCGCGCTCCCCAGCACCGCAAGCACACCGGAGATCTCGGCCAGGCGAAGCGCGACGGTGCGCGCGTGGAGGCGCGGTCGGGCCGGGCTCTTGTACGAGGCATCGTGCTCTTCGTCGATCACGATCAGTCCAAGGCGATCTACCGGCGCGAAGAGAGCGGAGCGAGTCCCGATCACGACGTCGACGTGCCCGTCTCGAATGCGGGACCAAGTCGCGCGCTTCTCTCGCGCGCCGAGCCTTCCGTGAAGAGCCACGACCCGTCCAGGAAACGCGGCGCCGAATCGATGCACCGACTGTGGCGTGAGCGCGATCTCCGGAACCAGGACGAGGGCTTGCTTCCCCCGCGCAACAGCCTCGGTCATCAGGCCGAGGTAAACGTTCGTCTTACCGCTTGCCGTGACGCCGTGGAGGAGGACGCTGCCGGGCCGGGGCTGGTCCATTCGCGCGCTCAGATCGCGGACGATCGCCTTCTGCGCCGCGGACATCACGATCTGGCCTCGTCCTCGAGCGCGGTAGGTACGCGCGACGGGTTCACACGCGATGTAGCCACGGCGCACGAGGGTTTCGATCACGGCGCGGGTAGCCCCTGTCTCCACCAGCAACAGGTCGAGGTCTACTAGGGCGTCGGGTCGCGCCCGGAGCGATGCGAGCACCGTACGCTGCCGGGATCCGAGCCGCGACGTCGACTGATGGTCCGACCTGAGCAGACGTACGCGTTGGGCGCTGTCCGCCGTCGCCCGCCGATGCCGGGGGGCTTCTGTCTGGGACCTCAGCAAGGGTGACGGGAGAGATCCCGGATCTCCGGCTGTCCACTCCGGATCGTCCCACCCGGGACGCCCGCTCACGGGTGCCGCGAGCGCAAGGACCCGTGCGAGGGGCGCCAGATAGTAGGAGGCCAGCCACAGGCAGAGAGCAACGATCTGAGGGCGGAGCCTCGAGCGTCGCGAGTAGACAGCCTCGATTCCTCGGGTAGGAAATGAGGGAACCTCCACGTTGTCGCGCACGACGACCCCGAGCAGGCGCCGCGTTCCGAACGGAACCGCGACGATCGTTCCCACGGGCAACTCCGGGGCGGGAGCATCGACGTGATAGGTGTAGATCGCACGTCCCGGGAGCGAACGCTCAACGATGGCGACATCGCAGTACGCTCTTCCCGCAACGTAAGGCGCGCCCATCTTCGGCGCGACGTCGCTCTCGACCACGGTCACACGTCGAGTGTGACGAGACGCGGAACGTCACGCTCCCGTTCGAACCGGATGAGTTCAAGAACGTCGCTCACACAGCGTGCGGGGTCGCCGTCGGGGTTCACGATGCGATAGTCGAATTCCTCCGCTGCGGCAATCTCTTGTTTCGCTGCTTCGACTCGCCCCTGCACCGCGTCTCGGGATTCCCCCGGTCCGCTGCCGCGTAGTCGCCGCTCCAGCGACTGGAGGGACGGAGGCAGAATGAAGATTGAGATGACCTGGGGCAGCGCGGCGCGAATCTGCCGGAACCCCTGAACGTCGATCTTCAGTATGGGTTCGCGCCGGGACTTGAGTGCCGCGACCACTCCCGATCGCGGAGTACCGCGCGGACTGCCGACGTATTCGGCCCATTCGAGGAGATCGCCGGCGGCAGTGCGACGCGCAAACTCCTCCCGGGTCACGAAGTAGTGATCGACCCCATCGGTCTCCGACGCCCGCGGCGCGCGGGTCACCAGCGTGACCACCCGACACAAGCGCGAGTCCGCCGCGAGGACGGCGCGAAGGATCGTGTCTTTGCCAACCCCCGACGGCCCTGCGAGCACGAAGAGCCGACCTGTTATCACACCCTGCTCGCTAACAGACACCGTTATACCTACCCCTCGTGCTCGACTCGCTTGGCCTCGCCGCAATCGCCGATGAGATCGCAGGGCGTCTGCCGGCGCGCGTTCAGGATGTGATGCTGGTCGACCCGGGCACGCTGCACCTGGAACTGTATGCGCGCGGCGAGTCGACCGCCTTGCGCGCGACGGTGCGACCCGATGCGCCGGGCATCTGGATCACGGGCAACCGGGCGCGTCGGGCTCCGACACCAACACCGTTCGGTCTTGTCGCACGGAAGTGGCTCACCGGCGCATTGCTGGAGACAGCCGTGGCACTGTCGGACGAAAGAATCCTTCACCTCACGTTCGCCTGCCGTCCCCGCGAAATAGCTCCCCGAAGTATCACCCTCATCGTTGAGGCGACCGGCCGCCTCGCGAATCTCATTCTGGTCGATGAAGTTGGCCGCATAATCGACGCTGCGAAGCGCGTTCCTCGCCGGATCAACAGCGTGCGCCAGATCCTGCCCCATCTTGTGTACGTAGCTCCACCTCCCCAGGATAAGCTGTCACCACGACAACTGGACCCAGTCCAGATCGGAGCGACTCTGCGCGACGCCACGTCGGACAGCCTGGACCGCGCGCTGATCGATGCGATCCGAGGTATTGGCCCCATCACAGCTCGCGAGATCGCCTTTCGCGCTACCGGCAATATTGCCACGGCGCCGTGCGACGCGGCACCGGAGCGAGTGGCCGATGCGGTGGCCGAATTGCTCGCGCCTCTCCGCCGGGCAGCGCAGTGGGCACCGTGCTTTGCCGAAGCGGCGGGGCGCGCTGGAGCGACCGCCGCGCCGTTTCTCCTCACGCACCGCCACGCCGGAGCGTTGCCCTCCATGAGCGCCGCGGTTGAGGCGGCGCTTTCGGCACTCACGCCACCGGAGCGGACGTTGACCCACTCCGTGGGCGAGAGCCACCGCAGCAGGGTTCTGCACCAGATCGAGCGCCTTCATGCACGCGCCAGGGCTTTGGAGCGTGAACTGGCCACGGCAGATTCAGGCGAGGATGCGCGGCGGGAAGGCCAACTGCTCCTCACCCACGCAGCTGCCGTGCCGGCCGGAGTAAGCGAAATCGAGCTCGAGGGGGTTCGGCTGCACCTGGACCCACGGCTAGGCGCCGCTCAGAACGCTCAGGCGTGCTTTGCCCGATACCGCCACGCGAAGCAAACGCGGGAGACGCTGCGACCGCTTATCCAGCGAGCCCGATCGGAGATCGCGGCCCTCCAGGAGGCCGCGGTGCACCTCGTGATCGCGCGCGACGCGGAGACCGCGCACGCGATCGCCGACGAACTGATTTCTCAGGGCTTACTCCCCGGCGAGGTCACGCCCGTTCGCCGGACACCGCGGGCAAGGCCCTACCTGAAGTTCGAACGCGGGGCGTACGAGTGCCTGGTGGGCCGCTCGGGCATCGAGAACCGCGGGCTCACCTTTCGCGAGGCGCGGCCGCGCGATCTCTGGCTACACGCTCGTGGGGTCGTCGGCGCACATGTAATCCTTCGCGGCCCAACGGGTCCGGACGATGACGCGCTGCTCTGGGCGGCGGCAATCGCGGCGGCGCACTCCGAAGCGCACGAGGAACTTCGTGTATCGGTCGATGTGACCGAACGCCGTCATGTGCGATCGATCCCGGGCGCGCCCGGCGCCGTCTCCTATACCCATGAGCGGGTGCTAGAGGTGCGGCCCCAGGCGGCGCTGCCTACGCTGGGCGAGTCGCGCCGTAGTAGCGCGCGGACCAGTACTCGTCCGCCATCGAACTGATGATCACCCCAGTCCGCTCGCTGCCGGCGTGGATGAAATCGCCACCGGAGAGGTAGATCCCCACGTGGGAAAGACCCGGCACGTAGGTATCGGTGAAGAACACGAGATCGCCGGGCTGCAGTGCCTTCCGTTCCACGCGGTCGCCGGACTGAACCTGTCCCCATAGGTCGTGATTCGGTAGGGCACGCCCAGCCCGATCGAAGACGAACCAGGTGAAGCCCGTGCAATCGAATCCGCTCCGCGGCGAGTGGCCGCCCCAAATGTACGCGAACCCCAGGTACTCGCGTGCGATCCGCACGACGGAAGGGGCTCCGGGGGCCGGCGCAATCGCGGCCGCCGGAACGGGCACCAGCGGCCGAAGGATCGAGACCGCGACCTGGAGGGGATTCGGCGCGCGTGAAGCCGGTACGGGCGGCACCTCGCGCACGGCCTCTCGCGGCGGTGCCGCCAGGTCTGTTGGACCTGGCAACTCGATCTTCATTCCTGGAACGATCAGGCCCGACGGCGGGAGATTGTTCTTCCGAACCAGCGTGCGGGTGTCTACACCGAAGCGCTCCGCGATCGACACAATCGAATCGCCCGGCTGAATGACATACTCGGAGGGCGGCGACGGAGAACGGCGCGCCGGAGAGATCGACACACCGGGAATGATCAGACGCTGGTTCGGTACCACGACATACGGCTCGCGCAGTCGATTGGCTTCAATCACCGCCAGCGGCGCGATTCCGGAACGCGCCGCGATCGATCGTACGGTCTCGCCTTCCCGGACGAGGTGCAGTACTCCGTCAACTCGTGGCACCAAGATCTTCTGACCGATCATCAACGCATCGGCATCCTCGACTGTCATCCCGTTCGCGTGCACGATCGTGTCAGTCCGAACGCCGAATTGCGCAGCAATCGCCGCCAGAGACTCGCCCGGCTGCACCAGATGCTCGACAACGCGTGGCTCGACGACCGGAACGGGGAGCGCGGCGCGCGCGACCTCCACGACCGTCAAGGCCGCGCTCACGGACCCGACCTCTGACGGGCGCACCGGCGAAGGCGTCGGACGCGGAACACGGGCAGACACCTGGGTTGGCACGATCTCGGCAGCGGTACGATCTCGACCGGAGGACGCCGTTGCCGGTCGGCCGCCTGGAATCACCAGCGCGGCCGGACGCACCAGAGTTTCGCCGACGGGAAGACCGTTCCAGTGCGCGATCGCTCCGGGATCGATCCCGAGAAACGCGCCCACCCGCTCGGGCGAATCGCCGGGACTCGCGTGATAGAGGATGCCGGACACGGGAAGAATGATCAACTCGCCACCGATCGCGATCCGGTCGGGATCGGCGATCCCGTTGGCCCAGATGATCGTTTGCGGCGAAATGCGGTAACGCTGTGCGAGAGCGCTGACGGTGTCGTTGCGCGCGACTCGGTGGATTCGGATCGCGCCCGTACTCTGCATCCTTTCCGCCTCCGCAGCCGGCGGTGGTGCAAAGATCGGGGCGCGGGACTCCTGAACCGGGCGAAGGATGGGTGCGTCGCGGCCAGGCGCATCCTCGATGAGCGCCACATCGAGATAGCGATCGATCGCGACGCGGGTCGAACTCCCCAGAGCGTTAGTCGCGACGAGGAGCGCTAGGGCGAGGACGACCGTGTGCCGGGCGACGCGCGCCGCAGCCGAGTTCGGCGCGATCGGAGTCAGCTTCGCACGTGGCTCGAACGATGGCCGCCAGTTCCGCCGCCAGATGGTTCCTAACGTCCCCCGCGGAGTCTTCGACTGACCCTCGCGGCGCGACTATAGATTGACGATAACTATCGGTCCAGAGGGAGAGTCCTCAGCCGATCAGCGCCGCGATCGCGGCGCACGTGGGCAGCGAGGATCGCCACGCTTCCAGCCACCCTCGTTCTCGGACGAGCCAGGCGTCGGCCTCGGCCAGCGCGGCCTCCACCTGACGCGGCGCGGTGCCTCCGTGGACGTCTCGGGCCGACACCGAGGCCGCGACATCGACTCGCAACACTGCCTCATCGAACTCCGGTGCGTGAGCGCGCAACTCCTCCAGGCTCAGGTCTGCCAGACTGCGTCTCTGGGTGACACAGTCCGCGACGATCCTCCCCACGACGTGATGCGCGATCCGGAACGGCACGCCGCGCGAAGCCAGGTGGTCGGCGTAGTCCGTTGCGAGTGCGAAACCCTCGCCGGCCGCGGCCGCGAGGCGGTCCTCATCGAACTCCGCGGTCGCCAGCATGGGCGCCAGCACGGCCAGAGACACCGCCGCAGTGTCTACCGCGTCGAAGAGCGCAGCCTTGTCCTCCTGAAAGTCCTTGTTGTACGTCAACGCCGTGCCCTTCAACACCGTGAGAATCGTCACGATCTGTGCGATCGACCTCCCGGCCTTTCCGCGGATCAACTCCGCGTAATCGGGATTCTTCTTCTGGGGCATGATGCTGGACCCGGTCGAGAATGCGTCAGACAGTCGGACGAAGCCAAACTCCGTCGTCGACCACAGAACGATCTCCTCCGCGAATCGCGACAGGTGGGTCATCAGGAGAGCGCAGGCGTAGATCGTCTCAACCTGATAGTCGCGGTCCGAGACTGCATCCATGCTGTTGCGGGTCACGCCGCCCATACCCAGGTCACGCGCGACCATCGATCGGTCGATTGGGTACGGCACGCCCGCGAGGGCGCCCGACCCGAGGGGAGAGATGTTCGCACGATCGAAACAGTCGTGGAGCCTCTGAACGTCGCGACGGAGCATCTCCACATAGGCGAGCAGGTGATGGCCCAGGACCACAGGCTGGGCACGCTGCAGGTGTGTGTATGCCGGCATCCATGTTCGGATGTGGCGCCGGACCTGGTGCAGTAGGGTGGTGATGACGTCGAGGGTGCGTGCGACGAGGACGAGGACTGCCTCTCGAGTCCAGAGCCGGGTGTCGAGAGCGACCTGATC
>VGOZ01000067.1 GCA_016875715.1 Chloroflexota bacterium | reverse complement strand
GCGACGACGATCAACTGTGTCGGTTCGAGCGTGCCCGCGACCCACGCGATCGGCACCGAGCCCATCGCCAGGAATCGCGCGACATCGCACAGGATGAGGATCGTCCTCCGGTCGAGTCGATCGATCAACGCTCCAGCCGGAAGGCCGAGCATGAGATACGGGGCGGTACGCGCGGCGGCGACGAGCCCGGCGAGCGCCGGCGAGTCGGTGAGCGCCAGGACGAGCAGCGGCGTCGCGACGAGCGAGATCCCGTTTCCCAGTGCCGAGGCGACTTGCCCCATCCAGAGGCGGAGAAAGTCGAAGTTTCGCCCGAGGTGGCCCGGCCGGCCCGTCTCGATCGCCGCGGTCGTCGTACCTACGCGGTCACCTCGGCGCTCGCGTTCCACCCCGGCACGGCGGAAGGGTACCCGCTCACCGGCGGTGCCGTGGCCGCGTCAGGACACGTCGCCGAGCGAACGACGGGACGGCGCCCGGATCAAGCGAACACCCTCCCCCGATTCGCGGGCGCAGCACACTCCCATGGTGCGCGGCGGCTTCAGGCCGGGCGCGGCTCCCAGACGATGACCGCGGTCCTGCTCCTTCCCCCGCGCAGCGTCACCAGGCCCCGGTCATCGACTCGGCGCACGATCGCCGCACGGAGGGCTCCGAGCCGTGGCGAGTCCGCGCGCAGACCCAGGCGCCAACGCTGCTGCTCGATCGCCTGTTCCACCCCGATCGCCTTCGGCGGCGCGGCTTCGAACCAGCGCATGTCAGGCCGTCGGCCGGTCGTGAGAAGCAGCATCGCGAGATCGGTGCCGCCGGGACTCTCGATCAACGGTTCGTTCATCACTTCGGCCCATATCGCGGCATCCGGCGAGCGGCCCGGCCGATCCGCCGCGGTGACGATGCAGAGGCGGCGCGCCCGACGCTCCATCGCACCGAGGAAGGGGAGAGGATGCTCCATCGCGTAGAACATGTTCGCCGCCAGCGCGACGTCGGCCGCTGGCAGGCCGTCGGCATCGTCCGGCCACTGGCCGTCCCGCACGTCCACCGTCACGCCCGCCTGCGCCGCGGCTGCGGCGAGCGCGTCGCGCATCCGCGCCGAGGGGTCGACAGCCACGAAGCGATCGACCAGGGGCGCGAGCGGGACTGCCAGCCGCCCCGCCGCCGCGCCCGGCTCCAGCCAGGTCTCGTCGGGACGGGCGAGCGTGACCAGGTATTCCAGCTCTTCGCTCGGCGAAGCCCCGGCGCGCAAGGAGGGCAGTCGCGCGGCGAGGAACTCCTCGGTGCCGTGGAGGACTTCGTCGGCCAGGCGCAAGAACTGCGCTCGCGCCGCGTCGACAAGCGCGAGCCAGGCCTGCGCCGCATCGTCGGCACTCGGTCGTAGCATCCCTCCGGCCATCGTCACCACGGGTGGCTCGTCTTCACGTTCCTCAACCCAGGCGGACGGCCCCGCCCGTCCGCGCCGAGTCGTACGCCGCCAGCGCGATCCAGAGCGAGGCGCGCGCATCCTCGATCCGCGAGACGGGCTCGACGCCCCCCTCGATGCACTCGATCAGGTGATCGAGCGCGCCGTGGTGCGGCGGCGCGTATAGCTCCCCCGTGGGATGCTCGTGCACCCATCCAGCTGCCCCACTTCTCAGCCACTTCCTGCCAGGGGTACCCTGGTTCGTCTCAACGATCTCGCCTCGCGTGCCGACGATCTCGAAGCGCCGCACGCTGTTCTCCTTCGGCGACGGCCCGCTCGCCCGCGGCGCCGCGATCGTCCACGAAGCCTCGACCGTGGCAATGACCCCGTTCGCAAAGGTCAGCGTTGCGAAACCCCAGTCCTCGACAGCGAGATCGCGGTGGACGAGGTTCGCCATCCGCGCCTCCACGCGCGTCACTTCCGATCCGGCGAGCCAGCGCAAGCGGTCGATGTCGTAGATCCCCTCGTCGATGAACGCCCCCCCCCCGGGGGCACCTGGGCCGGATCCGCGAACCAGCCGGGTTTCCCGGACCGGAGCCAGTCCTCGGCGATCGACCAGCGCCCGGTCGCGTGCATCACCGCGATCTCACCGATCTCTCCGGCGTCGATCCGCTTCCGCATCGGCGCGTCGGCGAGGCGGAACATCCCCTGGAACGGCACGCAGGTCACTTGCGCCCGGCGGACTGCCGCGACCATCGCGTCGGCCTGCTCCAAGTTCATCGCCATCGGCTTGCCGAGGATCACGTGCTTCCCGGCGTCGGCGGCAGCGATTGTCGCCGCGGGGATCTCCGCCACCGGCGGGCAGATATGGACGAGGTCGAGGTCGTCACGCGCGAGGAGATCGGCAATCGTCAAGTAGGCGTGGACGCCAAACGTGCGCGAGAAGGCGCGCAGGTGGCCGGGGTGGGTATCGGTGACACCGATCAGTTTCCCGCGCGGGTACTCCGCCAGCGCCCGGGCAAGCCCGTAGGCCGAGTACCAGTGCCCGAGGCCGATGATCCCGACTCGCTAGGTGCGTGGCATGTGCCGTCCTTTCCCGCGCTCGTGCGCTCAGCGCACGAAGAGGATCCCCATGAAGACGAGCAGTAGCAAACAGAGGAAGAGGATGCACAGGAGCGTCAGCCCCACCACCATCAGGATCGCCCTGGTCTTCTTGCTCATCTGCGAGGGAGTGTGGCACACTGCGGTCCGCCGAACCGCGCGGGGCGATGCATTCCGTGCTCTTGGCGAGTCCGATGCCTGACATGGACCTGACCGCCGCGTGTGGCTGAGCGGGCAGCCGATGACCCCGTTGTTGGGCCGCTGTACTTCGACGCCCGAGCGACGACTCGCACCATAATGCCCCCGTGACGGCACCCACCGACATCGATCGCTACGTCGAAGCCCATCGCCAGGAGCACCTCGATCGCCTCTTCGCCTACCTGCGCATCCCCGGCATCAGCGCCCACGGTGCGGGGATGGCCGAGAGCGCCGAGCACGCCCTCGGTCTCCTGCGCGGCGCTGGTCTCAACGCCCGCCTCTGCCCGACCGTCGGCGCGCCGTTTGTCTACGGCGAGGCGCTCGTCGATCCGGCGAGGCCGACGCTGCTGATTTACGGCCACTACGACGTCCAGCCGGCCGACCCGCTCGATCTCTGGCATTCGCCGCCGTTCGAGCCGACGATCCGCAACGGCCGCATCTACGCCCGCGGAGTGGCCGACAACCGAGGTCAGCACCTGGCGCACATCCTTGGCCTCGAGGCCTGGCGCGACTGCCGGGGCACCCTGCCGCTCAACGTGAAGGTCCTGCTGGAGGGAGAGGAGGAGGTCGGCAGCCCGCGAATGCCAGGGTTCGTCGCCGATAGCCGCGATCTCCTCCGCGCCGACGTCTGCGTCATCTCCGATGGCGGCGTCGACGACAGCGGCCGCTCGGTGATCCGCTTCGGGGTCCGCGGCGTCCTGTCGTTCGAGTTGCGGGCGCGCGGCGCGGCGCGCGATCTCCACTCCGGCCACTGGGGCGAGATCGCGCCCAACCCGATCTGGACGCTCGTGCGCCTCCTCGCCACGATGAAGAACGGCGCCGGGGTCGTGACGATCGATGGATTCGGCGAGACGGTCGCGCCGCTCAGCGCCGAGGAACGCGCCGCGCTCGCCGCGATGGAGGGCGCCCAGGACGAGGCGCTGCGCTCGATCGGCCTGAGCGAGATGCAGCAGCATCCCGCGCGGACGCTCGGCGAGCGGCGCGCCGGCTGGCCCTCCTTCACGATTAGCGGCCTCCACGGCGGGTACGGCGGCCCGGGCTCGAAGACGGTCCTACCCTGCGAGGCGTTCGCGAAGTGCGATATCCGCCTCGTTCCCGACCAGCGCGCGGACGACGTCCTGGCGATGGTCCGCCGCCATGTCGCCCGGCACGCGCCCGGAGTCGAGGTGATCTCCCACGGCGCGATGGAGCCGTCGAAGACGCCGCTCGACTCGCCCTACGCTGCGCCGGTCCGCCGCGCGATCGCCCGGGTGGACGGCACTGAGCCGATGCTCCTCCCCGCGATGGGCGGCAGCCTGCCCGAGTACCCGTTCACCCACACGTTGGGCATCCCATGCCTGGGCGTACCGTTCGCGAACGCCGACGAGGCGAACCATGCCCCGAACGAGAACATGGAGGTCAAGCGGTTCCACCGCGGCATTCGCATCGCGGCGGCGCTGCTCGAGGAGATCGCCGCGAGTTCGCCGTCCTCCTGAGGCGCGGCGCCGAGTACGATTCGCGCGCGGAGGTGGTGTGGCCATGAGCGAGATCCCCGGACTCATCCGTGGCCTTGAGGGCGTCATCGCCGCGCCTACGGCGATCTGCGACCTCGACGGCATCAACGGCCGCCTCGCCTATTGCGGGTACGACATCGCCGACCTCTGCCAACACAGCACTTTCGAGGAGGTCGTCGCGCTGCTCTGGAACGGCGAACTGCCTGACCGGACGACACGCGAGGCACTGCACGCCGGCCTCCTCGGCGCCCGCGCGATCCCGCCCGAGCTCGTCAGCGCGCTTCGCCTCTACCCGAGGGGGGCCAACTCGATGGCCGCCCTTCGGGCCGCCGTCGCCCAGCTCGGCCTCTACGATGCCGAATCCGAGGCGATCGACGCCTCCTCGCTCCGGCAGATCGCGATCCGCCTGACCGCGGCGATGCCGACGATCGTGGCCGCACACCAGCGTATTCAGAATGGGCAGGACCCGATCGCGCCGCGAGCCGATCTCGGCCACGCCGCCAACTTCCTGTTCATGCTCTCCGGCAAGGTCCCCGCACCCGGCGATGCCCGTGCGCTCGACGTGAGTCTCATCCTCTACGCCGAGCACGAGATGAACGCGTCCTCCTTCGCCGCGCGCGTGGCCGCCTCGACGCTCTCCGACATGTACTCGGCGGTCACGGCCGGGATCGCCACGATCAAGGGCCCCCTCCATGGCGGCGCCGGCGAGGCGGTCATGCGCACGCTCGAGGAGATCGGCACCCCGGAGAATGTCGAGCCGTTCGCAACCGCGGCGCTGGCTGCCCGCCGCCGGTTTATGGGGTTCGGCCATCGCGTCTACAAGAATGGCGACCCGCGCGCGACGATCCTCCGCGCGATGGCCGACGAGGCGACCGCGCGGACCGGCGACCGGAAGTGGTTCGAGATGTCGATCCGCCTGCACGAGGTCGTGTACCGGGAGAAGCGGCTCCATCCGAACGTGGATTTCTACTCGGCGAGCCTCTTCGCCGCGCTTGGCATCCCCGCCGAACTGAACGTGCCGATCATCACCATTGCGCGCATCGCCGGGTGGACCGCCCAGTTGTTCGAGCAGTACGGAGACAATCGCATCTTCCGCCCGCGCGCGGCCTATGTCGGCGCGCCCGCGCGCGCGATCGCGCCGTCCACCGCCACGACCTGAGGAGGCACGGCGTGCCGGGACGATCTCTCCTCACCCGTCTGATCGACGACCACCTCATCGAGGGCGGGGCGCGCCCCGGCGACGAGATCGCCCTCCGCATCGATCAGGTTCTCCATCAAGATGCGACCGGGGCGATGTCGTTCCTCCAGTTCGAGGCAATGGGCATGCATCGGGTGCGCCCCCGCATCGTCGTCCAGTACGCCGACCACCAGTCGCTCCAGAACGACAGCCGTCACGCCGACGACCATCGCTTCCTCGAGACCGCCTGTCGCCGGTTCGGCGCCTACTACGCCAAGCCGGGCGTGGGGATCTGCCACGTGGTCCACCTCGAGCAGTTCAGTCGGCCCGGCGAATCGATCCTGGGGACGGACAGCCATACCCCCCATCTCGGCGCGGTCGCGATGCTCGCCCTCGGCGCCGGGGGCATCGACGTCGCCGTCGCGATGGGGGGAGGGCCGTACATCCTGCCCCGCCCCGCGATCGTGCGGGTGGAATTGACCGGGCAGTTGCGCCCCTGGTCGACCGCCAAGGACGTCATCCTCGAACTGCTCCGCCGCCTCACCGTGCGAGGCGGGATCGGGCGTGCCTTCGAATACGTCGGCCCCGGTGTCGCCACGCTCACCGTCCCCGAGCGGGCGACGATCGCGAACATGGGCACCGAACTCGGCCTCACCCAGAGCGTCTTCCCCAGCGACGACCGGACACGCGCCTACTTTCGCCTCCTCGGGCGCGAGGAGGAGTGGATGCCCCTGGCGGCGCAGGAGGACGCCGTGTACGACGACCATATGAGCCTAGATCTCGACGCGATCGAACCGCTGGTCGCGAAGCCGGGTCAACCCGACGCGGTCGTGCCCATCGGCGAGGTCGCGGGTACGGCCGTCCAGCAGGTGATCGTTGGGTCGTGTACGAACAGTTCCTACCACGATCTGGCCGCGGTAGCACGGATCCTGGGCGGGCGGACCGTCGCGTCGTCGGTATCGTGCGTCATCTTCCCGGGCAGCATGCAGACCGCGGTCGCGCTCACCCGCGATGGCCACACCCTCGCGCTCCAGGAGTCCGGCGCCGTGGTGACGACCGCCACCTGCGGCGCCTGCCCCGGGTACGTTCACGTCCCATCGGTTGACACTGTGAGCCTGCGCACCTTCAACCGCAACTTCAACGGCCGCAGCGGCCTGAACGGCGATCGGGTCTACCTCGCCAGCCCCGAAGTCGCCGCCGTAGCCGCCCTCCACGGCGCGATCGTCGATCCGCGCGAGCTCGGCCTTGTGCCCCCGCCCGTGGCGATGCCGGCGCGCATCGACCGGGATCGGACGATGATCGTCCCGCCCGACCCGGGGGGTGCGGATCTGCCCCTCTGGAAGGGGCCAGGATTCGCCGAGGTCCCGCTCGGGCGGCCGTTCGCAGGCCCCCTCGAGGCGCCTGTCACCATCAAGCTCGGCGATAAGATCTCGACCGACGACATCTCTCCCGCCGGCGCCGAGGCGATCACGTTCCGCACGAACGTCCCGAAACTGGCCGAGTACGTCTTCCGCCGACGCGATCCTGACTTCGTGGCCCGGGCCCGCGCCGCAGGGTCGAGCATTGTCGTCGGCGGCGAGGCGTACGGGCAGGGTTCTAGCCGCGAGCACGCCGCGATCGCGCCGATGTCTCTGGGCGTACGCGCCGTCCTCGCAAAGGGTCTGGCCCGCATTCACCGCGCCAACCTCATCAACTGGGGCGTGCTCCCGCTCACCTTCGCTCATCCCGCCGACTACGACGGCATCGAACAGGGCGACATCCTCGCGATCGCCGATCCTGCCGGCGACCTGGCCCGCGATGACGTGCGGATCGTCAACCGGCGCACCGGCGCGACCATTCGCGCGCGGGCCGGCCTGACCGCGCGCGAATGCGCCGTCCTCCTCGCCGGCGGAGTGCTCGCCTACACTCGTGCCGGAGTCGCCGGGTGAGTCAGGCTCGTTTTCCGGCCACGTTCATGCGCGGCGGCACAAGCCGGGCGCTCTTCTTCCGGGTCGAGGATTTGCCGACCGATCCGGCGGCGCGGGATCGGCTCTTCCTCGCCGCGCTGGGCGGGCCAGATCCCTTCGGGCGGCAGCTCGACGGCCTGGGTGGCGGGAGTTCCTCTACGAGCAAGGTCGCGATCATCGGTCCCTCTCCGGGGTCCGGCATCGATGTCGCCTATACGTTCGCCCAGGTCGACGTGCGGAACCCACGGGTCGACTACCGGGGAAACTGCGGCAACATCTCCTCCGCGGTCGGCCCCTACGCGATCGAGGAGGGTCTCGCTCGTGGCGGCCGCGTCACATTCCTCAACACGAACACGAACAAGCGGATCGTCGCCGAGGTCCCGCTTGATGGCGCGAGCATGCCCGCGACGGCGGGCGACTTCGTGTTGCCCGGCGTGGCCGGCACCGGCGCACGCATCACGCTCGACTTTCTCGATCCCGGCGGCGCCGCGACGGGCCGTCTCCTGCCGACCGGCAACGCGGTGGACCGACTTGTGCTGGATGGCGGCCGGTCGATCGAGGCCTCGCTCGTGGATGCGACGAACCCGATGGTCTTCGTCCGCGCAAGCGACCTCGGTCTGACCGGCATTGAGGACCCACGGGGTCTCGACGACGATCGGGTTCTGATGGCGCGTCTGGAGGCGATCCGGGCTGCCGGTGCGGTGGCCATGGGCGTGGCGGCTACCCCGGTGGAAGCGACCGCACGGAGCCCGGCCGTGCCGAAGATCGCGCTCGTCGCGCCGCCGCGCCCGTTCCACGATCTTGCCGGCAACGCCATCGGCGCGGCGCAATGCGACCTGGTGACCCGCGTCGTCTCGATGGGGGTGATCCACCGCGCCGTCGCGCTCACCGCCGCGATGTGCCTCGCCGTCGCCGCGCGCCTGGAAGGGACGATCCCCGCCGAGATAGCCGGGCAGTTCGCGCCGGGCGCCGACGTGCGCATTGGCCACCCCTCTGGCGTACTGCCCCTGGCCGCGGACGTGCGCGATGGCCGCGCGCTGAGCGTGCGCGCCTACCGCACCGCCCGTCGCTTGATGGAGGGGTTCGTTCGCGTCCCCGAGGCGGTCCTGCGCGACCCGGAGTTCTTCCGCGACCGCATCGGCGTATCGATGGCCACCGTTGCCGACTGACCGAGCCGGCGCCGGGCCTCGGGATCGTCCACACTAGGGCCGCATTGCGCCCTGGAGGTTCCCCGAATGGCTGGCCACATCTCGCTGCCACCCCTTCCGACGACCGTCGTCGGTTCGCACGGCAAGACAAGCTGGTGGACGGCGGGCGTCCGCCTGTTCGACGAGGGCAGGTGGGGCCCGGCCGATGTGGAGGAGATGCTCGCCCACGCCGTCGACGGCGCGATCCGGGACATGGAGGACGCCGGAATCGACCTCATAAGCGACGGCGAGATGCGCAGGCTCGATGGGTACGTCGATTCGTACTACCGGGTCATCCAGGGCATCGAAGCGGTGCCGATCGCGCGGAAGGATGGTCCCTGGGGGTACGACCAACAGGAGCGGTTCCGCGTCACGGGCACGATCCAGACGCCTCCGGGCGGGCTTGGCATCGTCAGGGAGTTCGAATACGCGCGGGGGCGCACCGATCGGCTGCTGAAGGTGACCTGCGCCGGGCCGTTGACGTTTGGCTCGCGGATCCACCCCGGGGCCGTGTATGGGAGCGTCGTCGCGATCGCCGAGCGATTCGCCGAAGTCATCAATCAGGAACTGAAAGCGCTGGTGACGGCGGGCGCGCGCTGGATCCAGATCGACGAGCCGGCGCGCGGCAACGTGACTGGCGAGGAGATGGCGCGCCTCTTCAACCTCGCCACCGAAGGAGTCGACGCGCACCTGGGCTACCACATCTGCTTCGGCAACCGCTACGGGCGCGGGCGATTCAAGCGCACCTACCGGCCCTACTTTCCGGGCGTCCTCGCCGCGCGCGCCGATCAGTTCGTTCTCGAGTTCGCCAGCCGCGAACTCTCCGAGCTGGACCTGTGGAAGGAGTACGGATCGGGCCGCGAACTTGCCGCCGGCGTCGTGGATGTGAAGTCGTTCTATCCGGAGACGCCCGAGGACGTCGCCGACCGGGTCCGGGCCTTGCTCCAGGTGTGCCCGCCGGAGCGCCTCTCCCTGTGTCCGGACTGCGGTTTCGGCTGGAGTCCACGCGGCATGTGCGTGCAGAAGCTCGGCGCGCTGGCGAAGGGGACGGCGATTGTGCGGAGGGAACTGGGCCTGGACTGATGACGGCGGCAGCACACGCGCGGGGAAGCGCGCCGCCGAGCGAGATGTCCTCGGCCGGCTCCTGCCGGTCGCGACGGTCGAGGACGTCTTACGCGGCGAGGTCTGGGCCGTGCGCGACCCGAGCAGGCGTACCAGCGAGCGCCAGAAGGATCTGGCTGATATCGCCCGACTTCTCGAGGTCCGGCCCAACCTCCGCGAGATGGTCCGGGCGGAGATTCTCGACCGCCAGCGGTAAGCCAATCGGTCGCGCCAGCCTTGGCTGGACGCTGGGCCGTGTATCCTGTCCCCGCGCGGTGACGTCCGCGGCGGAGGCGCGATGACTTTGACCCGCACGTTCGAGTTCAGCATGCCGATGGAGGGGATCGTCTTCGGCATCGGTACCGCGCTCACGACCGGGGCGAGGACCGCTCGGCTCGGCGCGAGCAAGGTGATGCTGATGACCGATCGGCTCGTGCGCGGCGCCGGCCTGATCGATCCCATCGAGCGATCTCTGCGCGACGCGCACATAAGCGTGGAGGTTTGGGACGACGTCGTCACCGAGCCAACCTTCCCCGCGGTCGCGGCCGCGGTCGAGTTCTGCCGCGGCGGCGGATTCGACACGATCGTCGCGGTGGGAGGCGGGTCGACGCTCGATAGCGCCAAGGCCACGGCTTGCCTGGTGGGGAACGGCGGCACCTTCATGGACTGGGTGGATGGCAGCCGCATCGCGACACAGAAGCCCGGGCCGCGCCTGATCCTCCTCGCCACGACCTCCGGCACCGGCGCGGACATGACGCGCGGCGCGGGCGCGATCGATCCCACCACCGGCGTCAAGCACTGGCTCCGTTCGCGTTACCGCTCCCACCTCACCATCTGCGACCCGGAACTGACCAGGAGCGCGCCACCCCACGTGACGGCCGCGACCGGCACCGATGCGCTGACCCAGGCGATCGAGAGCTATACGAACCGGAACCACAACCCGCTCGCCGACGCGCTCAATCTGGAGGCGGTGCGCCTCGTCGGCCGGTACCTGCGGCGCGCGGTCGCGAATGGCGACGACATGGAGGCACGCGCGGCGATGATGTACGCCGCCAGCGTCCTCGTCGGCCTCGGCTTCGGCAACGCCGGCCTTCACATCGTCCATCCGGTCTCTCAGATCGTCGGTGACCGCTACCGCATACCGCATGGTCTCTCGCTGGGGTTACTCCTACCCTACCTGCTCGAGTTCGGCCTCAACGGGTGCATCGATAAGTTGTGCGATATCGCCCGCGCTCTCGAGGTGCCGATCGACGGCCTCTCCCCGCGCGATGGCGCCCAGCGGGCGATCGATGCGGTGCGACAACTCCTGGCCGACGTGGGAACCTTCCGGCCACTCCGTGAGTTCGGCGCCACCGAAGCCGAACTGAACCGTCTGGCCGAGGACTTTGCCCGAAGGCCACCCGAGGTCACCGGCGCGGCGCTCGCGCCCCGGCCGGTGCGCACCGCGGCCGAACTCAGCGCCGTGTTCCGCCGGGCGCTGGGGACCTACGCAGCCGCGGAGGTCTCACCCGCTCTCGCAACGCGAGGTTCCGGCTAGGGATCGCTGTCATCTGGCCGCGCGGTCGGTGCGTGGGCAAGACGTCGGAGGGAGGCAAGTGTCCGGTCGTCTGCGATGCACGGGTGGGGGTTGTGGCGCCAGGCGCCATTTTCACCGCGCGATCGGGCGGAGCTCCTCGGCGCTAACGGGAGTCGAGGTCGCCTCGCCTGACGAGACCTCGCGCTGCAGAGGCGTGGTGGCCCCGGATCGGCGGGCGCCCGACGCACGGACGGGCTCACGCAGGATGCGCCGCGCCGCGACGTCGATGAGGAAGCCCGTGAATCCGACCACGAGGATCGCCGCCATCAGTTCGCCGTAGGCAAAGCGGTCGCGCGTATCGAGGATGTAGTAGCCGAGGCCGGAGTCGACTCCCAGCATCTCCGCGGGCACGAGGATGATCCAGGCCAGGCCCACCGCCAGCCTGCCGCCCGTGAGCACATGCGCGCGGATTCCCGGCCACACGATCGCCCGCGCGGCCTCGAGCCGGGTCGCACCCAGGCTCCGCGCCAGAGTCAGCCAGCGCGGTTCGAGCGCGGCCACCCCGGCGGCGGTATTGAGCGCGATCGGCCAGACACACCCGATCGCGATGAGGAAGTACACCGGCGGATCTCCCACGCCCAGGAGGATGATCGCGAGCGGCGTCCATGCCAGAGGCGAGATCATCCGCAGGAACTGAAATACGGCTCCGCTTGCCCGGGCGAAGACCTGGCTGCGCCCCAGGAGCAGACCGAGCGGAAACCCGATCAGCGCGCTGAGTGCCAGACCGAGCAGTACGCGGCGCAAACTGGCGAACAGATGCGGCCAGAGCGCGCCCGATTCGATGAGGCCGATCAGCGCCGCGAAAGTGTGCTCGGGCGCGAAGCGGGTGATGAATCCACGCCCGATCGCGACCGTCCCGACCCACCACAGCGCCACCGCCAGCGCGAGGCCAGCCGCGGGAAGAAGCCAGCGGCTTGCGTGTGCCAGCACCCCGCGGTCCCGCCCGTACGCGTCGCTCACGCCTCGATGCGCTCGCTGCGGCTGAGGCTCTCGGCGATGCCGAATTTCGCCGGGCCGCCCACGACCCGGATCGCCTCGCGGGCGAAGCGATCGTCGACCAGGGTCGCGTGCGCCGCCGCCGGATCGAGCCCTTTCAGAAAACCCACGTCTCCTTCGACCTCGGTTTCCTTCAGCAGCCGCACCAGTTCCTCGGTGTAGCTCGGGAAGGGGAAGGGCTGGAAGTCAATGCGATGGTTCTTCCAGTCGGGGTGCTTCACCGCGCCCGAGGCGCCGTACTCGGCGAGGTCGTAGTGGGTCATCGCACGCGCGATCACCGGAAGGGGCTGAGGCAGGTAGTCTCCGCCCTCCTTGGAGAGAAGCTTCGCGGCCTCTGCGCGGTTCTCGCGCGCGTAGATCTGCGCGCGGGCGACGGACGTCACGATCTTCTGCGCCCAGTCCGGTCGCCGGACAGTGTCATCCTCGTGCATGACGACCACGCAGCAGGCGTGGTTGAGCCAGATGTCACCCGTGAATCGGTGGACCTTACCCACCTTATTCACCTCGGCGACAGCGTTGAATGGGTCGGCCACAATGTAGCCGGCGATGGAACCGTTTCCGATGGCGGGCGGCATGTCGGCCGGCGCCATCACGACCAGTTTGATCGTCCGATCCGCCGCAGAGGGATCGCCCTTGAGGATGGGTTTTAGATTGGCCTTCCGCAGGAGCAACTGCAGGACGAGGTTGTGGATCGAGTACCAGAACGGAACCGCGACCGTCTTGCCGGCCAGATCGTCCAGGCTGTTGATGTTGTTCGCGACCGTGAGCGCAGACCCATCGGTGTGATCCCACGCGACCAGTTTCACCGGGAAGTTCTGCCCGAAACGCATCCACACCGCCATGGGCATGAGGACGTGGACGACATCGACCTGCCGCGCCTGGAACGCCTCAACGACCTGCGCCCAGCTCCGCAGCAGGGTCGGTTTCTGGACCTGGAGTCCCGCCTCGGCGTACAGGCCGCGTGCGTGCGCGAGCAGCAGGGGGGCCGCGTCGGTAATAGGCAGATAGCCGATCCGCGCCTCCGCCGGCCCGCTGCTCACGGCCGGCGCGGTCGGCGCGGCCGGTGCAGAGGCAGGGATGGGCGTGGTCGCAGGCGCGACGGGAGCGCACGCCGCGAGGGCCGTCGCGGCCGCGCTGCCGAAGCCGATCATCCGAAGGAACTCTCGCCGGGAATTCAGGGGTCGCATGCCTTCTCTCCTCAGATCACCCAGTTGGGTGCATTCGCGTCGATTGGGACATCGGACTGATACGAGGCCATGATCTCGGCGCGCACGGTCGCCGCCTCACGCAACGCGCCGCGCCGTTCTGCCTCTCCGTCGCGCCCATCGCGCAGGTTCCAGACGTGGGCGATCGTGCCGGGGCCGCGCGTCATCAACCCGATGTGGTCGCCCAGATAAAGCGCCTCGTCTACGTCGTGCGTCACGAGCACGACGGTGAGGCCTCGGGCCCGTACGATGCCGAGGAGCCAGTCCTGCATCGCGGCACGCGTCCGAGGATCGAGCGCCCCGAAAGGTTCGTCGCACAGCAGGATGCGGGGACGCGTGACGATCGCGCGGCCGAGGTTGGCGCGCTGCGCCTGCCCCCCCGAGATCTCCGCCGGGTAGGCATCGCGCACGGTATCGAGGCCGAAGTCCCCGAGGATGCCATCGATCGCCTCGGCCGTCCATGCCCAGCGATTGGCACCGAACCGGAGCCCGAGCGCCACGTTTTCGGCGACGGTGAGCCACGGGAGCAGCAGCGGATCCTGGAACGCCACACCCACGGGTCGCGCCCGCTGCTCGGCACCTTCGCTCGGGGCGATCTCCACCTGACCGGCCGTCGCTGATTCAAGCCCCGCGATCACTCGCAAGAGGGTCGACTTGCCGCAGCCACTGGGGCCGAGCAGGACGTAGATCTCGCCGCGGGAAACGGTGAGATCTACGTCGCGGAAGACGATGGTGTCGCCGGCCGTGCCGTGGTACGCCTTGCGGGCGCCGGTCACGCGGAGCGTGACAGTTCCCATCGCAACTGACCTTCTGTTGGCGCCTGTACGGGCAAGAACGCGGCCTCTCTGATCCTGCGCGCGGTATCGCTCCGGGTCACGTACCCGCGGCCTCCGGTCACGACCGCTTCAACGCGGGTTGCCTCCCCGGCTAGCAGCGCGGCATCGAGCCGCAACTGGACGAAACCGCGCATGGGTACGATGGATGCGTTAGGGGTCGCCAGCCAGCCTCGCCACCGCGACTCCACATCGTGAAGCCGAGCCTCGGCGGCCTGGAGGCTCTCCTCGAACACCACGTTGATGCCGCCGATCGCCTTCCGCGCGGCGCGCAGCGCAGCAGTAGAAAGACCGACGCAGAGCGCCGTCTGCAAGAGGAGGAAGGTCGGACGCACGCTCCGCAGGAAGGATGTGAACTCCGTCGAGAGGACGTGATCGCGCGGTATCTCCACGTCGTTGAGGTGGAGCGAGGAGCTCCCCGTCGCCTGCAGCGCGAGCAACTCCGGATACGGGTCGATCGACAGCCCGGGCGTATCCCCGGGCACGGCCACCACGTACTTCCCGCCGGCATCGTCCACCCCCGCGGTGATGACGAGCATCTCCGGCGGAAACAGGTTCGAAGCCCAGGGCACCCGGCCGTTCACGACGAGCGATCCATTGCTCGCGCGGATGGTCATAGGCAGCGGACCCGCGCCCACCAGGTGCGCCATCGCCGTGCCGAGCGCGGTGGAACCGAGCGTGCGCACGTCACCGAGTCGTCGCGCCCAATCATCGCGGGGAAAGGTGGCCGGATCGGTGCGGTGGACGTACTCCATCACCATACGGTGACACCAGAGCGAGAAGGCCGACGAGACGCACAGTTCGGCCACAGTGCGGATGACCTCAGCGATCGCGGTGATGCCGTGGGGCGTGCCGCCGCCGAGGTTGTCAGACAGCACCTGATGATCGCGAAGGAAGAGAAGCCCGTCCCGCACCGACGCGTTCGTGCAATCGATCTCGCGGGCCCGACCGGCGAAGAAACGCCCGATCAACGCCGCGCGGGCGAGCCCAACCTCAACTGACACGTTCGCGCGTCTCGGCTAACGTCGAAAGGCGGGAGATCGGTGTGTCGACGATCTCGCGCGCGCGACAGATCGACTCGGTGTCTGGGCCGTTGTAGAGGCAGAGACACTTCGTCATATCCTCGCGCACGTAGGTCCGCAGGAACTGCACCTCGGGGATCTGCGCGTAGAGAGGTCCCTTCTCCTTCTTCCGCGCCAGGTACCGATCCATCGTCAGCGTGGGCGGGAAGTCCCATTCGACCAGGTACTGCGCGCTCCCCCGAGATGCCTTCACGGCCTCGAGGTCGGCTCCAACCAGACGCACCTCATCGAGACTCTCGAACGGCACGTTGTGAACGCGGAGATACGCTTCGATGCGATCGCGACTCTCGTGCTCGACGATCACGTATGCGCGGCCGAGCGTCACGCTCACCTGCGTCTCGATCAACTCGCCGCCGGCAGCCCGTACCGCGGCGCTGACCTCGCTCAGCAACGGCTGGATCGCGCCCTCGTCGACCCGATCCATCGCCCGTTCGATGAGAAAGAGCATCTACCTTGACCCTCCCCGATACCCGAGTTTCTGGATCACAATACTAGAGATTTGCCGCATGATGCGCACGCCCTTTCGCGCACGCCATGATTGGGCGGAGCGGCGCGCCTCTACCGCCGCTTGTCCCTCACCCAGACTCTTCCGCCGCGCCCGCGACGGGAGAGGTGGTGCCGTCACCTTCGCCGCCGTCTACCGCGCCAATGGACACCATCGCTCCCGGGAGCCAGGCGTCAGACGTCCCCCGCCACCCGATCCAGGAGGACCTCGCGATGCGCGAGCAGCAATTCCACGAATCGCACGAAGGACGCTCGGGACCGCAGCTTGCCCGCCGGGTCCTCGGTGAACCCGCCGAGCGAAGCTCCGTGAAGCGGCACCGGGGCGGTATGCGGCAACGGTGCGTTCGGCCCATCGCGCCCCGCAGGCGAAGACGGTGTCGCCGCGCCAGCGCAATGCCACCGGGACGCATAACCCGCAACGCGCGAGTTAACGGCGAGCTGACTGCAGTCCAAGAAGCCGCGTCCTCGAGACGCAGGTGACCGGCTGGTGCACGCGGAGCACCAGTCCGTGCGGCTCGAGCCGCAGATTGGGGCTGAAGACGCCGCCGAGATCGGTGGCCGTCGCACCCGGGGCAATGGTTGCCGCGAGTCGGGTGACAGCAGGCTAATCGGCGGGCAGGCGGACGGGATCGGCGGCATCGTCGCTCCACCAGGTGCGCGGGCGCGGATGCCGCCTCCCTCCACGGTGCGAGGGCGCTACGGCGCGACCGGTCTGCGCTCTCGCCACGCCTCGACGATGCTGGGGTTGACGACGCCGACCGGCACCGTGCCCCGCAGGACATCGGCGATCTGCCGGCCCATGAGCCGGCGCCGCTCGACCGATGAGACATCTGAGACCGACGCCATGTGTGGGGAGAGCGTTACGTTCGGCATAGAGAGGAGCGGGTTGTCCGCGGCCGGTGGCTCCTCCTCCAGCACGTCGAGGCCGGCCGCGGCGACCGTCCCCGAGCGGAGAGCGGCGATGAGCGCCGCCTCGTCGATCACCTTGCCCCGGCCGGTACTGATGAAGATGAGGCCCTTCCTGCTCCGCGCGAAATGGCTCGCCTGCACGTAGTGGTGCGTCGTCGGTGTTAGCGGCAGGTGGCAAGAGACGAAGTCGGACCGCGCAAAGAGGTCGTGCAGGTCGGCGATCCGCTCTACGCCGTTCTCGGCGAACGCCGCGTCCGGCACAAACGGGTCGAAGCCGAGCACGGTCATGCCGAAGGCGTGACCCCGCCTCGCGACCGCGCGCGAGATGCGTCCGAAGGAGATGAGGCCGAGCGTCTGCCCGGTGACGCGCGGCATGGGGCGCCGCTGGATGGGGAACAGCTCGCCGATCGCCTCACGCCACCGGTTGTTCACCACGGACTCGTGGAGCCAGACGCCGCTCCGCGCGGCCATCAGCAGGAGCATCCAGGCGTGGTTGGCGACCTCCTCGACAAAGGTGTCGTACATGTTGGTGACGAGAATCCCCTTCGCTGTCGCCGCCTCGACATCGATGTGATCGACGCCGATACCGCCCGAGGGAATCAGACGGCAGTCGTCCAGCGACGCGATGACCGCGGCCGTCAGTCGCATTCCCATGGGGATGACGATCTCGGCGCTGCGCACGGACGCGATCGCCTCGTTGTCGGTGGCCACGCGCGCCACCTCGATTCGCGCGCCGAGCGGCACGAGCGCCTCGGACTCGTACTGAAAGCTCGCCTCCGGAGGCGGGTTGAGCACGACGATGCGGTGGGGCACTGTTTCCTCCTTGGCGGTGCGGTCTCCATGGTGATCGATCGCGACCGTCGGCACCAGCGGCGCTGTCTCCTCCGCGCGGCGTCAGTTCCTCACGCCAGAGTAACCTCTGGCCGCGGTGCTGCAGGCGTTCGCACTCATCCACATTCTCGCGGCGATCGTCTGGGTGGGAGGACTCCTCTTCTTCGCGCTCGTCGCGGTCCCGGCGACCCGATCGATGCCAGCGGCGGAGCGCGCACGGGTGTTCGGCGTGCTGGGGCTGCGGTTCCGCCTGGTCGGATGGGCGGCGATGGCGGTCCTCGTCGTGACGGGCATCCCGCTCGTCGCGCTGCGGGGCATCACGGTGGACGCGGTTCTCACCGGCGCCCTGTTTGCTTCCCTCTGGGGTCAGACGCTGATGCTGAAGGTCTCATGCGTGGTGGGCATGATCGCGGTCACGGCATGGCACGACCTCGTCGTCGGCCCGGCGAGCACCCAGGCGGCGCTGGATGACCCGAGCGCGCCGCATCTCCGGCTCCAGTCCTCAGTGTCGGCTCGCGCCGGGGCGATCCTCGCGCCCGTCGCGGTCGCTCTCGCCGTGCTGCTCGTGCGCGGCTGGCCCGGGTGATCCGACCGCTCCGTGGGACGTGGATCGCCGGCGCGAGCCTTCAGCCGTGTCGGTTTGGCAGGTAATCGCGAATCTCCCCGTAAAGCGCCGCCCGTACGCCGGGGACCAACGCTTCGCTCGTGTTCCCCAGGCTGTCACCCAGGGCCAGGCCCA
>VGOZ01000066.1 GCA_016875715.1 Chloroflexota bacterium | reverse complement strand
GGACCTTGGTAATGGCGGCGGTGAGGGTGGTCTTGCCGTGGTCGATGTGGCCGATGGTGCCGACGTTGACGTGGGGCTTGGTGCGCTCGAACTTCTTCTTCGCCATTGCTGTAGCAGCCTCTCCTCATCCCTAGAGCCCACGACCGGGATCGAACCGGTGACCTCGTTCTTACCAAGAACGTGCTCTACCTACTGAGCTACGTGGGCGCAGTCGGCCCAATATTAGTGACATCCCTCCGCCGCCGACAGATTCTCCCGCCGCCGCGGGGCGAATCACTCATTTGTCGGATGCCACTGTCTCGTGCGACCGTGACACTCTGCCTGTGATGCTCAAGTCATTGACCTCCGACGCCGATCATGACCCTGTGGCGCTGTTATCAAACGGCTACGCCATCTGGCCGACTGCGGTGCCACAGTTGATAGCGCGGAATCGGTCCGCCGAGGTGGAGGGGTGGTGAGCGCGGTGCGAGAGAATCGAGGCGATCGAACCAACGTCGTGCGACGGCCGTATGAGGCGCGCGTTGCCCGCCTGGATGTGGATCCGGCCGAGGTAACCGCATTGATCGCGCGGTACGAGTCGCCAAGGCGGCGCGACCCAAGCGAGCGCACTCTCGGCGCGACTGGTTGATCTCGGACCGCGCCGTTCCGAGCGGAGCCGGCGGAGGGATTCGGACCCCCGACCAGTTGTTTACAAAACAACCGCTCTACCCCTGAGCTACGCCGGCGTAGTCCGATCGTAGCAGGGCAGCGCGACCGGTTCTTTCTCGGTGCGCCTGCGGGGTTTCAGTCCGCGGAGTCTTCCGAACGCGCTTTCTGGCGCCGGCGGAAGATCTCCCAGAGCGCGATCGATCCGGCGACCGCGGCGTTGAGCGAGGCCACCCTTCCTACCGTCGGCAGACAGACCCGATAGTCGCACTCCTCGAGAACCAACCGCGACATCCCGGCACCTTCGGCTCCGACGACGACGCAGAGCGGCCCTCGGAGGTCGATGCCCTCAAAGCGGTCGGAACCAGCCGGATCAAGTCCCACGGTCCAGACACCGTCACGCTTCATGTGCTGGAGTGCCCGTGTGAGATTCGTTACCTCCACAACCCGGAGGTGCTCGATCGCCCCGGCGGACGACCGTTCGACGAGCGGTGTGACGCTGGCCGACCGATGGCGCGGCAGGACGAGTCCTTCCACGCCGAACGCCTCGGCCGATCGGATAAGGCTGCCGAGGTTCTGCGGATCCTGGATCTGGTCGAGGGCCAGCAACACGCCGCCGCGACCGATCGCGTCGGCAAGGACCGGTTCGAGATCCCACGTGATGAACTCGTCCACCTCCGCCACGACCCCCTGGTGTCGCTCCGAGTCGGCGAGGCGAGTGAGTGCGCGTCGATCCAGACGCTGCACTGCTACGCCGGTATCGCGCGCCCGATTAAGGAGCACTGCGAGTGCCGCCTCCGCGTCGACCGCGATGAGAATGCGACGGATCGAGCGGCGAGCGGCAAGCGCTTCAGCGACGACGTGGCGGCCCGAGATGTACGGCATCGCCTCAGGTCAGTTCCGCCGCCAGGCCGTCCCCTCGGGTCGATCCTCCAGGGCATAGCCGAGCGCGGCGAGATCGTCGCGGATGCGATCGGCGCTGGCGTAATCACGCCCCAGTCGCAGCGCGGAGCGCGCCCCGATCAGCAGATCCATGAGCGGATCCACGGACTCTGCAGTGCCGCCTGCCTCGATTCCGGGGCGTAGTCCCAGCGCACTGGTGAGTTCATGTAGGATCGTGCGCGCGGCCGCGGCAGCTGCCTCGTCCCCGTTCTCGGTGCGCCGATTCACCTCGCGCACCAGATCGAAGATGACCGCGATGGCCCCCGGCGTATTGAAGTCGTCGTCCATAGCGGCGGTGAACCGCGCGCGGTCCGCGCTCTCGCCAACCGCGGTTGGATCGATCGCGCCGTCCAGCGCGCCGGTCACTCGTTCGAGCGCTCGTCTCGCCGCCAAAAGTCCCTCATCGGTCAGGCTCAGCGGGCTCCGATAGTGAGATTGCTGAACGAAGAGTCGGACCGCCGCTCCACCATATCGTTCGATTGCCTCGCCGAGCGACACAACATTGCCGAGCGACTTCGACATTTTCGTATCGCCGAAGAGCACGAACCCGTTGTGGAGCCAGTATCGGACAAACGGCGCCTTGCCCGTGAAGCACTCACTCTGGGCAATCTCGTTCTCGTGGTGCGGGAACGCCAGATCCTGGCCCCCGCCGTGAATATCGATCTGTTCGCCGAGGTAGCGCATGCTCATCGCGGAGCACTCGATGTGCCAGCCAGGTCGGCCTTCACTCCAGGGACTGGGCCACCGAGGTTCGCCCGCTTTCGCGGCCTTCCAGAGCGCGAAGTCGGCCGGATTCTCCTTGCGCTCGTCGCCCTCGATCCGGGCGATTGCGGTCATCTCGTCCATCGACCGTCGCGCCAGTTTGCCGTACCCCGAGAAGTTTGCGATGCGGAAGTAGACGTCGCCACCCGCCGCGTACGCGTACCCGCGCTCGATCAGTCCGGCGATCATCGATCGGATCGGATCGAGTTCTCCCGTAGCCCGCGGGTACACGTACGCTGGCTGTATGTTGAGCGCGTGGAGGGCGGCGAAGTACTCGGTGGTATGCCGCACGACCAGCGCGCGCGGATCGACACCCAACTCCTGAGAACGTGCGATGATCTTGTCGTCGATATCGGTGAAGTTCTGGACGTACCGCACTTGATAGCCCCGGTACTCCAAATAGCGGCGGATCGTATCGAAGACTACGGCCGACATCCCGTGTCCGAAGTGCGATGCCGAATACGGTGTAATGCCGCAGACGTACATCGCCACCTCGGGCGGCTTCCAGGGCACGAAGTCGTCCTTACGACCGGCAAGGGTGTTGTGCACGCGAATCGGTGGTATCTGCATCTCACTCCCCGCTGGTTTCACTGCCGAATCCGATCGAGGCGGCTGGGGCCCCGCGAGCGGGACCCCTATAGACAGGCGCAGCGAGGAGCGGAGATCATCACCTGGCACTCTCGATTGTAGCCACGGCAATGGCGGCGATGCCCTCGCCCCGGCCAATGAAACCGATCCGTTCGTTCGTAGTCGCCTTGACCGAGATCGCCGCCGGCTCCACCCTCAGAGCTGCGGCGAGGGCGGCGCGCATATCCGGAACGCGCGGGGCGATCCTCGGCCGTTCGCAGATCAGCGTGATGTCTCCGTTCGCCATCACCCATCCGGCCGAAACCAGCAGTTCGCGCACGTGGCCGAGGAGCGTCCCGCCGGATGCGCCCCGCCAGCGCGCTTCCCCCGGCGGAAAGTGGGTGCCCAGATCCCCCAGCGCAGCCGCACCGAGCAGCGCATCGCAGAGCGCGTGCGCCGCGACATCGGCGTCGGAGTGTCCCTCGAGGCCGAAACCAACGTCGAAGCGCACGCCCCCGAGCCACATCTCGCGCCCCGAGGCGATGCGATGCACGTCGTAGCCGATGCCGATGCGGATCACGTCGCCAACAGCGCGCGCGCGAAGAGAAGATCCTCGGCCACGGTGATCTTGATGTTGCGGACCGAACCCGGATACGCCCGAATGGTGTAGCCGAGCCGCTCCACGAGGACACCATCGTCCGTTGCGGTGTCGTCGGCCGACTCGTGAGCGCGGACCAGAAGATCGAGACGGAACGCCTGAGGTGTTTGCGCAGCCCGAAGATCCTCGCGCGTCGGGGAATCCACGATCGCGGACCCCGAGACCCGTTTGATCGTGTCCGAGACCGGGATCACCGGGATCGCCGCGCCATGCTCCCGGGCAAGTGCAACCCCTTCGGCGATGATGCGCTCGTCGATGAAGGGACGGGCTGCGTCGTGCACGGTCACGACATCGAAGCGTCCCCTGGCCAGGACGGCGAGTCCGTTGCGAGTCGATTCACGACGCGTGGCACCGCCACCGACCACGGCGTGCACCTTGGTCAATCCGACATCGACGATCAGCGCCTCGCTGCGCGCGCGGAGGTCCTCGCGCGTGACGAGGACGATCGTATGAACCGATGCCGCGTGCTGGAACACGGTGAGCGTGTGCCGCAGGACCGGTGATCCGCCCAAGTCGGCCCACACTTTATCGCCGTGGCCGGGACCCATCCGCTGGCCGGAACCCGCCGCCAGGACAATCGCGGCCACCTCAGCCATGCGATGTGGCCGTTACCCTTCGCATTGGGGACGGCCGCGACCAGGCGGCCTCGATGGCTTCTCGCACTGAATGCACGGCGATGACCTCCACCTCCGCCGCGGAACGGATCGTTCGGCCCGCGGCGATCACGCGGCGGAACCCGAGCCGCCCCGCCTCGACGACGCGCTGACCCGCCCGCGGCACGCCCCTCACCTCGCCATTCAGGCCGATCTCGCCGAAGACCGCCAGGTCAGGCGGGATGGGCTCGGCCCGATGCGACGAGACGATAGCGAGCGCGAGCGCGAGGTCGAGGGCCGGCTCGACGATGCGTGAGCCGCCGATCACGTTCGCGAACACGTCGTGCGTGCCGAGCGCTAGTCCAAGGCGCCGCTGCAGCACTGCGATGAGCAGGTGGACGCGGTTGATATCGAGGCCGTTCGCAGTGCGTCGAGGCATCGTCAGCGTTGTCGGAGCCGTCAGCGCCTGCACCTCGACGAGAAGGGGTCGCGAGCCTTCGAGCGCGACCCCGATGACCGAGCCGTCGGCCCCGCGGGCTCGCTCGGCGATGAAGGCTGCCGAGGGATTCGGCACCTCGACAAGGCCGTGATCCTCCATCGCGAACACGCCGATCTCGTCGGTTGCGCCGAAACGGTTCTTGGCGGCCCGCAGGATGCGCCACGCGTTCTGGCGATCGCCCTCCATTTGCAGGACGACGTCGACAATATGTTCCAGTGTCCGAGGACCCGCGACGTTGCCGTCCTTGGTCACGTGCCCGATCAGGATGACGGCCGTGCCAGTCTCTTTGGCGTAGCGCGTGAGGGCCAGTGCGCTCTCCCGAACCTGGACCACGCTGCCCGCGCCGCCGTCGACGCTCCCGAGCGTGACAGTCTGAATGGAGTCGACCACGATGAGGCGGGGTTGGCGGAGGTTCGCCTCATCGATGATCGCCTCGACGCTCTCTGTGGGCAGAACGAGCAGATCGTCCCGCGCGACAGTCACGCGGCGTGCGCGCTGGTCGACCTGACTGACCGACTCCTCGGCGGTGGCGTACAACACCGGGTCTGTGGATCCGATGCCAGCGGCCACCTGCAGGATCAGGGTCGACTTCCCGACGCCTGGATCGCCGGCGAGGAGCGCGACAGAACCGGGGACGAGTCCTCCGCCGAGGACCCGGTCGAACTCGCCAATCGAGGTTCGGTACCGCTCGCCATTCGCAGTGGCGCCCAACTGCGCCGCCCGGGGCCCCCTCGTCTCGACGCTGTGGTTCGAACTGTTCGCACGCGCTCCGACTGGCACGGTCTCCACGAGCGTGTTCCACTCAGCACATCGAGGGCACTGACCCTGCCAGCGCGCCGCCTCAAACGAGCACCGCTGACAGACGAACACCGGACGCACAGACCGTGGGCTCATGGCATCGCACCCACGTCAGCCAGGCCGACGAAAGGCTTCAGACCCGGTCAGGCAGTCGCCGGCTCGGGCTCCCGCTCCGGGTCCGGCGCTGGCTCGGGCGCCGGGATCCGTTCCAGCACGAGCGCGCCGTCACGCACCAGCACCTCGATGGAGGAGCCTGGCTCGAATCGACCGGAGAGAAGCGCCTCCGAGAGCGGGTCTTCGAGCAGATTCGTGATCGCGCGCCGCAGCGGACGGGCGCCGTACTGCTGATCCCAGCCCTTCTCGGCGAGGAAGTCTTTCGTCTCATCGCTGACGACCATCTTCAATTCCTGCTCGCCCAATTGGACGTGCAGGCGTCGCAGTTCGATCTCCACGATCTGGCGGATCTGATCCTTCTGCAACTGATGGAAGACCATTACGCCATCGATCCGGTTCAAGAACTCGGGGCGGAAGGTCTTCTTCAACTCGCCGAGCACCTTCTCCTTCATCGCCTCGTAGCTGGTTTCGGCCGATTTCTTCTCATCGACGTGGATGTTGAAGCCGAGTGTGGTATCGCGCTTGAGCAGTTCAGCGCCGACGTTCGACGTCATGATCAGGATGGTGTTGCGAAAGTCCACCTTCCGACCCTTGGCGTCGGTCAGGCGACCGTCCTCCATGATCTGGAGCAACATGTTGAAGACTTCCGGATGCGCCTTCTCAATCTCATCGAAGAGCACCACGGAGTAACTCTTGCGGCGGACCGCCTCGGTCAACTGCCCGCCTTCTTCGTAGCCGATGTAGCCCGGGGGCGCACCCACCAGGCGGGCGACGGCATGTCGCTCCATGAACTCCGACATGTCGATGCGGATCATCGCGTCCTCGGAGCCGAAGAGAAAGTCGGCGAGCGCCCGCGCCAGGTGCGATTTGCCGACGCCCGTTGGCCCGAGGAAGATGAACGACCCGATCGGTCGCTTGGGGTCTTTCATCCCAGCGCGCGCGCGGCGCACCGCCCGTGAGATCGCTTTAATCGGCTCGTCCTGACCGATGATCTTGGCGTGGAGCGCATCCTCCATTTGGAGGAGCTTTGCGGACTCTTCCTGCGCGATCCGCTTGACAGGGATACCCGTCCACATCGAGACGACTTCGGCGATGTGTTCCTCGGTGACGCGGGCCTTCTCCGCGGGCGCACCCTCTTCGCCGGGCTGGCCCGGCTCAGTCAGTTGACCCGACTCCAGTTTCTCGATCTTCTCGCGAAGCTTGACCTCACGATCCCGGAGTTCGGCGGCGAGCTCATACTGCTGGGCGGTGATCGCGGCTTCCTTCTCCCGCTGCACTGACTCCAGCCCCCGCATCGCCTCCTTGAGGCTGGGCGGCGTGGTCGATCGGGAGAGGCGGACGCGGCTCGACGCCTCGTCTACCAGGTCGATTGCCTTGTCGGGCAGAAACCGGTCCGGAATGTAGCGCGCGGCGAGTTCGGCCGCGGCCTTCAACGCTTCGTCAGTTATCTCGAGCTTGTGATGAGCCTCGTAGCGATCCTTGATGCCGCGAAGGATCTCAATGGTTTCCTCGAGGCTCGGTTCATTGACCTGGACAGGTTGGAAGCGGCGCTCCAGGGCGGCATCCTTCTCGATGTACTTGCGGTACTCGTCCAGCGTCGTGGCGCCGATGGTCTGCAACTCCCCACGCGCCAGCGAGGGCTTCAAAATGTTGGCGGCGTCGACAGCGCCTTCGGCAGCGCCGGCACCGACCAGCGTATGCAACTCGTCGATAAACAGCACGCAGTTCCCCGCATTGCGGATCTCCTCGACGATTTTCTTCAGGCGCTCCTCGAACTCTCCCCGGTACTTCGTGCCGGCGACGAGCGCGCCTACATCGAGTGTGAGCAACCTCTTGCCCTGCAGAGTCTCCGGGATATCACCGCTCACGATCTTCTGGGCCAGGCCCTCCACAATTGCGGACTTGCCGACACCCGGCTCCCCAATGAGCGCCGGGTTGTTCTTGGTCCGGCGAGAGAGGATCTGGATGACCCGCTCGATCTCCTTCGCCCGGCCGATGCATGGATCGAGCTTGCCCGCCCGCGCCGCGGCGGTCAGATCGATCCCCATCTGGTCGATCGTTGGCGTGCGCGTCGACTGCCGCGCCTCGTGCTGCGTATAGCCTGATGACTGCGACAGGACGTGGATGACCTGGGCGCGCACTCGATC
Source organism: Chloroflexota bacterium (assembly GCA_016875715.1). Classification (GTDB taxonomy): domain Bacteria; phylum Chloroflexota; class UBA6077; order FW602-bin22; family FW602-bin22; genus VGOZ01. The sequence goes on along the minus strand of VGOZ01000066.1, from coordinate 10,627 downwards.
CAGCGACACGCCGAGGCTCTCCAGCACGCCCGCAGCGATGCCTTCGCCCTCGCGGACGAGGCCCAAGAGCAGATGCTCCGTGCCGATATACTGATGGTTCAAACGCCGCGCTTCATCGACCGCGAGCTCGATGACCTTCTTCGCCCGCGGTGTCAGACCGATCTCGCCCATAACCATCCGGTCGCCGCGGCCGATGATGAATTCGACTGCGGACCGGACCTTGTTCAACTCGACGCCCATGTTCGCCAGGACCTTGGCGGCGACGCCTTCGCCCTCGCGGACGAGTCCCAGAAGCAAGTGCTCGGTCCCGATGTAGTTGTGATTGAACCGCTGCGCCTCTTCCTGGGCGAGGGTCAACACCTTGCGCGCGCGTTCCGTGAACTTATCGAAACGATCCGCCACTGGCGCCCCCCGAGCCGAAGCCCGAATTCGATTATACGGACGGCTTCTGGGGGTTCACCACCTCACCGGTCGAGCAGGCCGAACGCTAACGCTAACGCTTTCCTGATTCCTCATCGTCGAGCCAGTGTCGCAGGAGGTCGCCCATCCGCGAATCGGCCGTCGGCTCACCATCCGTGTAGAGAGCGGTGCTCTGCGCGTCGGCATCACCAATGATGCCGCGAAGACTCAGGCCCAGGCGGCGCTGGCCGACATCGATCCGCAGGATGCGCATCCTCCGGCGCTCGCCAATCGTCACAGCGTCGCGGGGGTTGCTGATCATCCGGTCGCTCATCTCGCTGATGTGGATCAGGCCCTCTACCCCATCGTCGAGGGTCGCGAAGGCGCCGAACTGCGTGACCCGAGCGATGACCCCCTCCACGATATCGCCCGGGCTATGGCGGAGGGCGAAGTCCTGCCACGGCTCGGGCAGCGTCCGGCGGATGGACAGACTGATGCGCTGCTGCTCGGTATCCACGCCGAGCACATAGACCGATACTTCATCGCCCGGCGCAACAACCTCAGTGGCACGCTGCACGCGGCGCCAGGCGAGTTCGGAGAGGTGGACCAGTCCATCCACGCCGCCAAGATCGACAAATGCGCCATAGTCGGTGATCGAGGTGACGCGGCCGGTGAGCGTTGATCCAGGTGTGATCTTCGCCATCATCTCGGCGCGCCGTACGGCGCGCAGATTCATCGCCGCCGCCCGCTCCGAGAGGACCAGACGCCCATGGCGCTGCCGCACTTCCACGGGGATAGCGGAGATAGTCCGATCGATCGCCTCGCCGAGTTTCTCCTGTAGTTCGTCTCCCGCCAGACCGGATATTCGTACGCTCGCAATCTGCGAGAGGGGAATGAATCCGCGGAGCCCGTCGAAATCAACGACGAGCCCGCCGCGGTTCGCCTCGGTCACCCGGACTTCGACGATTCTGTTTGCCTTCGCATCGGCCAGCGCGCGACGCCAGGCCTGCTCCTCTCGCGCGCGCAGGATCGAAACGACCGCTCGACCCTCGGCGTTCTCGCCGGTGAGGATCTGCGCAAGGACCGTCGATCCGACCTCCGGCGCGGCTTGTCCGCCGAGCAACGAGGCGAGTTCGGCGTTGGCGACCTCCGCCTCCGCCTTGGTGCCGATGTCAATGAGGATCCCGTCCCGACCGACCGACGTGACGACCCCCTCGACGAACTCGCCTCGTCGCGGACCGATGCGGCCCGGATCGGTGGTCGAGCGCCGAGCCGTGTCCATCTGGTCGACGATCGCCTGCATGGAGAACGGGTCATCACGGTCATCGGCCCGATCCATGCGCGGTCCCCTCAGGTACTGGAACTGTTGCGGGAAATTATACGAGGGTGCTCTTCACCCTCCGATGGGGCGATGAACGCGCGTCAGGTCGCCCGCGGGACGCTCCTGCTGATGGCCGGCAGTCTCTTGAGTCGGCTCCTCGGCGTTGGGCGTGAGGCGACAATTGTGGGTCTGTACGGGGTCTCCGGCACGGCCTCGGCGTTCCTCACCGCCGCCACGATCCCGACAATGGTCTACGACCTGCTCATTGGCGGCACGATGACCGCAGCTCTCATCCCCCTCCTTGCGAAGCGCAACGACGTCCCTTGCGCGCAGCGCGCTCTCGCGGCCACGTTTCTCGGCGTGGGCGTCGCCGCGGCGATCCTCCTGGCGGTGGCGCTGGGCTTCGCGGCCGTCCCTCTGGCCCATCTGCTTGGCGCGGGTGCGTCGACGGAGAGCCTGGATCTGACCGCGACGCTGATCCGGTTGGTGCTGCCAGGAATCCCGTTCCTGGTCGGCGCGGCGGTCCTGCAGGCGCTTCTGAACGCCCGCGGTTCGTTCGGTACCACCGCGCTCGCCAGTGGGGGCTTCAACCTCGGCATCGTCCTCCTCGGACTGGCGCTTGCCCCAACGATCGGTCCGGTCGCTCTGGCCATGGGTCTCGTGGTTGGGGCCCTGCTGCAGTTCGCGGTGCAGAGTTGGCCGCTCCGCCGGCACTTTCCATGGCCCACCTTCTCGCTGGCCGATCCAGCGATACGCCAGGCGCATACTCTCGCCTCGCCCGTTGCCCTGGGCCTGGTCGTTTCGCAGGCGATCGTCATCCTCGATCGCGCACTTGCCTGGTCCACCGGGCCAGAGAGCATCGCGGTGATGCGCGCGGCGACCACCCTCGTGCAGTTGCCGCTGGGCCTGTTCGGCACGGCACTCTCCCTGGCGATCCTGCCCGCGCTCGCCACAATACGGGCGCAGGATGCCTTCGCCGAGACGCTCGCGCTCGGTCTACGGGCGAGCGTCTCGATCCTGATACCGACCACCATTCTGCTCGTCCTCCTCCGCGAGCCAATCGTGCGCGTGCTCTTCGAACGAGGGGCCTTCGACGCTGCGGCAACAGCGCTGGTCGCTCAGGCGTTCCTCCTCTACGCGGCGCAAATCCCATTCTGGGCGGCGGATCAGATTCTTATCGCCGCCTATTACGCGCGGCATCGCCCGCTGACGCCGGTCCTCGTCGGGTTGGGCACCTCGGCACTCTTCGTGATTGCCGCTCTCGCGCTCGTGGGGCCCTTCGGTGTCCAGGGCTTGATTCTCGCCAACACGATCCAGAACGTCGCTCATTGTGTGATCCTCGGGGCACTCGCCTGGCGAGACGGGATGCTGACAGGCCGTAACGGCCTTGTGCTGGCGCTCGTCCGTTCTGTGGTTGCCGCCGCGGCGGCCTCGGCTGTGGTCGCGGCGCTCGCGGCGAGCCTCGAAGGAGCGGATGGATTCGCCCTATTCGCGCGCCTTGTCGTGGTCGGCGGTGCGGCCACTGGTGTTGCCGCGGCGACGCTCGGTGTCCTCGGTCGCACAGACCTGCAGCGGTTCCTAGGGAGATCTGCGCCGTGACCGATGCTCGCCCGCCGTTCGATCTCGCGACATACGACTACGAGCTACCTGATCATCTCATCGCACAGACCCCACTCGAGCGGCGCGATGCCTCTCGCCTGCTCGCGATGGATCGCAGGACAGGCGACCTTTCGCACGGAACGTTCACTGACCTTCCCGCGCTGCTCGATCCTGGCGACCTGTTGGTGGTCAACCGGACGCGCGTGCTGCCGGCCCGGCTGCTGGGTCACCGACTGCCCGGAGGCGGGCACACCGAGATCCTGCTGCTCCGCCAGAACGATGTCGGATGGGAGGCGCTTGTCCGTCCCTCGCGGCGGCTCCAGGTGGGAACCCACATCGGATTCGGCGATGATGAGTTGTTCGCCGAGGTCGTCGGGCGCGACGAGCGTGGCGGACGGCTCGTGCGCTTCGTCGACCGAGATGGAGCAGCTGTGGAGAGTGCGCGGTTCGCCAACTGGTTGGCGAGGAACGGCCGCACTCCGCTGCCCCCGTACATTCGGGAACCGCTGGCGGACCCGGAGCGCTACCAAACGATCTTCGCCCAGGACCCCGGTTCTGCCGCGGCGCCGACGGCGGGCCTGCACCTTACGCCTGAATTGCTCTTCCAGCTTCGGGAACGCGGCGTCGCCTTGGCGTACGTGGTGCTCCACGTGGGACTCGACACCTTCCGCCCGGTGGAGTCCGAGGACATCCGCCACCACGCGATCCACACCGAGTGGTACGAGGTATCGGCCCAGACCGCCGCGCTGATCGCGCGGGCGCGCCAGTCCGGCCGTCGCGTCGTGGCCATAGGAACGACCACGGCGCGGGCGCTCGAGACGTCCGGAGGGACCGAGGGTCGAGGCGCGACCCGACTGTTTATTTATCCCGGGTACACGTTCCGAGCGATCGACGCCCTGGTGACGAACTTTCACGCCCCTTGTTCGTCCTTGCTGATGCTGGTGGGCGCCTTCGCCGGTATCGGCGCGATCTTCCGGGCCTACGACGAGGCAATCGCGCGGGGGTATCGGTTCCTGAGCTTCGGCGACGCGATGCTGATTCGTTGAGTGCGCCTCAGAATCCGTGGTGGCGGGCGGCCTCCGCAGTACCGAACCAGCGCGTGATGACCACCTTCTTCTCCGTGAAAAAGTCGACCGCATCCTGACCCTGGCCATGGAGCGTTCCGAAGAACGAGGCACGCGCGCCAGAGAAGGGAAAGTAGGCCATGGGCGCCGCCACTCCGATGTTGATGCCGACGTTCCCGGTCGGCACGCGATAGCGAAACTCGCGTGCCGCCGCGCCGGACTCGGTGAAGATCGACGCCGCGTTGCCATAGGGCGACGCTGCGATCACGTCGATCGCCTCGGCGAGCGACTCAACCCGCACCACGCTGAGGACCGGGCCGAAGATCTCATCCTGCGCGATCGCCATCTCCGGCCGAACGCCCTCGAAGATCGTGGGGCCCACAAAGCAGGAGCCGGGTCGCGCGGCCGGGACATCGCGTCCGTCGACGGTCAGCTGCGCTCCTTCCTGCTCGCCACGTTCGATGTACCCCACGATCCGATCGCGCGCCCGGGGGGAGATCACCGGGCCCATCCCGACGCCGGCATCCTCACCGTTGCCGACCACGATTGCCCGCGCGGCATCACGGAGCGGAGGCATCAGGCGGTCGGCGACGCCGCCGACCGCGATCAGAAGCGAGTTGGCCAGGCACCGCTGACCCGCTGCGCCGAATGCCGAGCCCAGGACGTTCTCGATCGTGCGCGAGATATCCGCGTCGGGCATGACGACGATGGCGTTCTTCGCCCCTCCCTGCGCCTGGACCCGCTTACCCCGCTCGGCACCTCGCGCATAGATGTACCGTGCGACGGCCGTCGAACCGACGAAGGAGATGCCACGCACAAGCGGATGATCGATCAGGGCATCGCTGGCCACGCGGTCGCCATTCACGACGTTGAACACGCCGGGTGGGAAGCCGGCCTCGTGGACCAGATCGGCCATCCGCGCGATCGACATGGGAACCTGTTCTGAAGGTTTGACCACGTACGTGTTGCCGCACGCGACGGCATAGGGCCAGAACCAGAACGGCACCATCAGCGGGAAGTTGAAGGGACAGATTGCCGCGAAGACGCCCAGGGGTTGTCGGACCAATTCCTCGTCGATGCCGGCACCGGCACCATCCTCGAGGCCGTATCCCATCATCAAGGTCGGGATACCGGCCGCGGTCTCCACGTTCTCGATGGCGCGCCGCATCTCGCCGCGAGCATCGTCGAGTGTCTTCCCATGTTCGCGAGTGATCACACGCGCCAGATCGTCCGCCCTGCGCTCCAGCAATTCCTTGAGTCGGAAGAGCGAGCGTGCGCGGACCACCGGCGGAGTGCGACGCCAGGCCGGAAAGGCACCCGCGGCGTCCTGCACCACCCGGTCGACCGCAACGGCATCGGCCAGTCGGACCCGAGCGAGCACGGCTCCCGTCGCTGGATTGGTGACCAGAAGGTCACGATCGCCATTCAAGTCTCTCCAGGAACCGCCGGAGAAATGCCCGATCGTTTCGACCCGCCCATCGACAGCCACACGTCACCTCCTGGAATCGGCGCGGCGGCTTCGCCGCGGGCCTAGATCGCGAGCCATCCGCCATCGACTGCCACCGTCGTACCTGTCACGAGGTCGGAGGCCGCCGAGGCCAGGAACAGCGCTACGCCCTTGAAGTCGTCCGGTTCGCCGAGTCGCTTGATGACTGACCGTTCGATCACTCTCTCCTGGGCGGCGCGTGCCTCCGGGCGGTCCGAGACCCACCACCCATCCCGCAGCCCGGTCTTCGTGAACGTCGGCGCGATCGCATTGACCTGGATGTTGTGGGGCGCCAGTTCGACGGCCAGCGACCGGGTCAGGTTGATCACTCCCGCCTTGGCCGACGCATAGGCGCGCGCCGTGCCGCCGTCCTGAGAGGCGACGAACCCGATGATCGAGGCGGTCGAGATGATCTTGCCGCGCTGCTTCGGGACCATCTGGCGCGCTGCGCCGCGGGCGGTCAGGAACACGCTGGTGAGATCGAGGTCGATCACGCGCTGCCATGTCGCGCGTGTGGCGGAGAGCAGGGGCTCGCGCGGTTCAGCGATGCCCGCGTTGGCGAAGACGATGTCGACCGGGCCGAATTCGTCGGCACAGCGAGCGAACATCGCGTCGATCTGCTCCTCCTCACCCACGTCGACGGGGAGCGCGATTGCCCTGGGCCCGCGGGACCGCAGGTCCTCCGCAGTGCGCTCCGCCGCGGCGAGGTTGAGGTCCGCGCACGCAACCGTCGCCCCGGCGTCCGCAAGCGCCTGAGCGTAAGCCTTCCCCAGACCAGATCCTGCGCCGGTCACGAGGCCGATCCGACCGTCGAGGCGGAAGAGATCCGTCGCGTTCACTGTGAGATTATGCATCCTCCCCGGCAGTCGTTCGGTGCCCCGCCTGGAATCGTGCTGGTAGAGTGGCCGTTCGTGTACTTCCGATACCTGGGAGTGATCGCGCTCCTGATCCTCAGCGGGTGCGCTGCGGTCGCCGTGCCCACACCGACCGCGACACTCACGAGCGCAAAGCCCGTCCTCGACCTGTCACGGGTTGCCGTCGAACTGACTGCGACGACCGTGCGGGCGACCGCGACTGGTGCCGGCACTCCGACGCCGGCGGCGCCGCCCATCCCCACGCCCCTGCTGTCTGCCACAGCCCCCGCAGCCGCGACGTCGGTGCCCTCCGCTCCGGATGCATGGCAGAACCTGGCGCGCCTCGAGCAGGCGCTGGATGACGCGAACACCGGCGTCGCGCTCGAGGCGCTTGCCAGCCCGCTGCCGGCTGAGGTCGCCGATCTGGTCGCCCTCCGCCGTGCGGAGGTTGCGATGGCGATCGGAGGCGCCGAGACAGCGCGCCGGGCGCTCGCCGATCCGGCCATCGTGGCCACGAGCAATCGTGTGATCGCCCTGCGCGCGGCTGAGGTCGCGCAGGTGGCTGGCGATTGGGCGTTGGCCGGGCGTCTGTTTCTTCGCGCCGCCGATCTCGTCGCCTGGCGTGCGGTCAAGCAGGAGGCATCGCTTCGCGCCGCGCTCGCGTTCGCGCGAGGCGGCAACTTTGGCCGGGCGATCGGCATCCTTCGCCAGTCCGACGCGCGCCTTCGGTCCGACTTCGCAGAACTGGTTCTCGCCGAGGCACAGCCTGCCCAGATCGCGACGCTCGATAGGGCGGTGCTCGCGTTCCTGGCGGGCAGGCGGACTAATGCGAAGGCGCTCATCGAGACGGCTCTGAGCGAGGGTGCCGGCGCCCGAGAGGCTGAGGCACGCTCGATGCTCGCGGAACTGACCGCTGCGACTCCGGTGCCTGGCCCGTGGGCACGGGCGCTCGCCGAGAACAACGTCGAGGCCTTCGCTCGCTTTCGGGCGGAGAATCCAGGCGATGCCCGCGCGGCTGACGCGTACTTCCGCGAAGGGCTAGCCCACTTCCTCGCCGATCGACAGGCGGACGCGCGACGGGTCTGGTCCGCCGCATTGGCGAGTGAGAGCACCTCCGCGGGGCGTGCCCGACTGCTCTACTGGCGCGCGCGGTCGGCCGAGGAGGCAGGCAACACCGTCGAGGCGCAGGGCGGCTTCGACCAGGCGTCGCGTACGAGACCGACGAGCTACTACGCGGTGCGCGCGGCCGATCGGTTGGCCGGTCATCGCGGCTGGCCCTCCGGCGGCACCCGCATCCCGCCCCCGATCTTCACGGAGACCGCTCGCGCCGCCGCGCTGCGTTGGGTTGAGGGATGGACGCAAGTTCCGGCCGAGGATCGGGTGCGGGCTCTGCTGCGTCCTAAGGCCCTCAGCGATCTGGCGGTGCGGCGCATGGGCGCAGCCGAACTCGATCAATCGATCGAGACGGTCGCCGATCCGCGGGTGCTCCTCGCGCTTGGCCACTTCGCCGAGGAGAACGGCTACCACCATGCCGCGGCGCGTGCCGGAGCGCGCCTCGCTCGGATCAGCCCTGCGGTTTCACCGCTCGACGCCCCGGTTGGGATCCTCAGCCTGGCCTACCCACGCGGATATGCTGATCAGACGGTTCTCGCTGGCCAGCGCCACGACGTTGGCCCGTACTTGCTCCTCGCGCTCATCCGCCAGGAGAGTCTGTTCGACGAGCGTGCCCTCTCGCCCAGTGGTGCGCGCGGACTCACCCAGGTGATGCCGGCGACTGGTGCCGAGATCGCGACCGCTGCCCGCGTGGCTGATTTTCAGGAACTGCGCCTCGAAGAACCGGCCCTTAGTATCGACTTCGGGGCGCGCTACCTGGCGGTACAGTTGACCGCGTTTCCGGGCGATGTGTTTCGCGCCGTGGCCGCGTACAACGCCGGGGGCGGCGCGGTCCGCCGCTGGGGCATTGCCTCCGCGGATCCCGATATCTTCGTCGAATTGATACCGGTGGCCGAACCGCAGGCATATGTGCGCGCGCTCTACCTCCACCACGCGGCGTACCGGGCGCTCGATCGCCTGACCGCCGTCGCTTCCTGAGCAGATCACACGCGACCACGTCGCCGCATCCGCAGCTATGTGACCAGGTGAGTCTCGCCCCATGATGCGATCCGAGCGCCGCTGGGCGCTCCTGGCGGTCGCGCCCGCGACCCTCGGGCTCGCCGTCTTCGTCCTGCTGCCGATCCTCGCCACACTGGCGATCTCCTGGTTCGCCTGGGACGTGCTCACGGCGCCGCGATGGGTCGGAACCGCGAACGTCACTGCCCTGTTCGCAGACGTGCGCTTCTGGGACGCGCTCGCCAACACCGCGCGCTTCGTCGCCGCGTCTGTCACCGGCGGGCTCATCCTCGCCCTGGCGGTGGCCCTCGCGATCGAAGGCCTGGGGCGTGGCCGCACGATCGTCCGTATTGCCTTGATTATGCCCATCTGCGCGTCCTCTGTCGCCACCTCGTTGGCATGGCGCTGGTTTCTCAACACGGACTTCGGCCTCGCCAACAGTACGATGGGCAGTCTGGGCCTGGCGCCGGTTCCATGGCTTTCCTCGACGGAGTGGGCGATGGTGTCGCTCGTGGCCGTCGCGATCTGGAAGGGGATCGGGTACGACGTCATTCTCTTCGTCGCCGGTCTGCAGTCGGTGCCCACGCACTTGCACGATGCGGCGCGCCTCGATGGCGCCGACGCGTGGCAGCGTTTCCGCGCCATCACGCTGCCCATGCTGTCGCCGACAACTTCGTTCGTGTTCGTGATCGCGACAGTGCGGGCGGCTCACGCGTTCGATCTGGTCTACGTTCTGACTGGGGGGGGGCCGGCCGACGCCACGCTGACGCTCACTGTGCTCATCTACCAGCTGGCGTTCCAGTTCTTTCAGTTCGGGTACGCCGCGGCCATTGCCTGGGTGCTGTTCCTGGTCGTGGCCGGGTTGATGCTCCTGCGCCCGCGCGTGCCGGATCTGACCGAATGATCGTTCTGCGCAACCTCCTCGCGGTCGCCACCGCGGTGGTGGTGTCGGTCCCGGCCATATGGATGCTCTCCACGGCCCTCAAGGGCCCCGACGAGATCTTCGCCCAGCCTCTTTCGCTCATTCCCCGGCCGCCGCGCTGGGAGAATTTCGGCGAGGTCTGGACGGTCGTGCCGCTGGCGCGCTATCTCGTGAACAGCTTTTTCATCGCCAGCGCCATCACTGGCCTCGAGGTCACCTTCGGAATCCTGGCGGCGTACGCGTTCGTGCGCCTGCCCCTCCCGGGAGGGCGCGCGCTTTTCGCGCTCTTCGTCGCGACGCTCTTTCTCCCGGGCCAGGTGATCGTCATCCCGAACTTCGTCCTGATGCGCTTGATCGGCTGGGTCGATTCCTATCCGGGACTGATCGTGCCTCCCGCGTGCACTGCCTTCGCGACATACTATCTCGGGCAGCAGTTCCGCATCTTCCCGCGCGAGATCGAACTTGCCGCGCGCGTCGACGGCTGCGATCCTCTCCGCGCCCTCGGTCTGGTTGTCCTGCCCGCGCTGCGGCCCGCGCTCGTCGCGATTGTTGTCCTCGCGTTCGTCGCGCAATGGAATGCGTTCTTCTGGCCGCTTGTGATGACAAGTAGCGAGTCGCTCCGGACGATCACGCTTGGCCTCCGCTATCTGGCCGACAGCGTGGGCCCCCGCTATCACCTGGTGATGGCGGGCTCGACCCTCGCGACGCTTCCGCCGCTATTCATCTTCCTCCTTGCCCAGCGCCACGTCAGGATCAACGTCCTCGGTGTGGGGCTCCGATAGGGCTCCCGCCGCGCTCCCTCCCCGCCTGAGACGGCAGAGGCGTCACAGATCCCAACCCCCCACAATGGTTGTGTGTCTGGATCCTCGATCC
>VGOZ01000065.1 GCA_016875715.1 Chloroflexota bacterium | reverse complement strand
CCTCCAGACGCTCGATACGAGCGGAGTCTGCACCGTGGAGGTGGAGACCGATATCGGCATTTGCGGCCGGGGACAGATCGGTTTCGGTCGGCTCGGTTCGGCGCCCGATCTGATGGCGCGAGTCGTAACCGATCTGCTTGGGCCCGAGATCGTGGGGCAGGATCCCTTCCTCGTCCGCGCGATTCGCGATCGGCTCTGGCGGCTCACCGATTACCACGGCTCGACGGGACTGACGTTGATGGGTGTCTCCGGCATCGACATCGCTCTGTGGGACTTCATCGGTCGGGCCCTGGACGCGCCGGTGTGGAAGCTGCTTGGCCCGGTGCGCGATCGCGTCCCGACCTATGCGATGGTCGGCTGGCTGAACTACGACATTCCTGTGCTCGAGCGTGTGTGCGGCCGGGCGATGGAGCAGGGCTTCGCCGGCGTAAAGATGAAGGTGGGAGCGCCAGCACTCGCCGAGGATATCAGCCGCATCCGCGCCGTCCGCGCGATCGTCGGGGCACAGACGCCGCTGATGGTGGACGCGAACCAGGTGTTCGACTTCGCCGAAGCGACGCGCCGCGGGCGGGTGTACGAGGAACTCGGGTGTCGCTGGTTCGAAGAACCGTTGCGCGCCGACGATCACGATGGACTCGCCCGCCTGGCCGCGACACTCGATATCCCGATCGCCTCAGGGGAGAATGACTTCGGCAAGCGGCAGTTCCGCGACCTCCTCGAGCGCCGTTCGGTGGACATCATCCAGCCGGATATCCGGCGGGCCGGCGGCGTGACCGAGTGTCTGGAGATCGGCCTGATGGCCGATGCGTTCGGCGTGCCGTATGCGTCCCACGGTGGTGGCGTGCACCTGCACGTCCTCGCGGCCCTGCCGAACGTGCTCTACATGGAGGGCGGCGTCCTCGCGGAGGGTGGTTCCAGTCGGCTTGTCGACGGGTGCACGCTCCTGCCGCGCGGTCCCGGCTTCAGTCCCGAGTAGACTGCGCGCCGGGAGGAGGGATTCCACGTGCCGACGGTTGATTTCGAGGCGTATCTGGCCCACGACTATGATGGCGGCAAGCCGTTCGGCGTTCCAGAGCTGCTCGCAATGGAGGACGAGGCGGGCATCCAGGTCGCCGTGGTGATGCCGGCGAACAATGGTCCCGCCCCGGAGCGCGAACTGCGAATTCAGCCGGACAATCAGCGGCTGGCCGACGCGATCCACGGGAACCCCCGCTGCATCGGCTGCGCGACGATCAACCCGAAGCTCGGGCTGGCGAACATCGAGGCGCAGTTCGCCATTATCGATCGCTATGGGTTCGGCGGGCCGAAGCTGATGGCAGTGCTCCACCAGTACGAGATCGACGACCCCATGGTCGACCCGGTGATGGAGCGCGCGCGCGCGCGCGGCATGGTCGTCTCAATCCACTCCGGGGGTGACGTGGTGCACCCGAACCGCATCGCCCGGGTGGCGGCCCGTTTCCCTGATGTGGCGATCATCATGGATCACATGGGGTATCCGGACGCGACCGAAGCTGCGATCCGCACGGCGGAGGAGCACCGGAACATCTACCTGGGCACCACGATCCTGCGGTTCTTCCGCGAGGATCCCTCACGGGCCGTGCCCACCGCGGTCGCTGACGCCGTGCGTCGGGTTGGGCCCGGTCGAGTTGTCTGGGGTTCGAACCTCCCCGAGTACCCGAGGAGCGCCCTCTGGTGCCGTCAAGCGATCGAGCGTCTCAACCTCGGTCGTGAGGCCGAGGCGCTGATCTTCGGCGAGGTGCTCACCCGCCTCTACCGGATTCCTACCGTTTGAGTCCGCGCTATGCGCGCGTCGATGTGGCGCACGCCCGGCGGCTGTGCGAAGGGCTGTTACGCGCAGCCGGCGTTGAGGGAATCGTCGCCACCACGATCGCCGACGTTCAGATCGCGGCCGATGAGCGGGGCATGCACTCCCACGGTCTGCGCGCGCTGCCCACGTATCTCGATCGAATTCGCCGGGGGATTATCAATCCTCGCCCCCGCGTGCGCATCGAGCGGACGGCGCCGTTCGCGTCGGTCGTGCACGGCGACGACGGCCCAGGCCAATACGTCGCGACGCTCGCGACGCGCGAGTGCCTTGCCCACGCGGCCGCGTGCGGCATCGGTTTTGTGGTAGCGAGGCGCTCTAATCATCTGGGTGCGGTCGGCCACTACGCGCGGTTTATCGCGGACGCGGGATACGTGGCGTTCGCGACGACAAACGGTAACGTGATGCTCGCGCACCCCGGTACGGTCACGCCGTTCGTCGGGAACAACCCGCTTGCGTGGGCGTTCCCCTCGCGGGATGAGCCTCCATTGACGGTCGATTTCGCCACCAGCGTAGTCGCGGGGGGGCGGGTCGATCTGGCGGTGGCTGAGGGCGAGTCGATTCCCGAGGGCTGGGCGCTCGATGGCTCCGGTCGCCCTACGACCGATGCGCGCGCCGCGGCGGAGAGCGGTCTCGCGCTCCCCCTTGGTGCGCCGGCCGCGCCTCACAAGGGGATCGGCCTCGCTCTGGCGCTGGAGGCGCTGGCCGGCGTGCTCTCCGGAGCACGGTTCGGGCGACAGCATGCGGTGGAGGTCGAACGCGGAGAGAGACCGTGGGATGAGGGGCATGTCTTCCTGGCGATCGACCCTGCCACGGTCATGCCGCGCACCGACTTCCTCGCCCGCATGGATGCCCTCGTCGTCGACGTCCGTGCGGCCGACCCCTCCGGCGCATCTCGGGTGCCTGGCGAGGGGGCGGAACGGCAGCGGCGGGAGGCTCGCGCCCGCGGCCTGCGTCTTCCGGTGTCGGTCTTCGAGTCCCTTAACCGCGCGGCGGTCGCGGCCGGTTTGCCCGACAGCCTGCGCCTTGGCTCAGTTGATCAGGGCCCGTAGCTCCTCGAGACCGAAAAGGAGCTCCGGACCGCGTCGATCGGTCGGCAGGACAGACTCCACGATCGCGGCGGCCTGTCGGATCTTGGTGCGAATCTCCTCGGCGGCGTGGCGATCTCGTTCTGGATAGACCCAGACTCGGAGCGACACCGTGGTGTCGTGGTAGAGGAACGGGACATCGGCATACGACTCGATCTGGCAGACTGGGCACGTAGTGAGGTTGAAGCTACCGTCCATGATTTCCGCGCGCAGGTGGGGCGCCGTGGTGACATTGGCGCTGCGATGGACCGAGGCGTCGAAGGTATGGCCGTTCGGGCAGGCAACCCGAACGTCGCGCTTCACGGCGAGATGTTATGCCGGCGGTGGTCGTCGCCTACCAGGGTCGCCGTGCACCCGCGTAGTGACGGCTCCAGTACGCCTCGAAGACGGACGATATCACGACACCCGTGTCCCAGTCCTTGGCATGGACGAACTTACCGTTGCCGACATAGATGCCATTGTGTGTGTAGCCGGCGCCACTGGTGTTGGCGAAGACGACGATATCGCCCGGCAACAGGTTCTGCCGCTTCACACTCACCCCAGCGCCGGCCTGCTCGTCCGCGGTCCGACCGGCATGAATGCCGTGCTGGGCGAGCACGTACGCGACCAGACCGGAGCAATCGAACCCGGTAGCGGGACTTCTTCCGCCCCAGGCATAGTCAAGCCCCACGTACTTGAGTGCCGTCTGCGCGATGCGCCCACCTAGCCCCGGATCGGCCACCGAAATGGGGGTAGACATAGCGCGCGGACGCGCTCCACCCGATCGATCCGCCGGGCCGAGGAAACCCGCGGATACCCATCCATACGCGCCGTCGTACTCGACCTTGACCCAGGAAAGACCCTCGGCCCGCACCGGGCCATCGATGACGTAGACGAAGGCGGCGTCGCGCACGACCTCCATCACCGGCGCGCCGGTTGACGCTGCCGCGCGGAGATTCAAACCACCGTCGGTGATGACCGACGCCTCCGACCCGACGCGCACCCCGGCCGGCAGAGGCGCGCTGGCGGCGGGAGCAAGGGCAGCGTCGCGGGGTGCCGCCGGGCGCAGGAGGTCGCCGCGAACCCAACCGAAGTCGCCATCGAACTCGACCCGATACCACGACCCGTCGTTGCCGACCCGGGGCCCGTCCAGCACGTACAGGTAGCGCCCGGGGAAGATGAGGGTGATGATGCGAGAGAAGATGCCCGGCTCCGACCGGAGATTGGCGATATCCTCGCCGGCGACCTGAGCCTCGCTCCCCACGTAGACGTGATCCGCCGAAACCGGTGTCAGGCCGAGTCCCGCGATCACCGCGAGGGCCGCGGCAAGACTCTGTAATCGTTTTGTCATCTAGGCCAGCAGGCTACCAGGCAGGCGCGCTCTCGGTCAAGTTGTCGAAGGATTCTCGATGGAGTCGGCACCTGAAGGAGCGGTGATGCCACACATAGAGATGCGCGCTGATCATGCAGCAGCCGTGAAGAGAGGGGCGGCGGTGCCGGCCAGCGAATGTATCTCTTCCTGGTCATCGTCGCTGAGCGGTCGCGGTTCGGACACCAGATCCAGGGCCATCGCGAAGAACTCTCGATGCCCCGGCGGTATGGCCGCGGTGACGCCCAGGCCAAGGGTAAATCGGAGAGCCAGTTCTGCCTGCCGCCGATCCACGAGTGGCTCGTACCAGCATTTCCGCCAGGAGCGCTGCTCCTGGGTGGTCCCAGCGGGCCATGCTGTGCGGGCCATGGCCTTGAGCGCGAGGACGCCTGCGCCGCGCTGGTGCGCGGCCTCGCGGATCTGTCCACCGAACCCACCTTCGATGTACGTGCAGAAGTTGACGGGGCAGAGCACGGAATCGAACGGGAAACGCTCGAACAACGCGACCGCGGCCTCCGCAGAGTGCGCGCTGAACCCGAGGAAGCGGGTCTCACCGCGCTCCCGCGCCCGCAGCATGACTTCCATCGCGCCCCGCGGAGCGAACACCTGCTCGACCTCGGCGAGAGTCGTCATCGCGTGCAGTTGATACAGATCGAGGTGATCCGTCTGGAGCCTGCGGAGCGTCCGCTTTAGCTCCTGCTGTGCCCCCGCGGCATCGCGCCGGTTGGTTTTGCCGGCCAGGAACGCGCGCGCCCGAAACGGCGCAAGGGCCGGGCCGAGTCTCTCCTCGGCCTCTCCCGCTCCGTAGCTCGGCGCTACATCAAAGTAAGTCACGCCCCGATCGACCGCTTCGGCCACGTCCCGATTGGCGTCCGCCTGGCTTTCCCGGACGCAGAGCATGCCGCCGAAGCCGATCACGGAGAGGCGCGCTCCCGTCTGCCCGAGTTCTCGATACTGCATTGACCCTCCGGCCGCATGATGCGCCGCGACCTCCGCGTCTGGCCTCAAAGCCACTCTCCTATGCTTCTCTGCCGACGGGGCGTTCGATCCCCGGCACGAGGGGATGTGCGATATGGGCGAGCGGGTCATCACGCTGGTGCCGATTCTGGCCGAGGATGTGCTGGCGATCGGGCGCAGGCTGCTTCCGCCAGGCTATCGACTGGAGATCGTCTCGAAGGCCGATCTGCCGTCGCGCATCTCCGGGATCGAGTTTCTCCTGGGCATGGAGCCCGGATGGATCGACGACGATCTCCTCGCTCGGGCGAAGAACCTCAAGCTCGTTCAGCTCATGAACGTTGGGTATGACTCGTTCAACGTGGAGGGGGCCCGAAAGGCGCGCCTGCCGGTGGCCGTGAATGGCGGCGCGAATGCGATCTCGGTGGCCGAGCACACGCTGATGTTCATCCTGGCCCTCCTGAAGCGCATCGCCTTGCTCGACGAGAACGTGCGAACGGGCGTTTGGCGCGGCGGGGCACTGGGAGGTCTGAGGATCCACGAGATCTGGAGCCAGACGATCGGCATCGTGGGGATGGGCCGCATCGGGCAGGAGGTCGCCCGCCGGCTCCGCCCGTTTGAACCGGGCGAGATGGTCTACTTCGATCCGTTCCGGCCGCCGCCCGAGCGAGAGAAGGAACTCGGCGTGCGCTATCTGCCGCTCGACGAGTTGCTCAGTGTGTCCGACGTAGTGACGCTCCACGTCCCCCTTATGCCCAGCACGCGCAACATGATCGATGCCCGGACCCTCGCGCTCATGAAGGCAACCGCGATTCTCATCAACAACAGCCGGGGCGGTCTGGTCGATGAGGCTGCCCTGGCCGATGCGCTTGCCCGCGGCGTCATCGCGGGAGCGGGACTCGACGTGTTTGCCCAGGAGCCACCGCCGAAGGATCACCCTCTCTTCGCGCTTCGGAATGTCCTGCTCACCCCCCACATGGCCGGGCCTACCTGGGAGAGCTATCCACGGCGATTCGCAAACTGCTACGAGAACATCGTGCGAGTGGCGAATGGCGGTCAGCCCCAGTGGGTCATCCCGGAACTTGCGGAGGTGCTCGAGGCGCCTGCTCCCGCCTGCGCGAGATGACGGAGCGACCGGAGGCCGTAGAGGCCGGGTGTGCGAGACTGATCGGTACCGGGCAGGTTGCGGTTCGGGCGAATCTAGAGCAGTTGCTCGACGAGCCCGATGAGTACGCGCGGATGGCGAAGACAGCGAATCCGTTCGGCGACGGAAATGCCGCGGAACGTATCCTGACGATCCTCGGCAGCTCGATGAGAGGCGAATTGTCGTTGACGTAACGATGAGCACGCGGTGTTAACATCCGTGCACAGCGCGGGAGAAAGCAGATGCGTCGAAGGACGAAGGTGATCTCGGGTCTGGCGGTCGCGGGTGCGGCGGCGGGGCTCGCGACGCTTGTCGCGGTTCGGGTGCGAGCCAATCGGGCCACCGTCCGCTTCGACGACGGTCACAGCGCGCGCGCGACGGTGTCGTCGACCGGAGACGTTCAGGTGGCGTGCGCGTGCGGCTCGCCGGATTGCGAGCACGTCCAGGCGGCAGCTGTCGTCGCCGCCGCGCGGGTACCCCGGGCCGGTAACGCACTCTGGCATACCCTCCGCGGGTCGCTGGACGATCTCCTGCGCCGTCGCACGCGGGAGCAAGCGGAAACGACGGCCGAAGTGGGCCAGCGCGTGTTCGAGACCGAGGGTCTGACCGTGACGCCGGAGGCTGCGTCGCCGAGGCGGAGCACGGCGTAGAATCGTGCGACTTCTTTCGGGAGCGAGAGCGATGTCGGTTGCCGCGCCATTCCTGCTGAGCGCCGATCAGTTGAAGGTCACGGTCGACGACTTGATCCGGTCGAAAGGTCCGGGCAAGTGGGGCGAGCGCATCAAGATCGATGAGCGGTTCACCATCACCGTCATCCAGCAGCCGCCGGGCACGCCGAACGATCACCACTACCACCTCGAGAACGAGACGTGGTTCATCTATCGGGGTGAACTGACCTGGCAGTACGAGCATCATCCGGAACCGGTGCACGTGCGGGCGGGAGATTTCGTCTTCGCCCCGAAGGATCTCTGGCACCACATCGAACCGATAGGAACCGAGACGACGATCCGGATCGCCTTCACGCCGACCGGCGAGTTCCATCGGTACGACCGTCCGGGCTGTCGGCCACTGCCCTCGTAGCGGCTGGTCGCCTCCTTCAGCACTCGAGTCAACGGGGATTCACCTACGAAGAGGAGACTATTGGCCGACAAGAAGATTCGTATCGCGGTGGTCGGTGCCGGCTGGGCCGGGCAGGCCCACGTCAAGTTCTACAAGGATCTGCCTTTCGTCGAGATCGTCGGCTGGGCAGACGTGGCTCCCGGGAAAGCCGCCACGGCGGCCGCTTCGGCTGGGATTCCTGCCGACCGTGTGTTCACCGATTTCAGGCAGATGATCGATCGCGTCGTGCCGGACGCGGTCAGCGTGTGCACCTTCAACATGGGCCATCGCGAGCCCACGATCTACGCGCTGGAGGCAGGCAAGCACGTCCTCCTCGAGAAGCCGATGGCGGCGACGCTCGACGACGCGGCCGCGATCATGCGCGCATGGGAGAAGACCGACCGCATTCTGATGGTCGCTTTTCAGCCGGATTTCTCGGCCGAGAATCTGGCCGCCAAACAGATCGTCGATACCGGCATGCTCGGCGACATCTACTACTCGGAGGCGGTGACGCATCGACGGTTCGGCATCCCCGGTGGAAACTTCGTCAAGAAGGCCACCGCCGGTTTTGGCACGCTGGTCGATACCGGGGTGTATGCGATCCACAATAATCTGTGGCTGATGGGCGATCCGAAGCCGATCGCCGTAAGCGCGATCACAGGGAACCCGCTCGCCAAGGCCTACAAGGGGATCCGTCAGACGTTCGGCGGGCCGTGGTCGGCCGAAGAATTCGAGGTCGAGGAGTTCGCCTTCGCGTTCGTGCGGTTCGAGAACGGCGCGGCGATGATCGTGAAGTCCACCTGGGCGGCGCACGCGGACTCTATCGGTCGGACCTTCTTTCTTGGCACAAAGGCTGGCCTCGCGCTCGATCCGCTGGAGGTGTTCCAGAACCAGAGCGTTGGCGAGTTCAATATGACGATGACACCGAAGAACATTGCCAAGGAGGAATCGAGCGCAGCGTGGGGACTGAAGATGCGCCGCTTCGCCGAGGCAGTGCGTGACGGCCTGCCGTCACCGATCGATCCGCGCGGCGTCTACCTGGTCAATGTCATCATGGATGGGGTCATTCGGTCGGCAGCCGAGAAGCGGGAGGTCGCGGTGAACGCGTCGTACGCTCTGGTCGGCGCTCGCGCCTAGGGGGCGAAATTCAGCCGGAGGACGCGGTCGTCCTCCGGCCGGGGCGAACCGCGCCCGTCGCGATTGCTCGTCAGGACGTAGAGCGCGCCGTCCGGCCCTTCGATCACATCCCGCAGTCTCCCGTACACGCTGCCGTAGAGCGTCTCGAAACTGATCACGGTCCGTGGGTTGGCGGAATCGATGGTGAGCCGATAGAGCGCCTGTCCACGCAGTCCGGTGAAGAGGAAGGATCCCGCCCACGGACCGGAGGAGACGAATGCCGCCCCACCCGGCGCCCACGTCACCGCGGCCGTACTCTGGACGATGGGTGCCTCGAGACCTTCTCGTCGCTGCTCGCCACGGATGGTCGGCCACCCGTAGTTCTTCCCCTTCTCGATGAAGTTGACCTCATCCTGACCATATCCCTGGCCTCCGCTCGGCCCATGCTCCGTCGCGTACAGGCGGCCGGTGCCTGGCTGCCAGGCGAGGCCCTGAGGATTGCGGTGACCCAGCGACCAGACCGGCGAACCCGGGAAGGGGTTGTCGGGGGGCACTGTTCCATCCCGCGTGATGCGGAGGAGCTTGCCGTTGTTTGAGTCCGGCGCCTGGGCCAGGTCATCGCGGAACGTATCCCCGACGGTCCAGTAGAGCATGCCATCCGGCCCGAACTTGACCCGGCCACCGTCGTGGTTCCCCGCGCCATCCAGGTCGTCGAGGAGAACTCGGTCGAGGCTCCCGCGGCCGGTCGCCGGATCATCGCGCATGCGCACCAGGCGGTTCCGGATCGAGACACCGGAGAGGTACGAATAGGCGACGTAGACGTAGCGATTCGTCGCGAACTGTGGATCGACGTCGATGCCGAGGAGACCGGCCTCACTGCCCGTGCGCTCGTAGACGTCGAGCGTTGCCCACGGTTCGGCGCGGAGTTGTCCCTGTTCGACGACACGGATGCGGCCAGGGCGCTCCGTGATGAGCGCGCGACCGTCGGGGGCGAAGGCGATGCCCCAGGGCACTGCCAGGCCGCTCACCCAGGTCGTGACCGTAGGCGTGGGGGTGCTCGGCGTCGCCGGAGCGGATGTCACAGTGGGCGGCACCGGAGCCGCCGGGTTCGCGGGCGCGGTTGTGGCCGTGGGTTGGGTCGGCGCGGTCAGCCTGACGGTCGCGGGTGGCGCGGCAGTGGCCGTGGGGAGCGACGCCGGCGCCGCAGTGGGCTTGGCCACAAGCGTGGGCGATGGCTCGGTCGGGCGCGTGCTGGTCGGTAGGGTCTGAGGCGCCTGTCTGGCCAGGATGGTAGGGGTGGGCGGCATGGCGCACCCGAGGAGAACGATCAGGGAGAAGAGGGCGGGGAGCAGACTCCTCGACATGCTCCCCTAGTCTGGCAGCGCTTGCCGGCGCCTGTCCCGGATCGAGCCGATCAGGCCGCCACAGGCTGGGCCATCGCGGTCTCGCTCTCGAGTTCGATGAGACCCTTGCGGATCGCGTATTTGATCAGTTCGGTGCGCCCGCGCACGCCCAGCTTCTGCGCGATGTGTGCCTTGTGCGCCTCGACCGTCTTGACCGAGAGGGTCAGATCGCGGGCGATTGCCTGATTGCCCTTTCCCTCGGCGACGAACTGCAGGATCTCGCGCTCGCGGACCGAGAGCAGTTCGCGGCGCGGCGCGTCGTCGCGCGGGCGTTCCGCGAAGCGGACGTAGTTCTGCATCATCCGCTCCGAGATCTCGGGCGAGAGGTAGGTGCCGCCCCGTGCCAGCGTGTGCAGCGCCCGCGTCAGTTCGGTGAGGTTCGCGTCCTTCAGGATGGAGCCGGCCGCGCCGGCGCGGAGGATCGCAAGGATCAGATCGTCGTCTGCCCCGAGCGTCATCAGCAAGATGCGCGCCCGATTGCCGGTGCGCCGCAGGTGTGCCGTGGCCTCGATGCCGGAGACGATCGGCATCTGGGTGTCCATGAGGATGACATCCGGCTGCACTCGCTCGGCGGACTCGATCACGTCCTTACCGTCGGCCGCTTCGTGTACGACCTCGAACTCTCCGGTCATGGTCAGGGCCGTCCGAAGCGCCTGGCGGAGCAGCAGGTGCCGATACCCGATCAACACTGTGGTCTTCTGATTCATCACGTCCGAGTCCCTCCTGGCAGGGGACAAGGTACGGGCGGGTGGGGCAGCTCAGCCTCGCGCCCCTAAGGGATTCCTCGATACGCAAACCAGCGTAGAGCGGACTGCCCGGAAGACTCCGCGACCGCAGCGCCCGAGGCATCGGTGTAGACGATCCGGTGTAGCCGCACCCTCACGGGGTTCGGGGCCGCTCCGCGCGGCCTCGCGGCACATCTCATCGATCGGGGAGGCGCGATCGGCGAGGTATCAATCGACATCCGGTGTTGACGTTGAGGAACGTTCAGAGCGATCGCCGTCTGCTGCGCGCCCCAGACGCGGCCGACAGCCCGCGGCGCGCGCACACACGCCAGCCTATCACACGGCCGCCTCGCGCCGAGGGCTAAGCACGGTCCGGGCGAAGTACAGCACGGCGACCGCCAGGAGCGTAATAGTCAACTTGCCGACGACTTGTCCGAGAAGAAAATCGAGGCTCCCGAACGCGAGTTGCAGGAACAGCGCCGAATCGGCGGTGACTCCGATGACATTTGAGGCGAAAACGGCCGCCAACCAATTCCGTTCCCGGAGCGGGGTGTAGACGGCGAAGTCGGCCAGTTCGGAAAAGAGAAACGCGGTGCCGCTAGCGATCGCCAGCTCCGGTGTCGAGAGTGCATACGAAATGGCCGCGCCCACGATAACCGCGCCAACCACCCACCACTTGCCCAGCGCATCCTGTGTCAGATCCCGAAAGGTGAATGCAAGACCGGCGAAGTACACACCGGCCGGTGCCATCAGTCCCGGCGCCACCGGAACGACGCCGAAAGTGACGATCGCCCAGTTTGCGCCGACGATCGATGCGACGTACAGCGCGAAGAACAGCAAGCCACGGACCACCACGAGCGTCCGGAATGATACGGTCTGGCACTCTCCGCACGGAGGGCGGCGCACGACGCGATGAGACGTCAGGTCGACGCGATCCTCATTAACCGCAATCACGCGACCTTTCTGATCGGGTCGTTCATCGGTGCGACCGGATCGTGGGTGCAGGCGGTTGCGCTCGGGTGGCTGGCCTTCCAGCTCGGCGAATCGGGCTTCGTTCTCGGACTCGTGGGATTCGCGCGGATGCTCCCGCTCCTCATCCTTGCGTTCCCGGCGGGCGCGCTCGGCGATCGTGTCAGCCGGAGGTCGATGTTGCAGGTCAGTTCGATTGGCGGCGTTCTGGCGAGTGCGCCCCTTGCGATCGCCGTCTGGCTCGATGTCGCATCGATTCCCCTGATCGTCGGCCTGGCGCTGGCCAACGGCATCTTCGATGCGATGGGCTGGCCAGTCTGGTCGGTCTTCATTCGCGATCTGGTGGGTCCGGAGCGACTGCGCGCCGCGATCGCGATCAACTCCGCGCGGTTCAACCTCACCCGCGTGCTCGGCCCGTCGGTCGGCGGCCTGATCCTCGCCGCCTACGGTCCAGCGGTCTGCTTCACGATCGCCGCGATCATGTTGTCCGGGGTCTTCATCTCGATCCTGCTGCTCCAGCTGCCGCCCCGCCCGAAGGTCGTTGCCGGCCCGTGGCTCCCGGCGATGGCGGAGGGCCTGCGCTATGCGTTCGGCGATCCATTTGTCCGCCGGATGATGGTGATCACCGGTGGGCTGGGCATCTTTGGGCAGCCGTACCAGCACCTCCTGCCGGCGTACGCGAGCGTGGGGTTCGGCGCCGGCCCGGAGGGGCTTGGCCTGATGATGACCGCGGTGGGAGTCGGCGCCATCGTTGGCGCGGCTCTGACCGGCACCCGTGTCGTCCAGCGCCACTCGATCGACCTCATCGTGTGGCTGCCCCTCTGCGTGACCGGCGCGCTGGTGCTCTTCGGTTTTGCGCCTCTGCTCGGCGTGGCAGGCTGGCCGGTCGCGGTTGCGTCGCTCATCGCCATCGGTCTCTTCAGCATCGCGCACATGTCGATTTCCAACGCGACCCTGCAACTGAGCGTGCGGGAGGATCTGGTCGGCCGGGTGATGGGCTTGTACACGGTCGTCCAGGCCGGGGTGATGCCGCTGGGCTCGCTGGCACTCGGCGCGCTGGTCGACGCGGCCGGACTGACCGTCACCTTCGTCGTCGGAGCGGCCGGGACGGGTTTGGCCGCCATCCTCTTCGGGCGCGCGCTGCTGAGCGGCACGGTCCGGCCGCGCGATGGCGTCGCGGAGGGGGCCCGTGCCGGGACCAGCGGTCGCTGAACAGGATCAGTCGCGCCGGACCTCCACGCGCGTGTCCTGATAGGTCGCGCCTGCTCCGAAGTCGGTGAGGTCATCCCCGACCAGCACATTCAGAGGACCACCGTGCCGGTACGCCGCGCGCGATCGCTGCGTTTTCACGAGCGCGGTTCCGACTGGCACGCCATCGCCGATCTCGGCCCACAGACCCACCACGCCGCGTTCGTTCGCGATCGTGACCTCGTCCCCGGCGCGGATCCCCCGCGCCTCGGCGTCCGTAGGGTGCAGAAGGCACGTGGGCCGACCCTCCCGGCGCCGCAGACGGTCGACACCCTCGTACGCTGTGTGCGCCTGGAAGTGACCCGGACCGGTGAGGAGTTGGAGCGGCCAACGTGGATCCTCCGGCGGTTCCGACCAGGATGGAAGCAAGCCGTCCTCCGCCTCGAAACGCGCCAGAGGCACGCCTACGCTCCACGGCAGCTTGATCGGGTCACCGGTGAGCAGTTCCTCTACCGTAAGCGCTCCAGTCGGTCCGCTGGCATCGGCCAGGAGCGCCGCGAGATGTTCGCGGGGCGAACGCGAGAACAGCGGATCGTCGATCCCGAACCGGTCCGCCAGTTCGCTCATCAGCGAGGCGTTCGAGCGCGCCCCGCAGATCGGATCGATGGATCGGTCCGCGTACTGCGCGTAGTAGGTGCCGTAGCTCCGATACAGATCGTCCGTCTCCAGCGCGGTCGTCGCCGGCAGCACGATGTCGGCGTAGCGCGCGGTGTTGGTGAGGAAGAGATCGTGGACGACGGTGAACAGATCCCCTCGCGCGAGTCCGGCGCGCACCCTCGCGCTTTCAGGGCAGGTCACGGTAGGGTTGTTGGCGGCGACGAACAGTGCCATGACCGGGGGATCGTCATACTCGGTGAGCGCGCGGCCGAGAAGGCTGTGGTTGATGGTCCGGGTGGCACGCGCCAGGAGGTCGGGACGCCGGAGCGCGTTGTAGTTCCAGCCCCAGATCTTCGCCGAGTCCATGTGCGCGCCGCCGCCGGGCTTGCCCCACGAGTTCACCAGTGACGCCAGGAGCGCGATCGACCAGATGGTTGTCGCCCCGCCGGCGTGGCGAGAGGGGCCCATCCCTATCCGCAGGAACGGCGCGGCGGCCGTCGCGTAGAGATCGGCGAGCCGCTCGACCTGCCGCGCCTCAATGCCCGTGATCGCCGCGACCCGCAATGGGTCGTAGGCGGGCAGAACCTCCGCGATCAGGCGGCCGAGCCCAATGCTCGTGGCTCGCACCGCGTCCAGGTCGGTGAGGCCGTCGCGCACGATGACGTGCATCAACCCCAGCGCCAGCGCCGTGTCGGTGCCGGGACGCGGCATCAGGTGCCAGTCGGCGATGCGAGCCGTGCGCGTGCGGGCTGCATCGACGACGACGAGCCGTGCACCCCGTTCGCGCGCTCGCTCGACGAACGGCAGCATATGGACGTTAGTCGTCGCCAGATTCGCTCCCCAGCAGAGAACGAGGTCGGACTCGACGACCGTCTCCGGATCCACGCCCGGTGTGTCGCCCATCGCGCGCGTCCACCCCGCCTCGGCAGCGCTATCGCACACCGTCCCGGTCTGGAACTGGCTCGCTCCGAGAGCGTGGAAAAGCGCCCGCGGCAGGTTGCGGTTGATCAAGCCCATGTGGCCGCTGTAGGCGTAGCCGACGAGCGCTTCGCCTCCATAACGGCGCTGAACGCCGCGCCACCGCGCGACGATCTCCGTCAGCGCCTCGTCCCACGAGATCGGTGCGAATGTGGCCTCACCCTTCGGCCCGACGCGCCGGAGCGGTGTGAGGATCCGGTCCGGCGAATGCACCCGCTCCTCGTAGTTCTGGACCTTTCCGCAGAGCCAGCCATCGGTGAAAGGGTGCGCCGGATCGCCGGCCACGCGAAGGACCCGACCATCGGCGACCGTGACCCGCAGCGAGCATTGATCCGGGCAGTCGTGCCCGCAAACTGCCCGCACCACCCGCGTTTCCGTCATCGTCACGTTGTGGAATGTAGTTCGCCTGGCGGTACGCTGCGGCCCGCGCCGATGCCACGATGCCACGACCCGGTCCGAATGCGCGCCGGTCCAAGGTAGACTGTGAGTGCGGGAGGTCGCCGATGCAGACATCGACGCGCACGAGCATCTTCGAACGGCTCGGGATCAAGCCTGTCATCAATGCCAAGGGGTTCAACACCGTCGTCGGCGGCAATACTCCATCGCCTCGGATGCGCGAGGCGATCGAGGAGGTCGAGCGGTACTACGTAGACATGCAACAACTCCTCGCCGCCTCTGGCCGGGCGATCGCCGACCTCATGGGCGCGGAGGCCGCTCACGTCACCCCCGGGGCAGCCGCGGCGCTGGCCCTCGGCACCGCAGCCTGTATGACCGGTATGGACATCGACCGGATGGCGCAGTTGCCGGATACGACGGGACTGCGCGACACCGTGCTCACCCAGCGCCCGATGGTCAACCAGTACGACCGCGCTGTGACCGTCCACGGGGCTCGCCTCCGCGAGGTCGGGTCCGAGGACGGGTGCTCCGCCACCGAACTGGCCGCCGCGATCGACGATCGGACGGTCGCGATCCTCTTCCCGGCCCACCTCGATCTGCTGACCGGCATCGTCCCGCTGGACGAGGTCATCCGCATCGCGCACGCGCGTGACGTCAAGGTCATCGTCGATGCCGCGGGTCAGGTGTTTCCGATCGAGCGGTTCACCTCGTTCCCGAAGAGCGGTGCTGACCTCGTCGCCTACAGCCTCAAGTACTTCGGCGGTGCGAACTCGGCGGGGATGCTGCTGGGGCGCAAAGACCTCGTCGAGGCCGCGGCGATGCAGGCGTTCATCGGATTCGAGCACCAGACGAATCGGAAAGGACTCGGGCGCGGGTACAAACTCGATCGTCAAGAGATCGTCTGCGCCGTGGTCGCGGTCGAAGACTGGCTCACCACGGATCACAATCGCCGTCTCGCCGAATCGGAGCGTCGGATCGGCGTCATCGCCCGGGCGGTCGAGAGTCTCCCCGGGGTGACCTGCGAGACCATCCGTCAGCGGGGAGCCGCTCCGCGACTCCTCCACATCCACGTCGATCCGTCGCGTCCCGGTCGCGACGCCGACGACGTGTTCGTCGGCCTGCAGCAGGGAAACCCGATGATCTACGTCAATCGCGCTCCGAACATCCTGGTCGTGAATCCCGAGCCCTTGCGCACGGAGGGAGATGTCGATGCCGTCGCGGCGCGGTTGCGCCAGCTTCTGACGCCCACGGGCTGAGATCGCTGCCGGCGCGTCCGCCTACTCGTGCATCGGGTAGGGGATGCCGCCGGCGGGCGCGGTGACGCCGCCGAACGACCCGCCCGAGACGTTCGCGACCACCTGGCCGCCACCGCCGAGTTCGCGCTGGGCACGCTCGTAGGCATCGCGAAAACTGCCGGTCACGTAGGCGAACCCCAGGCGCTCCCCCTCCTCCGGTGTGACGCCCTCGGTGACGAGGAACGTCCGGGTGGAGAGGAGCGCCCGCTTGTGCGACCACGACATCGTCGTCGATCGCGGCTCACCCAGGCGACGGGAGACGATCCGCGAGATCTGATCGAGAGGAAGGAGCATCAACTCCTCCTTGCAGTGGACGTCACGCCGTCGGAGGTACGCGCGCACCGCCGGATCGCCCGCACCGGTCTCGGCGTTCCAGATCCGCGTGCAGTAGATCAGCTCGGCGAGCGTCTCCTCCACCGGCCGCGCCGGTCCGTACTGGTGGTGCGCGGCCGAGGCGCAGATGATGATGATGCCGCCGGGGCGGACGATCTGCGTGCCGTACTCGAGGTGCATGTAGAGCGCGTTGGCGAGTTCGCGCCCCGGCGTGGCCGAGACGTAGATGTCGGTCGGCGCCACGCGAGTGAGGACATTCTCTTTGACGTACTCCACCGCCCGAGGCCACTCATCGCGGAAATACCCCGCGAACACCGCGTTGGCGGTCAAATCGATCTTGAATCGGAAACCGACCCGATCGCCGGCATCCATCACATCCATCCTCTGGGGATTGCCCGGCCACCACCCGCTGATGACGCGGGTGCTGTTCATGATCTTGATGTGGTTGTGGCGAATCGTATCCGCGCCGGAGATCCCCGGGAGGATGATCCCGGCCCCGCCCTGGAAGCCGAAGAGGCTGGGGCCGCACCCGCCAAAGCCGATCATCACGTCGCACTCGGTCGCGATCCGATTCGCGAACACCGGCGTGCCCTGCCACGTCGCACCGTGGAACGATTGGCGCTCCTCGTCGAGCGGATCGTGCTCGTGATAACGAACGCGATTCAGGACCTCCGGACCGATCCGCTCCTTCGCGTCGCCATGGCCGTGCAGACCGGCTGCGTGGATGAGCGCGATGTTCCGATCCGGGATGCCCGCGGCGTTCAGGTAATCGAGCAGCAATGGCCCGACGCGGTCTTTCGACCCGAAGATCGCGTCGTGCACGTCGGTGAGGAGGATCGCGACGCGCTGGCCCGGGCGAACCCATTCGCGCAGCGGCGCCGCGCCGACGGGGGCCTCGATGGCCGACCGCACCAGGTCCGTCCAGGATCCGAGCGTGGGTGGCTGCTTCGCGGTGACGATCTGCCGCAGATCGGCATCGGGAATCTCGATGGTGAGAGGTCCGCGTTCCCAGTCGAGTCGCCACTCGGCCATGCCGCTCTCCTTCACCAGGAAGCACCCGGTCTCGAGCCATCCTGGAATCTCTGGGGGAGTTGCCGCCCCGGTAGGATGCTGCTCGCGGCGATGGTACAGAATCGCGCGGGCGGCCCGAGAAACGAGGTCATTCCCACGCCGCAATCGCGACTCAGCGAGCAGGTGCACCCGATGAGACTTGGGCTCGATGCCTACTCGCTCCGGTGGCAAGGTTGGGATGCGTCGCGTCTGATCGCCTTCGCCGGCGAGATGAGAATCGCGGTGCTCCAGTTATTGGCGTGGCGCCACTTACCGCTCGACGATGAGTCGGAGCTGCGCGCTCTGGAACTGCTGGCTCGCGATCACGGTGCCCGCATCGAAATCAGCGCCGGCTGCGTCGATCGCTTCTCATCTGCCTACGACCCGAGGCGAGGAAGCGCCGAGGATTGGCTCCCGCGCGCCTTCCGCGCCGCTCGGATCTTCAGGTCGCCAAGCATTCACGTCACGCTTGGCGGGATTGCGGAGCGATCCGGTTCCGTTCCGCTCGACGAGCACATCGCGGAGTGTGTGCGTGTTGCGCGTGCCGTCGCGCCGCTGGCGCGCGACCTTGGCGTCCGCCTGGCGTTCGAGAACTACGATGACCTTCTCGCTCCCGAGCTGCGAACCCTCGTCGAGCGGGCGGGACCGGACGTCGCCGCCGTTTGTCTCGATACGGGGAACCCCGTCCTGGCTGCCGAGCATCCCGTCGGTGCGGCCGAGATCCTCGCGCCCTACGTCGTGACGAGCCACATCCGGGACACACGCGTTTGGTCCACGCCGCAGGGTGCGATGGCCCAGAGCGTGCCGATGGGACAGGGCTCGGTCGACT